>JBKPFJ010000188.1:0-9496 GCA_046728795.1 Actinomycetota bacterium | reverse complement strand
CCGATCGTCGACCGCTCCCCCGACGCGGCGCGTCAGTTGGCGAGTCGCGCCCGCCGCCGCGTGAGGGCAGAGAACGCCGTCCCCGACGCCGACGTGGACGCTCAGCGAGAGGTCGTCGAGGCGTTTCTCGCGGCCGCGCGGGAGAGTGACTTCGAGCGGCTGGTCGCGGTGCTCGACCCAGATGTCGTGCTCAGACGCGACTTTGGTCCGCTGGCGGCACCTGCTTCGAGGGAGGTCCGCGGGGCCGAGGAGGTCGCCCGCCAGGCACGCATCGCCTCGCAGCTAGGCCTGCTGGTCAAGCCGGCGCTCGTCAACGGCACCGTCGGGTGGGTCGCAACCCGCGACGGAGAGCCGTTCTCGGTCGGGGGCATTACGGTCCGGGGCGGGAAGATCGCCGAGATCGACATCCTCGGCGACCCCGAGCGCCTCCGCAGGCTCGACCTGACGATCCTCGACTGACCGTCGCCACACCCTCATCGCATCCCGAAGGCTGAGACCGCTGCTTGGCGTGGAAGGGAGGCGCCTCCGAAGAGGCGACGCCCGCTAGCGCATCGCACGAGCGGCAGCCGTGTGAGCAGCGCGTCAGCGCATGCTCGCTTTCGTCGGCGATTGCAGTAGTCGATGCCGGCGGGGCCGGCGCTCTCGGGCGAAGCGAGCGGGGCCACGCTCAAGGCGTCTCATTCCGGCAGCATCCGTGAGCAGGCCACCCTGGGGCCGCCCGAGGTTCGCGGCCGGCGCCTGACATTCGCTCCGAGGCGTGAGCTGACCTCAGCCAGCGAGGCCGGCGGGATGGCGGCAGAGATCGGCGAAGCGGGACGCCTGCGAGCGGGCCCAGTCTTCGTAGCGATGCCAGCCGACCTCGGGGTAGCGGCGGCGCATCGCCTCGATGTCGACCGCACGGCCGGTGCGCTCGAGCCAGGCGAACAGGGCGCGAAGCGGGGGGCTCAGCTCCGCGGCCGCGATCTGCTCGGCGTCGAAGTCTCGCCCGAGGGCGCGCGCGAGGGCCGCGGCGGCTTCGTCCCCGCTCAGCTCGTCGGAGGCGAGTGCAACCCGCTCGCCGATGAACTCCGAGGGCCGCTCGATCACGAGCGCCGCGAACGCGATCAAGTCGGCGATGGAGGTCTGCTGCAGGGCGCGGTCGACGGGAATCGGGCTGGGAAACACCCCGGCCCTCAACGCCGGCAGGTTCCACGGGTTGAACAAGTTCTCCATGAAGTAGGTCGGTGCGAGGATGGTGTGGGGCGCTCCAAGCGTGCGCATATGCTCCTCGACCTCGAACTTGCCTCGGAACAGCGGCAGCGGGCTGTCCGAGGCCGCTCCGTCGCCGGAGCAGTAGACGAGGTGGGGCACTCGCGCCGCGGCCGACGCGTCGGCGACGTTGCGGCCGTGATGGACCTCGCCCTCAGCCGACTCGATGGGCCGTGCCGGTGGCGAACAGCGCGTCGACCCCGATCGCGGCGGCCTCGATGGTGGCCGGATCGTCGAAGTCTCCGTGGAGCACCTCGGCGCCCAGGGCCCGCAGCCTCTCGGCGGAGCGTGAGGTTGGGTCGCGAGTGGTCGTGCGCACGCGGTGGCCTCGCGCCAGCAGGAGGTCGACGATCGCTCCGAGTCGTCCGGTTGCGCCGGTGACGAGGACTGTTTTCGCGTGCAGGGTCGCCATGCGATTGGAACCAAGAATCGTAGCGTACCCCTAGGGGGTATTAACCCCCTCGCAGGACCGCACGCGTCGCCGGTCAGGCTTCGCGGGGAAGCGAGCGTCTCGCGACGGTCGCGCAACACGCCGGGAATGGACGATGGAGACGAGCGTCGCCTGTAGACATGGCGGCTTCGGCAACGGCGGACCAAGCGAAAGGGTGCCCAGCGGCACTCACGACCGCAGCTCGTCCCAAGCGGGTTCCTCTGCCCGGGCCGGCGCCATGCCTGCTTTGCTGTGAGGCCGTCTAGCGACCCGTCGGCTCGATCCCGATGTGGTGCCGATGGACGTCCGCATGCGGACCTCGACTGGATCGAGGCCACCCGCGAGCTGACGCATGTCGCCCCCGCCGCGAGGGTGTTGATCCTTGCGACCGTCGTGCTCGCTTCGCGCGAGGGGCCGGCGGGCTGGCGAGCAGTGGTCGCGACGCAGGACAGCGCTCCGGTGGCATTCTGGCAACCTGAGCGGTGATCGAACCGCCCGCAGGACGCCCGGTGAGTTCGCCCCTCCGGGCACGTCGAACCAAGAAGAAGACCCTTCAAAGCGAGGAGACGCAGTGGAGACGATCAAGTCGAGCGACGGCACCGAGATCGCGTTCGACCGCGTCGGCCAGGGACCGCCGGTCATCCTCGTCGGCGGCGCGTTCAGCTGGCGAAGGTGGAAGGGTTTCGTCGGAGCTCGCGGAACTGCTCTCGGAGCGCTTCACCGTGCTGAATTACGACCGGCGTGGCCGCGGCGACAGCGGCGACACGAAACCGTACGCGCTCGAGCGCGAGTTCGAGGATCTTCAGGCGATGATCGCGGTCGCCGGCCGTTCCGCGGCCGTCTGGGGGATGTCCTCCGGCGGCATCCTCGCGCTCGAAGCCGCCCGCGCCGGCGTGCCGATCGAGAAGATCGCCGCCTACGAGCCTCCCTTCATCGTCGATGCAAACGACGGCCTTCCGCCGGACGACTTCGTGCCGCAGGTGGGCGCGCTCGTGGACCGCGGGCGGACGTCGGAGGCGGTGAAGTACTTCATGGCGCAGGTGATGGGGATGCCGGCCCTGATCCCGTCGCTGATGAGCATGTGGCCGCCCATGTGGTCCAAGCTCAAGGCGACGGCGCACACGCTCCCGTACGAGGCCGCCCTCATCGACCGCTACGTCCGCGGGCGCCCGGTCGACGACGCCTACTGGGCGCGCGTGGCGACCCCGACGCTGATCGTGAGCGGCGAAAAGAGCCCGGAGAAGCTCCGCAAGGGCGCCGCCGCGATCGCCGCCGCCCTCGCGAACGCAGAGCACCGCGCCCTCCCGGGCGTAAGCCACAACGTGAAGATGGGCACGCTCTCGCCGGTCCTAGTCGATTTCTTCACATCCGCACGCACGGCCACGGTTGACCCGCCTCCACGGACAGCGTGAGGTTGCGCCGAGCAAGGCCCGGTGCACAAAGCGGCGGCCACGCGGCGAACCGGCTCGCGGACCGAGCCCGTCGCCGGAGCCGATTCGCGACGCCCGGCCTCATGAACCCGTAACCGACCAGTCCCGCTCCTCTCCCAACGCAGTAGGCGGCAGACCCGCCACTCGGCTCCTAGCGCTCGTCCCATGCGAGCGCCGTCGGCAGCTCCGCGAAACGCATGGGATTCCAGCACTCTCGGCGGCGGCTTCGGCTGCTCGTGGAGACGCAGGTTGCGGGCGGGTCGGTGACTCGCCAGGCCATGCGACGACCTGCTCGTGGAGCTCACAGTCCCGACAGGGATGGCCGCGGGATCGCTTCGCAGGACCGAGAAGAGTCGGGGGCCTACTGGAACGCCTTGACTGCTTGGAGCGGCTGGCCGTGTTGCGGCAGGGACCGCGCGGCTCAGTTGCGACGTAGTGCGGGTGCTCGGGTGGGCGGTGGTGGGTCACAGGATCGGCCGCCGAGCAACTGTCAGGTCATGAGTTCGACACCGATCGAGCCGTCCGATCCCGACCAGGGCAGCCTGACGCTAGACGACGTGGGGTTCTCGAGGCTCTACCGGAGGGCGGCCCAGGACCTTGTCGTCTTCTTCGCACGACGGACCTACGACGCGGAGGCGGCGGCTGATCTGATGGCGGAGACCTTCGCCAAGGCGTACCTGGGTCGTCGGCGTTTCCGGGGCTCGACCGAGGAAGAGGCCCGGGCGTGGCTGTTCGGCATCGCGCGACGCCGCTTTGCGATGTACGTCAGGCGCGGCAAGGCGGAGCGGCGAGCACTCCGCCGGCTGGGGCTCGAACGGCCGCAACTGGTCGAGGGGGAGTACGCGCGGATCGAGGAGCTCGCGGGCCTCGACGCGATGCGAGGGATTCTGGCCGAGCATTTGAGCAGGCTGGCTCCGGCGCATCGCTCAGCGCTAGAGCTGCGAGTCGTGCGAGAGCTTTCCTACCCGGATGTGGCGGGCCGGCTCGGCATCAGCGAGCAAGCAGCCCGAGCGCGTGTGTCGCGCGCACTTCGAGCGCTGGGATCGACGCTCGACGGCGTGGCAGCAATCCAGAGGTGATCAAGATGCGTGACCCAGACGGAACACAGCTCCCGCTCGTCAAGGCCTTCGGGGAGGAATTCGAGCGGGCCATGGCAAACCGCGCCGGGCCCCGGCGGCGGTCCCAGCGGCGCGCCCTCGTCCTGGCGTGCGCCGCGGCACTGGTCGCAGTCTCCCTCCTGACCGCCCCGGGCAGGGCCGCGACCGGCCTTGTCGGCGAGTGGCTCGGGCTCGCCGAGCCCGGCGACCCTGCGACCGTCGACGGACCTCGCCCGCGCGGCGATCTTCAGAGGGAACCGAACAGCGCGATGGTGCTCGCGGCCGGCCGCGCCCCCGACGGCGCCCGCTACGAGTTCGTGCTCGAGAGCTTTCCCCGGCCTGCCCACTCAGATCGAACGGCCGAGGACTTCCGGCACTGCCTGAATCTCGAATGGCCGGACGCGCGCGTGGGGCAGGTCAGCCCGCAGTTCGGCTGCTATCCGGAGTTTCCGCCGGCCGGTGTCGACGAGGCCGTGGTCAAGCGCGGCGGAGCGATCTTCGATCCGAGCTACACGACCCACGTCCAAATCGCGGGCCTCGCGCGCTCCGACGTGAGCGAGATTCGGATTCTCTACAAGGACGAGCACGGCGCCAAGCGCGACGCGCCGGTCCACTTCGCCAGCGTGACGGCTGAATTGCAGGAGCGGGCCGGCGCCGATCGCCCCTTCGGCGTCTTCATCGGGTTCCTGCCACAGGCTTGGCTGGGCTACGGCGCACTCTACGACCCGCGGCACTGTCCCCCAGAAGAACACCCCTACAACCCCGAGGCGATCGAAGTGATCGCATACGACCACCAAGGCGACCCGATCGCGAGAGAGACGGGCAACAACATCATCTCCGTCGGCGGGCGGCCCCCCTGCCCGTGACCCACCGCACCGTCGAGGCGAGACAGGCAAGCACGCAACCGCACAACCGGATGAGGCGCCAGCGACCTCGCGGCGGGTCGCTCCCGTCCAGAAGCCGACCGAGGGCGCCAGACTGCCGCAACCCAGGGAAGCGGGCGTCTCGACTTCAGCGCCGATGACTGCCGCCTCGGACGAGCGGCGGGCATTTCGGCCCGGCGCTCGCACCGCGACTGCAGGCGACTCCTTCGGCCACAAAGCAGTTGCGACGACAGTGCGCCCGCATGCACTCGCTCCGGACGACGCTCAGCCGTCTGCTTCGCCGCCGAGCTCGCGCCCGCTTTCACATGACAGCGACACTCGCCCAGTTCCGGTTCTGATCGCGCCCGGTCGCTAGGCGCCGCCACTGCCGCCCGGATGCGGCACGCCCGGTGGGTATTCGCCTGGCGCGGACACCGCGGGCAGGCTCACGGGTGTGGCGCCCGGTGGCGTCGTCACGGTGATCTGCCCGACGTCGACGTCGTCTCTTCCACGCGCTCGTCCAAGCACGTCGTCGAGGACGGACCCGGCCTCGGAGAGCGAGCTCGCCTGGAGCTTGAAGACGACCGTGGCTTCGACCTTCATCCTCGCCACCTTTCATTGACATGCCAGCGGGGAGAATTTTGGTGGCCCGGTGGATCGGCTGCCGGCGGCACCGACCCCGATCACCCAACTGGCGCGACCCGCCACGGGGCGGAAAGTCTCAGGATTCGGGACACCGTCGAACTCCGGCGCGGTTCCGTGAGGGCTCCTCTATGCAAGTGGGCGGCCGCCGTTGGGTTAGGCTGACGAATCCTGACTGTCGAGGAAGCGCTCACCAGCCTCTACGGACGCCTGATCGACGGCTGGAATTCGGGTGATGCCGTCAAGATGGCGGCTCCCGTGGCCCGCGATGGCCTCGTGGTCGGGTTCGATGGAAGCCAAATGCTGGGTCGCGATCGGATCGTGGCGGAGCTGGGGCGGATCTTCGCCGACCATGAGACGGCGCGGTACGTGACCAAGGTCCGCTCGGTGAGGCCGCTGGGCCACGACGCTGGAGTCCTTCACGCCGTCGCCGGCATGGTCCCTCCCGGTGGCGCGGAGATCATGCCGGAGCGCAACTCGATCCAAACCGTCGTCGCTCAGCGGGCCGACGACGACTGGTCGGTCGTCCTCTTTCAAACCACCCCGGCCCGCTTCGACGGACGCCCGGAACTAACCGAACAGCTGACCGCCGAGCTCAGCGAGCTGCTGGTCGAGTAGCGGGAGCCCGCCCCCGAGTGGATTTACGCGTATCCGCTAGAGCGGAAGGCGCCCGCCGGGCTTGACCGTCTTCATCGTCAGCTGAGATACGGTGCGGGCGACCCCGGGCAGACCCACGAGCTTCGTCATGTAGAGGTTCTCGTAGGCCTCTAGGTCGGCAGCGGCTACCCAGAGCAGGTAGTCAGGATCGCCGAACATGCGGCGACACTCCGTCACCTCGTCCAGCTCGGCCACTTCAGCCTCGAACGCCTCCATGGTGTCCTGGCGGTCCTTGACCTCCATCGTCACGTGGACAAGGACCTGGAAGCCGCGATCGACGGCGGACGGATCGACGATCGCTCGGTAGCCGGTGATGACGTTCGATTGCTCCAGTTTGCGCACGCGGCGAAGGCAAGGTGTCGGACTGAGGTTGATCCGCTCGGCAAGCTCCGTGTTGGCAAGCCGCCCATTCTCCTGCAGGTGGCTGAGAATTTCACGATCGAGTGCATCCATAGCATTGGATGCTACAGAGCGGTCTACGCGCGCCATATTTGGCATCGAAGACTCCTCGCGCGGCGCTAGCGTGCTCAACAGTTACAAGGCGACCGCAGGAGGTGCGGAGATGATCGGAGGGATCAACCAGGTTCTGATCGCGGTCGAAGATCAGGATCGAGCGCTGGCATTCTGGACCGAGACCATGGGCTTCGAGCTCGCCCAGGACGCGCCCTACGGGGACGAGGGACGCTGGCTCGAAGTGCGGACGCCCGATCGGGCGGTGACCGTCGTACTGAACCTGCGGCACGGGGAGCCACCCGCCGCCCGGGACGAGATCCCCACGTGTAACGTCTTCTTCTACTGCGACGATCTCGCCCGGACGTACGAGGAGCTGACCGCCAGGGGGGTCGAGTTCCCGCAGCCTCCTGTCGAGCGGCCGTTCGGTTGGTGGTCGATGTTCCAGGACCCGGAGGGCAATCGGTTCGCGCTGACAGAGCGAGAGGAGGTAAGTCGCGCCGACGCAGCCGGAATGGCGAGATGACCGCTCCGATCGACCATCGGTTTCCCACTCTGATATCGATAGTTCGCGGCGTGCGCTGGAGCGAGCCATGAAAATTGTCACCGGGGACATCTGGCATGGCTGAGTGGCCGTGGCCGCCCGAACTCGAGGGGCCGGTCGCGGCCCCGGACTCGCATCGCATCTTGCTCGAAAGCGCGCGAGCGAGGGTCCTCGAGATTCGGATTGAGCCGGGCGCGCGCGAGCCCGAGCACGTTCACCGACACCCGAGCGTGATGATCGTCGACGGACCCACACGTATCCGCTACTACGAGTCCGACGTGCTCACGTTCGAATCAGAGCCCTCTGTGGGTCAGCCGACGATCCGTGCGACGTGCATGGATCCCGAGGGTCCGCACTCCGTGGAGAACATCGATACGGCGGCTTATCACGCCTTCCGGATCGAACTCTTGAGCTGAGAGGCAAGTCGCTGTCGCGCGGGGCTCGGCCGGACTCGGCCGAGCTGCGGTCAGAAGAGCTGCGGCGAGATTCAAAATGCGGGTGACCAACCGGATGGATGAATCAGTGCCGGCCGACCAGCTCAGGCGGGCCCGGAAGGAGGCCGCTGTTCTCGTACCCGTGTTCCGTGATGGAAGCGGCGAGCTTCGGGTCGTCCTCGTCGTGCGCGGCGACCAGGGCGTGCATGGCGGGCAGCTCGGACTGCCGGGCGGCCAGTCCGAGCCGGACGATGCGTCGCCGCTCGAGACCGCGTTGCGAGAGGCCGAGGAGGAGATCGGCCTCAGCCGAGGCGAGGTGGAGGTACTCGCCTCGCTTGGACCCGTTGACACTCGCACGACGCACTTCCGCGTACACCCCTTCCTGGCGCGGATACGCCCCCCGAACCGGTGGCGAGTCGCGGCGGGCGAGATCACCGGCGTGGTCGTGCCGTTGGTTCGCGCGCTGGGCGACCCAGCTGCGCGCCGCGAACAGGCGCTCTCGTCTCCCGCCTGGCCCGAGGAAAGGCTCGTGGAGTGCGTTCCCGTGGAGGGCGGGCACCTCCTCTGGGGGCTGACCCTGCGCCTACTCGACCCTGTACTTCCACGCCTACTGGCGGGCGAGTGGGCCATCTAAGCGTTGTCGAGCCTAAGCGCTCGGCGGCCGCGGGCGAGCGGGGGCGTGGCGGCGGCGAGCTCACCCCCGATCCCGACCCCTGAGTGCCTCATTGTCCTGGCTAGGGTCCGGATACCGACCTCTAGCCAGGAGGGTGGGGCTACGCGCGGCATCGGCGGCCGCTGCATCGTCGCCCGCGACGGGACCGTCGGGCCACCAGCGCCGAAGCACACAGCCATGGGGTGGTCGCGGCGCGCAGGCCGGGCTGCTCAAGCGAGGCGCTGAGGATCCGCCGGAGCCTAGAGCGAGCCGTCGCCCACCGGCCGGCGATCGGCGCGTCCCTCGCCGGTGGCCGTGACGAGCGAGGCCTCGACCGCGTCCGGGTCGGGTACGCCCAGGTGCTCGGTCATCACGGCGGCCACCTCGGCCGTCGTCAGCAGGCCCCGCCCTTACATCGTTCCCGATATGGTTACGATATATCGCGTTAGCTCACGTCAGCTCGAAGGAGAGAACGCAATGTTCGGTCACGGAATGCATTACCACCGAGGTTCGGGAGGCGGGCCGCGCGGCGGCTGGCAGCGCGGGCCATGGGGCGGCTTTGGGCCGTGGGGCCCGCCGTTCGGCGGGCGCGGCGGCGGTCCGCGGGTGCGGCGCGGAAACGTGCGCGCTGCCATCCTCGCGCTGCTCGCAGAGCGGCCGATGCACGGCTACGAGATGATCCAGGAGCTCGAGGCACGCACCAACGGCCTGTGGCGGCCGAGCGCCGGGTCCATCTATCCCACGCTCCAGCTGCTCGAGGACGAGGGGCTCGTCACCGGCGAGGAGTCGGAGGGCAAGCGGCGCTTCTCGCTGACCGAGGCCGGCCGGGGAGAGGCGGAGGGGCTCGACCGTCCGCCCTGGGAGGAGGTCACCGACGCGGGCCAGGGCCACGCGTCGAGCCTGCGCGACTCGGCCTTTCAGCTCGGGGCGGCGATCATCCAGGTGGTCCGGACCGGCTCCGAGGATCAGATCGCCAAGACGCGGGACATCCTCAACGACGCGCGGCGACGCGTCTACACCGTGCTGGGAGAGGACGGCGAGGCCTGATC
>JBKPFJ010000008.1:0-20852 GCA_046728795.1 Actinomycetota bacterium | reverse complement strand
GACGATGTCCTCTCCCCATACGGGTGGAGCTTCATCAGCTCCCACTCGAATGCCTTTAGGGGCGCCGGCTTGCGCAGCAGCTCCAGCGGGACCCGTACCTTCCCCACGTCGTGGAGCCGTGCCGCCAGGTCGACCTCGACGAGGTCGGGCGGGTTGAGTCCCATCGCTCGCCCTGGCGCGGGCGAGGCGGGCGACGTCCTCGCAGTGGAGGTCGGTCTGCGCGTCGACCCGCTCCAGGGTCTCGGCGAGGCCGTCGATCTCGGGCCTGGGATTGGAATCGGTGAGCTCCCCGCGCTCGCGGTGCTCGAGCGCGCGCGAGGTCAGCCGCGCGACCTCGCTCAGCAGCTCCGCGTGGAGCGGGTGGCCGGACGCCTCCGGTTGGGGGCGGAACGCCACCGCCGCGTACTCTTGTCGGGCCCGGACCGGCCCGGCGCCGCGGCGGAGCACATGCCCAGCCTCCGGGGCGGGAGCCTGTCGCGAACCTCCCCGATCCCCAGGGCTGGTGGTTAGCCTGCGCCTTCGTGCGCACCGTGTACCTCGGGACCTCCGATTTCGCGGTCACCGTGCTGGAGCGGCTCGCGGCGAGCGAGCACCGCCCCGAGCTCGTGGTCACGCGCCCCGATCGGCCGCGGGGGAGGGGGCTTAAGCTCGCCTCTCCTCCGGTGGCCGAGGCGGCGCGCGAGCTCGGCCTGGAGCTGGAACAGCCGGAGAGCGTGAACGCGGAGGACGCCCGCGCGGCGATCGCCGCCGCGCGCCCCGAGGCCGTCTGCATCTGTGCGTTCGGCGCGCTGATCAGGGAGCCGCTGCTCTCCGACCACCGGATGCTGAACGTGCATCCCTCCCTGCTGCCGCGCTGGCGCGGCGCCGCTCCCGTCGAGCGCGCGATCGAGGCGGGGGATGAGCTGAGCGGCATCTCGATCATGCGCCCGACGGCGGAGCTCGACGCCGGCCCGGTCTGCCTGCAGGCGTCCGAGCCGATCGGACCCGAGGACGACTACGGGTCTTTGGCTCCCCGCCTCGCCAGGCTCGGGGGCGAGCTGCTCGTCGAGGCGCTCGACACCTCCCCGGAGTGCCGGGAGCAGCCCCGCGAGGGCGTGACCCACGCGGAGAAGATCGTCGCCGCCGACCGGCGCCTCGACCCGTCGCTGGGGGCGCGCGCGCTCGAGCGCAGGGTGCGCGCGCTCAACCCGCACATCGGCACGTGGCTGGAGCTGTCGGGGGACGCTCGGCTGGGGGTGCGCCGGGCGGCTGCCCGCGACGGCGATGGCGTCGCACCCGGCAGGCTTGCCGCCCGGGACGGGAGCCTGCTGCTGGGGACCGTGGACGGGACGCTCGAGCTCCTCGAGGTCCAGCCGGCCGGGGGCCGGCCCATGGATGCCGCGGCGTGGCTGCGCGGTCACGCGGGGCTGCTCGGTAGCTGACGTACCCGCGCGTCACAATCAAGGCATGACTGCGGAGGGCTCCCTCCTGGGGCCGAGCTGTCCCGCTTGCGGCGAGCCGTGGCTGCGCGGCACGAACCTGGCCGGGCGCTACCGCTGCGTCTACTGTCTCCGGCGCTTCGAGCTCCGTTCCGAGTGCCCCAACTGCGGCGCTCACTCGACGATCGCCCGCATGTCGGACACGGCGAACGTCACCTGCCGCAACTGCGGCGGCTCGATGCTGCATCAGATCGTCTGACCCGACGCCGGTTCAGACCGGGCCGATCTCCACCGGGATCCCGTTCAACACGGCGTTCCCCGACAGGGGCTCCACCACGGTCTCGTCCGCCAGCAGGTTGCTGTTCACCCCGGCGTGCCGCCGCGCTACCCGCAGGCGCACGCCGTCCGCGTCGTGCCCCCAGCCGTGCGGGATCGAGACGACCCCCGGCATGATCGCGTCGGTGAGCTCGACCGGAGCCTCGAGCTCGCCCGCCGCGGAGCTGACCACGGCCAGGCCGCCGTCGGCGAGTCCGAGCCGCTCGGCGTCGGCCGGGTTGACGTGCATCGTGCAGCGGTCCTTCCCCTTCACGAGCGCGTCCAGGTTGTGCATCCACGAGTTGTTAGAGCGGAGCTGTCGCCGGCCCACCAGGACCATGCCCCCGTTCGTGGAGCGAGACAGGGCGCTCCGCAGGCGAGCCACGTCCCCGACGATGTCGGGCGGCGCCAGTTCGATCTTCCCCGACGGGGTGCGCAGCACCTCCGGCATGCGCGGCTCGAGCGGCCCGAGGTCGACCCCGTGGGGGCTGCGCTCGAGCAGGTCGAGCGTGAGGCCGTCCGGGTCGGCTCCGAAGGCGTCGCCGTAGGGGCCGACGCGGAGCATGAAGTCGAGCGCCCGCTCGGGCCCACGCCGCGGCTCGAGCGCATCGATCAGCTCGGCCGGGTCCCGCCCTGCGACGCGCGAATGCGGCTCGGCCAGCTCTCGCCCGACGAGCGCCTCGATCGTCAACCGGTCGAGGGCCTCGATGTCCGCGTCCGGCCCCTGGCCCGCGACCACTCCCGCCAGGCGCAGGAAGATCTGCCACTCGGCCGGCTGCCCGTCCTCGCGCTCGAGGATCGGCGGCGAGAAGTTGGCCACGTTGCGCGCCGCGAGCTGATAGAGAGCGAGGTCGTAGTGCGACTTCTCGAGAGGCTCGGGAGCGGGAAGGACGACGTCTGCGTGGCGGGTGGTCTCGTTCACGTAGATGTCCACGGCGAGCATGAACTCGAGCGATTCGATCGCCCGCTCGAGCCGGGCCGCGTTCGGCGTCGAGACCGCCGGGTTTCCGGCGACCGTCACGAGCGCGCGCACCTGGCCCTCGCCCTCGGTCTCGATCTCCTCCGCAAGGCACGACACGGGCAGCTCTCCGAAGGCCTCCGGCAGGCCCCTGACCCGGCTACGCCAGCGCCCCACGCGGACTCCTTTGCCGCTGCCGGGCGCGCCCTGGCCGTTGCGCTGGGCCGCGGCAGCGCGGGTGAACATGGCGCCGCCCTCGCGGTCGAGGTTGCCGGTGAGGACGTTCACGACGTCGACGAGCCAGCTGGCGAGCGTGCCGAACTCCTGCGTCGTGGTCCCAATCCGGGCGTAGCAGGCGGCCCGTTCGGCGGCGGCTAGCTCACGCGCCAGGCGGCGGATCTCGTCCGCCGCGATGCCGCACGCCCCGGCCACCCGCTCCGGCGGGAAGTCCCGCGCCAGGCGCTCCACCTCCTCGAGGCCGGCGCAGTGCTCGGCCAGTCGCCCTGGAGCGGCTAGGCCCTCGTCCAGCAGCGTGTGCACGATGCCGAACAGCAGGTGGGCGTCGGCGCCCGGCCGGATGAAGTAGTGCTCGTCCGCCTCCTCGGCGGTGCGGGTGCGCCTGGGGTCGACCACCACGACCTTGCCCCCGCGCTCCCGGATCGCGCGCAGGCGCCCGCGCATGTTGGGCGCGGTCAGGAGGCTGCCGTTCGAGACGAGCGGGTTGGCGCCGAGGATCAGCAGGTGGTCGCAGCGGTCCACGTCGGGGATCGGGACGGACAGCATCGTGCCGAACATCAGCCCCGACGAGACCTGCTTCGGCATCTGGTCGACCGTGCTGGCCGTGTACACGTTGCGGCTGCCGAGCGCCCGCAGCCAGACCGGTCCGTAGATCAGGCTGGACAGGTTGTGGGCGTTCGGGTTGCCGATGTAGACGGCCACGGCATCCCGGCCGTGCTCGGCCAGGAGTGGCGAGAGCCGCCGGTCGACCTCTGCGAACGCCTCATCCCAGCTGGCCTCGACGAGCTCGCCACCGCGGCGCACGAGCGGCGTGCGGAGCCTGTCGGGGTCGTCGTGGAGCTGCCTCAGCCCGTACGCCTTCGGGCACAGGAAGCCGCCGCTGAAGACGTCCTCGCCGTCGCCACGAATCGAGACCACGTCGCGCCCCTCCATCTCGATCTCGAGGCCGCAGGTGGCCTCGCAGAAGGGGCAGGTGCGGTAGGCCGTCCGCGGCATCCCGGGGACCCTACTGGGGCGGGGCGACCGGGGCCACGCGCCCGGAACGCTCCCACCGCCCGCGGGCGCACTCGCGCGACTAGCGCCGCAACTCGATCCAGAGGGCCCGGGCGAGGGCCAGCAGCCGGCCCTCCTCGTCGTAGAGCGCCGCGGCCGAGTGGCGCTTGCGGCCCTCAGCGGCGATCGGCCACGAGACGAGGGCGTGCGGCTGGCCGGGAAGTGGCCGCTCGTGGACCCGGGCGCTGAGCCTGGCCAGCACGACCGGCGGGTCCTTGTCGTGGTTCATGACGGGGGCGCTCGTGGGGCAGTCGAGCGCCGCCCAGGCGCACTCGAGCCGCACCCGCCCCGAGTCGTCCGTCACGGAGGAGTCGGGTGTCCAGACCGCGGCGAAGCGGCCGTCGCCGATCGGGCCTGGGAAGACCCGGTAGCCGTCACCGGGCTCGCGTCGCGGGCCGCAGACCACGCAGGTCGGGAAGGGGTGGCCGGCGGCCCAGCGCTCGTACCCCGCCCGCGCGGCCTGCGCGGCCTCCTCGACGCTCACCGGGCCCGGGACGTCGAGGGTGAGCTCGGCGGGCGCGGCCTCCGCCACGAGCGCCTCCCCGTCGAGGATTCGGACCGCGGGCCCCTCGCGGCGCACGACCAGCGACCGCTCGAGCGGCGGCGGGGAGCGCAGGGACACCTCGGCGACCTCGGCCCCGAGCAGGCCCGCGGCGAGCCCGCAGGAGTAGCCGCCGTTACCCGTCCCCGGCGGACCGTTGAAGCGGGCGGGGATCGTCACCGAGTCGGCCATCAGGCCCTCCGGTACAGCGCGTAGAGGAGCGAGCACAGGAGGAGCGCCGCCGCCACGTAGCCCGTCTCGACCTGGAGCACGCTGTCCTCGAAGCTCGGGATCAACAGGAAGAGCACGAACGCCACCGCCGAGCCCACCCAGCAGGCCGCCGCCTGGCGCGCCCGGCCCTGGGCCAGGGCGGCCTGGTTGAGGGTGGCGGCCGACAGGTAGAGCCCCATGCCGATCGAGATCAGCACAAGCCCGCCGCGCGCGTAGTCGAAGTCGCCGCCGAAGACGATCCCCATCACCGCCGGACCGGCGGCGAGCATCACGACCGCCACGACCCCGGCGAAGCCGGCGATGGCGGCGAGCGTGACGTTCACGCTGCGCCGGAAGGGATCGGTCTCTCCGGTCGCCCGGAGGACCGTGAGGTGGGGGAGGATCGACGTCTGGACCGCCTGGAAGAGCTGTAGCGGGGCGCGGGCGATCAGCAGGGCGTTGAAGACGAAGCCCGCGAGCGCGGCCCCGGCGGCGCCCTCGGTCGCCTTGACGATCAGCGGCCCGGCGTTCAGGAACGTCTGCTCGGAGAGCATCACGAGCAGCACCGCCACGGCGAACCCGGTCCCGTGGGAGAGCGTGAACTCCGGCTCTCCGGCGGGCTCGCCGCGGGCGGCGTCGTCGAGCACGTCCGACGAGGGGTCGGCGAGGCCCGGCGCGAGCCGACGGCCGATCGCCCACGGCACCACGGCGAGCGAGACGATCGGCGCCGCGGCGATGCCGAGCGCCACGACGGACTGCCCCTCGAAGATGCCGACAGCGACGACCAGCGAGAACAGGCACCGCGAGCTGGCCTCCATGAGCACGAGTCCCCCGTAGAGGCCGAAGCGGCGGTTTCCGGCGAGGAACCCGCGCGCGAAGTAGCTCGCCGCGTAGGCGAGCACCGCGACGATCAGGACCCAGTAGAGCGTGGAGGAGCCGCCGAAGAGGTCGTCCTCGAGCGGGCCGTGAAGGGCGAGGGCGCCCACGACGAAGACGAGCGCGAGGGCGAGCTGGATCGTGGCGGCCACGCGCAGGTGCTCGTAGCCCTCATGCCCGCGCGCGTCGCGTTCGGCGATCGTGCGCGAGAGGAGCTGCTCGACGGGGCGGTAGAGCACCGAGACCGTGATGAACACGGCCGACCAGAGGAGGGTGATCCCGCCGTAGTCGGACTCGGAGAGCGAGTGGCTCGCCAGCGAGAAGTATGCGTATGTGATGAGGCCGGTGACCCCGATCCCCACGGAGAGGATCGCGGCGCCCCGGCCGTACGTCCTAGCCGAGGCGGACAAGCAGCATGGACCACGGGAAGGGAGCGCGGGCCTCCTCGACCGTCCCGTAGCGGTCCAGCAGCGAGGCGAAGGCCCGCTTCGACCAGTGGTTCACGTGACCGGGGGTGTTCCCGAGCGAGCGCCAGTACGCGCCGCGGGCCATGTTGAGGGCACGCCAGAGCGGCTCGCGCGGGACGGAGACGAGCAGATGTCGGCGCGCCACGCGCGCCATCTCGGCGAGCGTGGCCTCGGGGTCCGGGACGTGCTCGAGCACCTCGATCGCCGCGGCCATGTCGAACTCGTCGTCCGGGAAGGACAGCGAGGTCGCCTCCTCCGCGCGGAACTCGAGGTTGGGGCGAGTCCGCTTCGCCCACTCGGACTCGAGCGTGGGGTCCTCGAGGTCGATTCCGACCACGCGCCCGTCCCCGAGCCGGTCGGCCCACTGCACGGTGAGCACGCCCTCGCCGCAGCCGACGTCGAGCACCGACGCGGGGTCGGCCTTCGCCCAGAGCTCGTCGAGCGCCGCGTGAAAGCCGGCCATGAGCCGCTTCACGACCGGGTTGCTCGAGCCGTACTTGTCGAAGGTGTTCCCGGTGGGGACCTGGGTCGTGGCGGAGGCGCTCACCGCGGCGCCACCGCCTCGCGCTCCTCGGCCTTGCCGGTGGCGCCGCCGGCATCCGCCCCGGTCGTCGGCTGCTGGCCGGTGGGCCGTGCCCCGGGCTCGTAGTGCGAGGGCTCGACCCCGAGCTGCAACTCGACCCGCCGCACCCGCTCGAGGATGCGCTGCTGGAGCACCCGGCTCGAGGCGAGGATGTCCGACACCACGCCGAGGGCGGCGAGCTGCACGGCCACGATGAACAGGGTCGAGCCCAGGATCAGGGACTGGATGTGCCCGCCGCCCTCGCCCGAGAAGAAGAACCACAGGAAGCGGGCCCAGATGAACGCGCCGACGAGCGCCGCGATGCCCGCCGCAACGACGAACACGCGGAGCGGCTCGTACAGCGTGTAGATGCGGAAGATCGACACCGCGTTGCGCCGCACGTACGCCCACGTCGAGGGGAACAGCCGCGAGTCGCGCGCCTTCTCGTTGGTCCGGATTGGGACGTGCTCGACGGCGACGAGCATCTTGCCCGCCTGGATGATCGTCTCGAGCGTGTAGGTGAACTTCGAGACCACCTGGACCTGGAGGGCCGCCTCGCGGTTGTAGGCGCGGAAGCCCGACGTCGTGTCGGGCACGCGCGTCTCGGAGGCCCGCCGCACCACGGCGCTCCCCAGCCGCTGAAGCCGCTTCTTAGCGGGCGAGAAGTGCTCGATCGAGTCGGTGTCGCGGTCGCCGATCACCATGTCCGCCTCGCCGCGCAAGATCGGCGCCACGAGCTTGGGGATGTCGCCGCCGTGGTACTGGTTGTCGGCGTCGGTGTTGACGATCACGTCGGCGCCCAGCTTCAGGCAGGCGTCGAGCCCGGCCTGGAAGGCCGCGGCGAGGCCCTTGTTGTTCGTGAGCCGGACGACGTGGTCCACGCCGTGCTCCCGCGCCGCGTCGACGGTGCGATCGGTCGATCCGTCGTCGATCACGAGCCACTCGACGCGCTCGAAGCCCGGGACCTCGCGCGGGAGGTCGGCGAGCGTCTTCGGCAGCTGCGCCTCCTCGTTGAAGGCGGGGATCTGGATGATCAGCTTCATCGATGCCCGCGTAGCGTAGTGGTGCCACAGGGCCTTCACATCGCCTGAACGAAGGCTCGCTGCGCAGCCGCCCGCCATGGCCGACTCGTAGCGGCATGCATCGGTCTGGCCGCGCTCCCGGTCCTGCTTCCCTCGGAGCCGAGCTACGACCGGTCGCGTGGGAGCTCCAGCGGCCCGTCGTCTGGTTGGCCTGAGGCACCGAGCGGGCGCTCGTGATCGCCGCGGACTGGCCGCTCTCGCTCCCACCCGCGATCGTCCGGCTACGTCCAGCGCGCCCGCGATGAGTCGTGGCACGGGTGGGCAGCCGGCATGTCTACGACTGCCTCCTCCCACCCCTGATCACGTGGTTTTCACATTTGCGGGACCGGTAACTGAACCGCAACATGCTCTGCTAGCCTGGCCCGGTCCCCGACACGTGAGCCACTGATGACCACCCTTCTCGCATACCTGGATCCCGGCAGCGGGAGCATGATCCTGCAGATCCTGGCGGGCGGCCTGGCCGCGGTGGCAGTCACCGCGAAGCTCTACTGGCGGCGCCTGTTGCGGTTCCTGCGGATTCGCAAGGACGACCCGGAGGCGGAGGCCGCCGGGAAGGCCGACTCGGGCTAAGTCCCCGAGCCCGCGGCGCGAGCCGCGGCGCGCCTTCTACCATGTGCCGCCCGCCGTCGCGCGGGCGGTCCTCTTTCGGTCCCGATGTCCTCTCCTCAGACGCAGACCTTCACGCTCGAGACCGGCTCGTTCCGTGACCCGGAGAGCCGGATCTTCTATGCCGGGGACAGCGTCTACCGGGCGCTCTCAAAGGAGGGGCTCGAGGACTTCGAAGCGCTTGACGCCACCGGGCTGCTCGACGACCAGCGCATCGTGCGCACCGAGCGCGTCGAGAAGGACGGCCTGCCCGAGCTGCTGCCGACGGAGACGGCGGGGGTCCTCAGGCACGAGCTGATCCCGTTCGTCTCGTACCCCTACGAGTGGACCTTCTCGATGCTGAAGGACGCGGCGCTGGTCCAGCTAGACCTGCTGCTCTCCTCGCTCGACCGGGGGCTCATCCTCAAGGACTCCTCGCCCTACAACGTGCAGTTCAAGGGCTCGCAGTCGCGGTTCGTGGACATCGGCTCGTTCGAGCGCCTGCGCGACGGGGAGCCCTGGGTCGGCTACCGCCAGTTCTGCATGCTCTACCTCTATCCCCTTCTCCTCCAGGCGATCAAGGGCGTGCCATTCCAGCCCTGGCTGCGGGGCTCGATCGACGGCATCACGCCGGCCCAGATGCGCGGGGTCATGTCGTTCCGCGACCGCTTCCGCCGCGGGTTGTTCCTGCACGTCTTCGCCCACGCGCGGCTCGAGCGGCGATACGCGTCCAAGGGCGGCGAGGTCAAGGAGGACGTCAAGCGGGCCGGCTTCCGCAAAGAGCTGATCGTGGCCAACGTGCGGAAGATGAAGAAGCTCGTGAGCGGCCTCGAGTGGGACCCGCCGCGGGGTGTCTGGGTCGAGTACGGCGAGCGCAACAGCTACACCGACGAGGACGCGGCCCGCAAGGACGAGTTCGTGCGCGAGGTCGCCGGGGCGCAGCGCTGGCGCCTCGCCTGGGACATCGGCTGCAACAACGGGCGCTACTCGCGGATCGCCGCCGAGGGAGCCGACTACGTCCTCGCCGTGGACGCGGACCAGGGGCCGGTCGATCTCCTCTACCGCGAGCTCCGCGATGCCGGCGACGAGCGGATCCTGCCCCTGACCATGAACCTGGCCGACCCGTCGCCCGGGCTCGGCTGGCGCGGCCTCGAGCGCAAGTCCCTGCCCGACCGCGGCCGGCCCGACCTGGTACTCGCGCTGGCGCTCGTGCACCACATCGCGATCAGCGCGAACGTGCCTGTGAAGGAGTTCGTGGACTGGCTCGCGGGCCTCGGCAGCTCGCTCGTGATCGAGTTCCCCACGCGCGAGGATCCGATGGTGAAGACGCTCCTGGCTCCGAAGCGCGAGGGCCTCCACCCCGACTACGAGCTGTCCTTCTTCGAGCGCTGCCTGCACGACGCGTTCCGGGTGGAGCGCTCGGAGCGTCTCGGCTCCGGCACGCGGGTGCTCTACTTCGCGCGCCCGAAGCGGGCATGAGCACCATCGAGACGGCGCGCGCGACGCGCCCGCGGCGCGGGGCGCGCTCGGAGTTCTGGAAGCGAGTCTTCTGGGACTTCGCGCACCTGGCGGTGCTGTCGGCGTTCGCTTTCGCCCAGCCGCTGTTCAACCTGCTGGGCGACAACCCCGAGTTCTTCGCCGCGCGCGGCTCACCGCCCTTCGACGTCATCTCGTTCGGGATCTTCGCGGTGCTGCTGCCGCCGCTGATCGGGATCGCTCTCGAGTTGCTGGCCGGGCTGATCCACCGCTACGCGCGGCTCGGGCTTCACCTCTTCTTCATCGCCGCGTTGGTCGGCCTGTTCGCGGCTCAGATCCTGAAGAAGTCGACCGACGCCTCCGACGCCGTGCTGATCGGCCTGTCGGCGGCGATCGGCGTGGGGGGCGCGTTCGCCTACGCGCGGGCCGAGGCCGTGCGCTCCTTCCTGAGCGTGCTGTCCCCGGCGCCGCTCGTGTTCCTGTTCATCTTCCTGGTCGTCTCGCCGGTCTCGAAGGTGGCCTTCGCCGGGGAGGCCACCGCCCGCACGGTGGGCGGGGTCTCGCGCGCGAACCTGGTCGTGGTCCTGTTCGACGAGTTCCCGGTCAACTCGCTGATGGACGAGCGCGGGCTCGTCGACGCGAAGCGCTTCCCCGCGTTCGGGGAGCTGGCCCGGCGGGCCACCTGGTTCCGGAACGCCTACACGATCTACGACTCGACCGAGCGCGCGCAGCCGGCGATCTTCGACGGCGACCTGCCCTCGAAAGACAAGCTGCCCACCTCGGCGGATCACCCGAACAGCATCTTCACGCTCTTTGCCAAGACGCACCGGCTGAACGTCTCCGAGGAGGCCACGAGCGTGTGCCCCCGCGACCTGTGCAAGGACACCCGGCTCGACGAGCCATACGGCGATCGCATGCGCTCCATGTTCGACGACCTCGGGCTCGTCTGGCTGCACGTGGTCTCGCCGCCCGGGATCGAGAAGAACCTCACCTCGGTGTCGGAGAACTGGGGCAACTTCGGCGGCAGCGAGTCCGGTGGGGCCGCCGCCCCGGGCGACCAGCCCAATACGCGCTCCAACCTGAACCGCAACCGCAACCGGCGCTTCGAGGACTGGATCTCGAACATCCGGAAAGCGAACCGCCCGGCGCTCAACTTCAAGCACGCGCTCCTGCCGCACGTGCCCTGGCAGTACCTGCCCGACGGGAGCATGTACCGCAAGGCCGCGAACGATCCGATCCCCGGCCTCTCGAGCCAGTCCTACAACGATCCCTACCAGGTCGAATCGCTGTACCAGCGCCACCTGCTCCAGGCCGGCTTCGCCGACCACGAGCTCGGAAAGGTGATCCGGCACCTCAAGGACATCGGGCTGTGGGACAAGTCGCTCGTGGTGGTGGCGGCCGACCACGGCGTGGCCATCGACGACGGGCTCTACAACCGACGCAGGCTCACCCGCGACACGGCCGAGGAGATCGGCCCGATCCCGTTCTTCCTCAAGGCTCCGGACCAGAAGAAGGGGAGGATCGACGACGCGTACGCGGAGTCGATCGACATCCTGCCGACGATCCTCGACGTTCTGAACGTCGACCCGAAGGTGAAGATCGACGGCAAGTCGGCCTTCAGCGAGGCCGTGAAGCACCGCCGCCGCATCAGCATCCTCGAGCGGAACAGCTTCAAGCCGATCGTCTTCTCGATCCCCGAGTGGGAGCGGCGCCGGAAGGCGGCGCTCGAGCGCAAGCTGCGCCTATTCGGCACGGGCAGCGACGGCCCCCTGCGGATCTTCCGAATCGGCCCGCGGCAGGACCTGCTCTTCAAGCCCGTGAGCGACTATCAGGTCGTCCCGGGCTCGGGCGCGAGCTTCGTCGGGGCGGAGGACTATCGGAACGTGAACCCCACGGATCTCGTGCCGGCCCACGTCACCGGGCACCTCGAGGGGGTGCCGAACGGGCGGGACCTGGCCATAGCCGTGAACGGGACGATCGAGGCCACCACCCGCAGCTTCACGCTCGCCACCGGGGGCGGGCCGATCTTCGCTGCGATGGTCCCGCCGTCGTCGTTCCACCAAGGTCGCAACCGGGTTGAGGTCTTCGAGGTGGAGGGCTCGACGCTGAAGCGGCTCGGGGCGGCCTAGTAGTTCGCCAGGCAGTCCTCGACCTTCCCCACGGTGTCGTCCGACCCCTGGCGCGGGAAGAGCAGCGCCGAGCTGATCTGCTCGGAGCCCTCGGCGTGGCCCTCGAACTGCTCGGCCTCCGCCTCACCGCTCGTGAGGAAGAAGCGGATGTGCGGGCCCGTCCTCCCGTCGACCTGGATCGCGTCCACGCCCTCCGCGCGGGCATCGAGCTGGTGCCGCTCGGTGAGGCACGCGAGGACGGCGCCGCGCTTGTCGGACTGCTTGTCCTCGGGCGCGGCGGCGCTCGTCTGCCCGCTGCTGCCGCAGCCGGGGAGCACGGCCGCGCAGGCGAGAGCGATGAGGGGAAGGGCCTTCCGCATGGAGACGGATGAGGCTAGCTACCGCAGTGGGCGCGTGCGCCCGAAGAGCCGGGCCAGCTCGTAGAACGCCGGCTTGCGGGCGCCCGACTCGTCGATCAGGCCCTTGTTGTTCCAGGGCGGGTTGGGCCTCGGGTTGCCGCCGACCCACTTCGTGTGCGCGCGGAAGTCCTTGAGGATCCAGACGACCGCGCCGTTCAGGAAGCGCCGGCGCTTGTAGATGGCGAGGTGATCCTTGAGCCAGCCGCTCTGGAAGGCGTAGGTGCCCTTCTCGGTCGCCGGGCCGTCCCGGTTCGACTCCGCTCCGAACTCGGTCACGAACAGCGGCAGGCGGGGGTTGGCGGCGTGCACCCGGTCGAGGTAGGCCCCGTAGTCCGCGGTCTTCGTCGCCCCATAGCCGGGCGCCGAGGAGGCGTACCAGCCGAAGTAGTCGTTCACGCCGAGCGCGCTGAGGTATCGGAACGCGGGACTGGTGAGGGGCTCCCCGATGCGCGACTGGCGGTCGAGTGCCACGAGCCGTGTGTTGTCGAGATCCCGGACGGCGGCGGTCGCATCGCGCACGTAGCGCGTGAACGCGGGGCCGATCCGACCCCGCACGGGCTTCTCCGAGGCCAGCTCGTTGCCGATCGACCAGGCGAGGACGGACGGATGGCTGCGGTCGCGGAAGACCGTGGCCCGGGTGACGCCGACGGCGTTCGCGCGGACCCTCGGGTTCTGTAGGAGCCGGTTGGGGAGCTGGTAGACGGGGGCCTGGTCCCAGTAGAGGATCCCGAGCCGGTCAAGCGCCTCTACGAAGGCTGGGTGGAGGGGGTAGTGGGAGCGAACGAGCGTGGCGTGCAGGGAGCGCAGCCGGGCGAGGAGCAGGCCCCGCTGTCCCGAGTCGAGCGCGGCGCCGGTCTGGGGGTCGTCCTCGTGGATGGCCGCGCCGCGCAGCTGGACCGGCCTGCCGTTGAGCAGGACGCGTCCGCGGCGATCGCGTGAGATCTTGCGCACCCCGAAGAAGCGCCGGAAGCTCGCCAGCCGCCGGCGCTTGCTTCCCGCGCTGACGGTCAGGCCGTAGAGGGCGGGGTGGCCGGGCTGCCAGAGCCGGGGGTGCGGCAGGGTGAAGCTCGTGGTCACGTCCCGCCGCGCGCCGCCGTCGACCTCGCGCGGGGACAGCGGGATCCGCCGGCGGCCGACCTTCAGGGCGAGCGCGTACCTGCGCTTCTTGCGCCCCATGTTGCGCAACAGGATCGCGACGCGCACCCGGGCGTCGCAGCGCACGCAGCGCAGCCTCGGCGAGACGGCGACGTCCTCGATGTCGACGCCCTCTATGCGGCGGAGGTAGACCTCGCGGGAGATGCCGCCGAAGTTCCACCACGTGCCGGTCCCGAAGCCGTTGAAGCGGGCCGGCCGCCAGTGGGTGAGGTCGGTATTGCCGCGCAGCGTGGAGACCCGCACGACGAGGTGGTTGCCAGTCGGCTTGACGCCCTTGAGATCGACCTCGAACGGGAGGTAGCCCGGGGCGTGGACGGCCAGCTTGCGGCCGTTCAGCCACACCGTGGCCCGGTGGTTCACCGACTCGAAGCGGAGCTTCCACTGGAAGTGGCGGCCGCTCGGGACGCGCGGCAGATCGAACTCTTTGCGGTACCAGCCCACGGAGGAGCGGTCGAGCAGAGTGTCGGTGGCGTTCCAGTCGGACGGCACCGTGATAGGGGTCCACCCCTCGAGCGACTGCTGGTCCCACCAGCGCTCCGAGTCGCCGGTGATCAACGCGTCGTCGAGCCGGAAGTACCAGGTCCCGTCCATCAGGTAGCGGGCGGCGGGGCCCTCCTTCACGATCGTCCGCTTGACCGGGGTGTCGACCACGGGCTGCGCCTGCGCCAGGGCAGGTGGCGCAAGGAGGGCCAGGGCGGCCAGCGCGGCCGTTTGAGCTCGTAGGGGGACGGGCACAGAGATCGGGGAGAGGGTGAGGCGGCGTCCAGGGTATAACCGGACCTCGCGTGAACACATTCGCGGTGCGCCGGTTGCGGCGCCTGCTACCGTGATGCGCGCCGACCGGCCGGATGCGGGCCGGTCGCCTGCGCCGGATCTGTCCCGCCCCGTCACAGGGCCCAGTCCCCGAGTCATGAACCGACGCTTCGCCCTCATCCAAGCGCTCATCTCCCTCGTCGCGCTGGTCGCTGTGGTGTGGTGGGCGTCTCACCAGGAGGCGCCCGAGCTTCCGCGCACCTTCGGCCACGTGATGCTGCTCGTCCTGGCCGCCGTCCTCTATGCGGGCGCGACGCTCGTGCGCGGCGAACGCTGGCACCGGATCCTCCACCTGATTGGCGTTCATCCGAAGCGCTCCGACACCTACGGCCTCACCACCGTCGGCTACATGGGGAACAACGTGCTACCCGCGCGCGCGGGCGAGATGCTGCGCGTCGTGCTGCTCGACCGCCGCACCCAGGGGGGAAAGCGCGCGCTCCTGGGCACGGTCGTGGCCGAGCGCCTGCTCGACGCCATCGCGCTGGCCGCGATCCTGGTGGTGGTCGTGTTCGGGATCCTGCGTGAGACCACGCTTCCGAGCGAGCGCCCGTTCCTCGTCGCCGGCATCGGCCTGGCGTTCCTCCTGCTCGCCATAGTGGCGCTCCAGGTCCTTCGTCGCCACGGCGCCTTCGAACGGATCCGCGACTGGCTGCGTCCCCTGGCGGGCGCCCCCCGGGCGCTCCTCTCGCGCTTCGGGATCCTCCTGCTCGGGGTCTCGTTCGTCGTCTGGGCCCTCGAGGCGAGCGTCTACCTGGCGGTGGCCCACTCCGTCGAGCTCGACATCAGCGGGATGGGCGCGCTGTACCTCGTCGCGCTCACCAACCTCTTCGCCATGCTTCCAGCCGCGCCCGGCTATGTCGGCACGTTCGACGCCGCAGTCGTGTTCGGGGTCAAGGCGATCGGCGGCACCAGCTCGGCCGCCGTCTCCTACCTGATCCTGCTCCGCTTCGTCCTGTTCGTCCCCATCACTGTCGTTGGGCTCGGGGTCCTCGTGACGCGCTACGGCGGCTGGTCCCGGCTCCGCGCCGCCATGCGCCTCCAGACGAGCAGCGCCTAGCCGAGCCCCCCATGCGGGCGCCCGCCGCACAGCTCCGCTTCCTGCGGCAGGAGGTCGAGGCCCCCCGAGCACCCGCCTCATGGCCCACCCTGACGCGCATCCTCGCGCCCCCGGAGGGCACGCCGGCCGGTCCGGTCTGGCCGGCGCTCCTCGGCTGCCTCGCGATCGCCGCCATCACCCTGCTCCTGCCCTCCACGCCCACGTACGACCCGTGGGCTTGGATCATGTGGGGCAGGGAGATCGTCCACCTCGACCTCGTGACCACGGGCGGGCCCTCGTGGAAGCCGCTGCCGATTCTGTTCACGATCCCCTTCTCGCTCTTCGGCGACCACACCGCGGCCTATCTGTGGCTCGTGATCGCCCGCGCGGGCGGCCTCCTGGCCTGTGTCTTCGCATTCCGCCTCGCCCGCCGATTCGTGGGCGGCTGGTTCGGGGTGCTGGCCGGCGTGGGCGCCGCGCTCGCCCTGTTCTCGAGCTTCCGCTTCGTTCGCGACGCCGCGCTGGGCAACTCGGAGGCGCTCATGGCCGCGCTCGTGCTGTGGGCCTTCGAGCGCCACCTCGACGGCCGGCGGGACCACGCCCTCTACCTCGGGGTCGGGGCGGCCCTCCTGCGACCCGAGACCTGGCCCTTCCTCGGCCTGTACGGCATCTACCTCTGGTTCCGGGACCCCTACCTCCGCGGCCGGCTCGCCATCTTCGCCGTGCTGGTCCCCGCGCTCTGGTTCCTCCCCGAGTGGTGGGGCTCGGGCGATCCCTTCCGCGCGTCCGCGCGCGCCAACTCACCCAACCCCGGCAGCGCCGCCTTCGCCGAGCACCCGGCGCTCGAACTGATCCGCCGCTTCCGCATCTTGGTGATCGCCCCGGTCAAGGCGGGGGTGGTGGTGGCCCTCGTGTACGGGATCGTGCAGTGGGTGCGCCACCGCCGCCAGGGCCCCGCCCTCGCCCTGGCCGCCGGCGGCACCGCGTGGCTGGCGCTGATCGCGGCGATGACCCAGGCCGGCTTCGCCGGCAACAACCGCTACGTGATCATCACTACCGCGGTGGCCTCGGTCCTCGGCGGAATGGGGGCCGCCTACGTGCTGAAGGGGATCGAGTGGCTCGGCTGGCGGGTGTCCGGGAACCCCCGTGTGGGCCTCGCCACGGCTGCCACCGCGTTCGTGGTGGCGCTTGGCGTCTCGGCCCCGTTCATCTCGGAGAAGGCGGACAACGTCGATCGGGTGAGCGGCGGCCTCGAGCACGAGGCGACTATCTGGCACGACCTGAAGCGCGTGATCCCCATGCTCGGGGGGCGCGACAGGATCAAGGAGTGCGGCGGGCTCTTTTCCGGTCCCTTCCAGACGCAGATGGTCGCCTACGAGCTGCACGTGCACGGGATCCGGATCGGCTGGAGCAGCACGCCCCCGCCGGGAATCGTCTTCCGCACCCGCACCGTCCCCAACGGGCCGCTCGTGACGAAGCCCACCGATGACCGCTACCGTCAGGTGCTGCGCTACGGCAAGTGGCGGGTGCTGACCGTCCCGCCGGAGGGCCGGACGCGATGCCCCGTGGCCGGCCCCGGAGCGCCGCGAGCCCCTCTACCACCGAACTAGAGTTCCCGAATGGCCTCCGTCGCCTCACGTGCAAGAGCCCTCCCGCGCGCGCGGCTCGTTCCAGGGACCGTTGTGCTGCCGGCGCTCGTCGTGCTCGCGCTCATGGCCCTCTCGCTGTATCTGCGGACCTACTCGCTCGGCAAGGCCCTGTGGATGGACGAGGGCCTCTCGATCGGGATCGCCTCGCAGCCGCTCCTCGACATTCCTCACATCCTGCGTGAGGACGGCTCACCGCCGCTCTACTACATGCTGCTCAGCGTCTGGACGGACGTATTCGGGAACGGCCCCGGCGAGACGCAGGGTCTGTCCGTGGCGGTGTCGCTGCTGGCCATCCCGGGTGCCCTGTGGGCCGGCTGGTCGTTGTTCGGCCGCCGAGCCGGCCTGATGGCGGCGGCGCTCGCGGCGGTGAACCCGTTCCTGACGATCTACGCGCAGGAGACGCGCATGTACTCGCTCATGCTCGTGCTCTCGCTGCTCATGACCGCCGCCTTCCTGCACGTGTTCGCCTTCCGCAACCCGCGCTACCTGCCGCTCTTCGTGGTGCTGCTCGCCGCCATGCTCTACACCCACAACTGGGGGCTGTTCGTCACCGCCGGCGCCCTGTGCGCGGCGGCCTACTGCTGGTTGGAGGCGGCCGACCGGCGGTCGTTCGTGCGGGACGCCCTGATCGGCTTCGGCGGGGCCGGCCTCCTCTACCTGCCCTGGGTGCCCACGCTCCTCTACCAGGTGAAGCACACCGGGGCGCCGTGGCTCACCGCGCCGCGCTTCGGGGTGCCCGTGCAGATAACCAGGAGCCTGCTCGGCGGCGGCACGGCCACCGTCTCGCTCGTCCTCGCCGGGGGCTCCGGGCTCGTGGGCATCCTCGGCCAGCGGATGAATCGCCGCGAGCGGACGGCGATCATCGCCGCCTTTCTGCTCGGCGCCTCGACCCTCGCCGTGGCCTGGCTCTTCTCCCAGTTCTCGCCGGCGTGGACGACGCGCTACCTCGGCGTCGCGCTCGGGCCGATCATCATCCTCGCCGCTGCGGGGCTCTCGCGCGCGGGGAACCTCGGTCTCGTCGCGCTCGTGATCGTGCTGGGCATCTGGTCGATCCCCCACAGCTACGACCTGCGCAACAAGTCGAACGCCTACGACCTCGCCGGCGCGGCGGCGCCGCAGCTGAAGCCGGGGGACCTCCTGATCTCCATGCAGCCCGAGCAGACGCCGCTGCTCGAGTACCACCTGGCGGAGCTGCGAGGCGTCAAGGGGCTCCGCTATGCCACGCCGCTCGGGAAGGTCGAGAACCCGAGGGTGATGGACTGGCGCGACTCGCAGCAGCGGATCGAGGACGCCACCGTGCGGAAGAACCTGGAGCCGCTGCTTGCTAGCCTGCCCCGCTCGAGCCACGTGCTCCTGGTGCACCCGGTTACGACCTCGATCAACGACTGGGACGCGCCCTGGACGCAGCTCGTCCGCCGGCGCTCGGCCCAGTGGGGACAGGCGGTGGCGGACGATCCGCGCTTCAAGGAGATCGGCCCCGCGCCGGCCTTCTACCGCCGGGCCACCCGCATCGGGGTGCGCGGGGTGCTCTACGAGAAGATCCGCTAGCCGATGCCAGACGACCACGCCCTCGCACGAACCGAGCTGAAGGAGAGGCCCACCGTCATCCTCGGTGCCGGGCCGGCCGGCCTGACCGCCGGCTACCTGCTCGCGAAGCGGGGCCTGCCCGTAGTGGTGCTGGAGGCCGAGAACCAGGTGGGGGGCATCGCCAAGACCGCCGTGCGCGACGGCTACCGCTTCGATCTCGGCGGACACCGCTTCTTCACCAAGGCGAACGAGGTCGACGCCCTCTGGCACGAGATCATGCGCGAGGAGTTCCTCGAGCGCCCGCGGATGTCGCGCATCTACTGGCGTGACCGGCGCGGCCGCGCCAAGTTCCTCGACTATCCCCTGCGAGGCCCGGACGTGATGAAGAAGCTCGGGCCCGTCGACCTCACGAAAGCGCTGCTCTCCTACGTCTGGGCGGCGGTCAAGCCGAAGGGCAAGGAGGAGACCTACGAGGAGTGGGTCTCGAACCGCTTCGGCCGCTGGCTCTTCAACCAGTTCTTCAAGTCCTACACGGAGAAGGTGTGGGGGGTCCCGACGTCGGAGATCCGCGCCGACTGGGCGGCCCAACGGATCAAGAACCTCTCCTTCTTCAGGGCGGCGTGGTCGGCGTTCTTCGGCAACCGCGACGACAAGGTCACGAGCCTGATCTCGAAGTTCAACTATCCCCGCTACGGCCCCGGCCAGATGTGGGAGACGATGACCGAGGACATCGAGCAGCTCGGCGGCCAGGTGCTCCTCGACCACCAGGTCACGAAGCTCGAGTTCGAGGGCAACCGCTGCGTGCGCGTACACGTGGCCGACAAGGTCTTCGAGCCGGCGGCGGTGATCTCCTCGCTGCCGCTGCGCAACGCGGTCGGCATGGCCGAGCCCGGGCCGCGCACCGAGGTCGTGGCAGCGGCCAAGGGCCTGCGCTACCGCGACTTCCTTACGGTCGCGCTTGTGCTGAAGGGCGACGACCTCTTCCCGGACAACTGGATCTACATCCACGACCCGAACGTCACCGTCGGGCGCATCCAGAACTTCCGCTCCTGGAGCCCGTGGATGGTGCCCGACCCGACGAAGGCCTGCGTGGGCCTCGAGTTCTTCTGTTTCCAGGGCGACCAGCTGTGGGAGATGGACGACGACGACCTGGTGCAGCTGGGCATGCGCGAGCTCGAGCAGCTCGGCCTCGCCCGCCGCGACCAACTCGAGTTCGGGTTCGTGGAGCGGGTGCCGAAGGCCTACCCGATGTACGACGCCGAGTACTCCGAGCGCGTGTGGACGATCCGCTCCTGGCTCGACGGCCTCGACAACTTCATCCAGGTCGGCCGCAACGGCCTGCACCGCTACAACAACTCCGACCACTCCATGCTCACCGCCATGCGCGCGGTGGACAACCTCGTGAAGGGAACCGACCACGACATCTGGGCCGTGAATGCCGAGTCGGCCTACCACGAGGAGGAGCAGCAGGACGAGCAGCAGCCCTATATCGACGCCCCCGAGACGGAGTCCATGAAGGAGCCGCTCCACCACTGAGGGCTGCGGCGCAAGGCCTGGCCGCGTCTTCCCTCGCGCGCATGCGGAGCACGCGTCGCTCGGTGCGTCCTCGCCAGGCGGGCGCCTCGCTCCTCAGTGGCGGAGCGGAGCCGTCCACCACTGATGGCAAGCCTGTTCCGCGCCGTACGCGCGGGGGGTCCCTGAGCTTTCGACACATATCGTGACGGAAACTCAGGGACCCCCTCCGGGGGGACCCACCTGGGCAGCGTTGGACGGATGTCCAGGCCCCGGGGTCGCGCCTTAGCGTGTGCGGTTTCTGCGCCGATCCGGATGGCGTGCGACTCGCCGCCGCACTCGTCGCGCTTGCCGCAGTCTCGCTCGTCGCCTTGCCTGTCTGGGCACAGTCCTCGGTCTCCGGCGTGTCGCCGCTGCCGGATGCCTCCGAGCTCGGCCTCGGGCTCGGCCTTCGGCACTGCGAGCGGCCCCCGGCGCAGCCGGCGCTGCCGGCGGTCGGCGCGCGCGGGCCCTCGGCCGACGCGCCGAAATCCGCTCGCCGGGCTCCAGCTCTTCGTCGATCAGGCCGAGCCGGCCTGGCAGCAGTGGGAGAGCTGTCGCCGGCGCGGGAAGGGAGAGGCGAACCTCATGTGGAGGATCGCCAGCCAGCCCAAGTTCCGCTGGTTCGGGCGCTGGACGCGCCCGAACATGACCAAGCAGGTCCGCGAGTACCTGAACTGCGTCCACGTGCTCCAACCCGGCGCGGTGCCGGAGATGGCGGTCATGCGGGCGCAGGCGAGCGGTTGCGGCAAGTCCTATGACGGGCGGCGGGCCCGCCGAGGACGCCCGCACCCGCGCCTGGTATAGGGAGTTC
>JBKPFJ010000106.1:0-14969 GCA_046728795.1 Actinomycetota bacterium | reverse complement strand
CTTGTAGGCGATCACCGGCGGGCCTTCCAATCGCGGAACGCGGTCAGCAGCTTCTCGCGCGTCTCGTCGGGGATCTCCTCCTCGGTGATCTTCCCGACCGATGCGACGGTGGTCCGCATCTCATCGACGTACCAGTCGCAGCCCTCGCAGAAGTTGATGTGCTGCTCGAACAGATCTGCCCGCTCGGTTCGGAGCACGCCCTCGAAGTAGTCGGTGACGAGCTCGACTACTTCCTGGCAGGTCATGTGGTCGTGCGATTCAGCCATCGAGATGCTTTTCCAGCGCGGCGCGGACGTGGGAGCGGGCGCGGTGCAGTAGCACCCGCTGGTTGCCGGCGGACACGTCGAGGGTGTCGCAGACCTCCTCGGCCGTACAACCGGCGATGTCGCGCATGGCGATGACGGTGCGCTGCGCGTCCGGGAGCTCCTGGACCGCGGTCTTTATGACCTCGATGGTCTCCTGCCCCTCGAGCCGCTCCGCGGGCACGGAGCTCCAGTCGCCGGGGTAGGCGTTCCAGTGGCCGGCGAAGGCCTCGCCAGACGGCCGGAAGCGCTCGGGCTCGACCGCCGGCTCGTCCTCCTCCGCGGACGCCAGAGAGGAGAACGGGACGGTGCGCGCCTCGCGGCCGCCGCGGGTCAGGGCGGTGTTGACCAGGATGCGGAGGACCCAGGTCTTCAGGGACGAGCGGCCCTCGAAGCGGTCGATGCCGTTCAGCACCCCAACCCACGCCTCCTGGACCACCTCCTCGGCCACGTCGCGCGTCTTCACGTAGTTGCGCGCGACCGACATCATCGTGCCGTGGTAGGCCTCGACGAGCGACTCGAAGGCCTGCTCGTCCCCCGCACGCAGGCGCGCGACGAGCTCGGCCTCCTCGGCCGCTGTGGCGCTGCTCGTGTGGTCTTCCCGGACCTGGGCCACGAGTCCGGAAGCGACCCTAATGACTGATCAGCTCGTAGGCAACGCCCGTCGCCGTCGCGTACACCGCGTGGTGGAAGGCGTCGATCGCGATCTCCTCCGTGCCCCAGAAGATCGACGGCGGCGCGATCTCGAGCGCGGGCAGGGTCATCTGGGCGGCGCCGTAGATCGCCGCGCCGTGGGCGGCGGTCGCGGCCTTGGGCGACATCCCCGTCGCGCCGAGCAGGCCGCGGAGCACGCCCCAGCCGGTGCCGTAGCCCCAGTGTGAGAGGTCGTTGAAACGGGCCTGGGCGACCTTGTCCTCGAACTCCTTGATGCCCAGCACCTTGGCGGTGGCGCGAGCGGGGGCGGACGATGGGGCCCGCCCCCGCAGCTTTGCCTCGAGCGCGCTGGACGCGGTCATTGCCGCGGTGCCGGCGAAGCCGGCGACGAGGCCCTTGCCGACCGCGTCGGCCACTGCTCCAATCGTCTGCCGGACGCTCATGCCGCCACCTCTTCGCGGCCCTTCGAACCGTTGGCCGCGCGCGATTCCGCCGACGCGCCGAGGCGCTCCAGCAGGTGGTCGCCCACCCGTAGCGCGTTGGCCATCGCGGTCAGCGCCGGGTTCACGGCCGACGACGAGGGGAAGAAGCTCGTGTCGACGACGTAGAGGTTGTCGAGGTCGTGCGCCTTGCAGTTCCGGTCGAGCACCGAGCTCGAGGGGTCGTCGCCGAAGCGCAGCGTGCCGCACTGGTGGGCGATGCCGGCCAGCGGGATCCGCTGGTCGAGCACCGAGAAGCGCGGGATCGATCGCTCGGAACATCCCAGGTCGGCGAGCAGGCCCTTCAGCTTGGCCAGCAGCCGCCGGTGCGGCTCCTCGTTGTGGAACGTCTTCGACAGGTGGATCGTGCCCTGGCGGTCGACCGTGATCCGGTTGTCCGGGTAGGGCAGATCCTCGGTCGTCAGCCAGAAGTCGATCGCGTGCTTCGCTAGGTACTCGAGCGCCAAGCCGGGGGCGAACCAGGGTGCGCCGGCACGCAGGATGTTGCGATCCGACTTGCCGAGCATCTGGATGTGCCCGAGTGGAAGCTCCGAGTCCGGGGCGCCCCAGTAGTAGTCGTTCACGCCGAGGGTCTTCTGGAACTTCGTGTCGTTCGGGGTCTGTGAGATGGCGATCACGCCGGAGTTGATGTGAGCCATGTAGTTCCGGCCCACATAATCGGAGGAGTTTGCGAGGCCGTTCGGATGCTCGTCGTTCGCCGAGCGCAGCAGTAGCGCCGGCGACTCGGCCGCGCCGCAGGAGACGACGACGACGTCGCCGGTGTAGGTCTCGGTGGCGCCGCGGCGATCGACCACAACGCCGGTCACGGCTCCGCCGGAGCTTTCCAGCCGGGCCACCTTGGAGTGGGTCTTGAGCGTGACGTCGTCGTGCTGGATCGCCGGGCGCACGCACAGCACGTGGGCGTCGGCCTTGCCGTCGGTGAGGCAGGGGAAGCCGTCGAACCGGTCGCAGCGCACGCAGCGGCCCTGTTCGGGATCCGACTCGTTCATGTCCACGCCGACCGGCAGGTGGAACGGGTGGTGGCCGGTCCCCAGGAAGTCGTCGTGGAGCTGCTGGATGCGCGGCTCGTGCGACACGGCCGGGTACGGGAACGGGTCAGACCGCGGCGGCTCGGTGTGGTCCTCGCCGGCCTCGCCGTGGACGAGGTAGAGGCGCTCGGCCTCGGCGTAATAGGGCTCGAGCTCCGAGTAGTCGATCGGCCAGGCCGGCGAGACACCGCCGTAGTGGTGAACCTCGCCGAAGTCCCGCTCGCGCATCCGGAACAGGATCGCCCCGTAGAACTTCGTGTTGCCTCCAACGTAGTACTGGGCATGCGGGCGGAAGCGCTCGCCGTTCTTGTCGATCCACTCGTCCGTGGTCACGTAGCGCTCCTTGCCGAAGACCTCCTTCGAGTCCCAGTTCTCCGGCTCGCGCCGCAGGTAGCCACCGCGCTCGAGCAGGAGGATCTTCTTCCCGCTGGGCGCGAGCCTGTGAGCGAGGGTCCCGCCGCCGGCGCCGGTTCCGATGATGATGACGTCGTAGTGCTCGGGCATGCAGGCGTAGTGCCGCGAGCCCGCAGGGCGTTACAGCGCGCGCCGGTTTCGTTCGGCGGCTTCCTCCTTGGCCGCCTCACGCTCCGTGGCGGCGGTCTCGCGGTTGACCTCCGCCTGCTCCCTGCGATCCGCCGCCTTCTCGCGTTCGAGACGTCTCTCGAGTCGATCATGGCGCTCCGGCTCGCGCTGTTCCGCGGTCCCCTCACGTTCGTCGGCGGAGCGCTCCCGTTGATCCGCTTCGCGCTCGCGTTCGTCCGCGAGCCGTTCGCGCTCGTCCGCGATTCGTTCGCGCTCGTCCGCCAGCTGCTCGCGCCTGTCGACGGCCGCCTCCCGGTCTCTCAGGCGGCGGCTGCGCTCCTCCGACGAGCCGCCGGGCTCGTCGTGTGGTTCCCCGTTGCCTTGAATCGCGCCAAACCTCTCTCGGCTTCCCCAGACACTATCGGGGAGCTAAGTCAGCGCTATCGGTGAGGTCCAGGCGCCCGTGGCGCCGCGGAGCTTCGGGTGGGTCAGGACCAGCGCGAAGGAGCGGACGCCGTCAGCTGCCAGCTCGGTCAGGTCGAGGTTCTCCACGATGAAGACGCCGTGCTTGGCGTTCAGGATCTGGGGGACCTCGAAGGGGCGGTCGGGGTTCTCGGCGGGGACGGGGCCGTAGCTCCAGGTGTCGCAGCCGGTGAGGGCGACCTGGCGGTCCGCCAACCAGGCAGCCAGTTCGTAGCCCGGTCCGGGCTCCCCACTCACATAAGCCTCGGGGTCGCCCCAATTCGCCCCCCAACCCGTGTGAAAGAGCACGGCGTCGCCCGGCGTCGGCTCGATCCCGGCCACGGCATCGACTCCGATCACGTCGCCCGGGCCCAGTCCTCCCACGTCGACCAGCCATCCCTGCGTCACGATCTGCGGCACGGTCTCCACGCCGAGCCGAGAGACACCGGCAACGCCGGCCAGCTCCGACACGTGCACGCCGTTGTAGCCGCGCTCGCCGATCTGCAGATGCGAGAGCGCGTCCAGGTGCGTCCCGAGCTGCATCGTCGCCGACACCTGCTCGGTGATCCAGTTGACCTCGTTCTCCCCAACCGGCATCCCAGCGTTCTGGTGGTGCGCTGTCGTGACGAGCGTCTGCTTGAAGAAACGTCCCGGGAAGACCGGGATGTCCTCGTCGAGCACGTGGCCCAGGTCGTAGAGACGGCCTGAGCGGACCAGTGACAGCGCCTCCAGCCGCTTGGCGTCGTCGACGTGGTTGAGCATCCCGAGCTCGTCGGCCTCGCCGAACGGCGAGGGCCACCAGCGGGTGTCGATCGAGGCCGCGGAGGTCACTCTGACGACCAGGGTGTGGCGAAGCTCGGGAAGAGCGTGAGCCCGCCGTCGACGAAGATGGTCTGGCCGGTGATGTAGGCGGCATCGTCGCTGGCGAGGAATGCGGTCACGCCCGCCATCTCGTCGGCGTCGCCGGCGCGCTGCATCGGGATGTGCTCCTCCACGGCGCGCCGCTTCTCCGGGTCGTCGATCCAGGCCCGGTTGATCGGCGTGACAGTGGCGCCGGGGCCGACCCCGTTCACCCGGATGCCCTTGGGCGCGTATTCGAGGGCGAGCGTGCGGGTCAGGTTCTGCATCCCGCCCTTGGAGGTCGAGTAGCCCAGGTAGTTGGGCTTCGGGATCAGCTGGTGGACGCTCGAGACGTTGACGATCGAGCCCGGCTTCTCCTCGGCCAGGAAGTGCTTGATCGCCTCCCGCGCGCACAGGAACGAGCCGCGCAGGTTGACCGCGAGCACCTTGTCGAAGTCCTCGCTCGAGAGCTCCTCGCTCGGCCGCGAGATCTGGATGCCGGCGTTGTTGACGAGGATGTCGATGCCGCCGAGGCCGTCGATCGCCTGGCCGACCATCTTCACGACGTCGTCCTCTCGGGAGACGTCGCCCTGGACGAGAACGTCCTGGACGACCTCCTGCTGGACCTAGATGATGCAGGCGTGGACCTGGTCCTCGGTGTCGCGCGCCTCCTCGGGCTGGCGCAGGTAGTTGATCGCGACATTGGCGCCGTACTCGGCGAAGCGCACCGCGATCGCCTGCCCGATCCCGGAGCTGCCGCCGGTCACGAGCACGTTCTTGTCCTTGAGGCCGCGGAGGCCATTGGTCCTCTCGCCGGTCGCGACTGCCTCTGCCATCTCGAGTCCTCCTGCTTCGGGGTCTGCCCCGTAGTGCGTCCTAGGCCGCGGGCGTTACAGCGACGGCGCCTACCTCGGCGCCCGACTCGGTTAGCACGAACGTCTCCTCCGAGCTCACGCCGGTCACCGGCGAGTTCCAGGAGACCTCACGCAACCCGCTCATACGCCGCCGGCACGGTCTCCTCGACCGAGCCCATGTAGCTCTCCAGCGCCAACCGCACCTTCGTGCGCGCCCAGTGGAGAGCACCGCTGGTCCCCCTCGCTCAGCTGAAGCGCGTCCCAGACCTCCTCCGCAGGCCGGCCCTCGACGTCCCGCAAAACGACCTCGGCCGGAGCCGCGGGATTACATCGCCATCTGGGGCGAGGGTTCGCTGGCGGCTGGCTCGGGCGGCGGGACGCCCTCTTCCTCCATCGTGCGCTTCAGCATGGTCAGCCCGGTGATCGGGAAGATCAGCACCGAGAGGAGGCCGGCCGCGATCAGCGCCGAGGCCTCCGCCGCGTCAATCAAGCCCAGGCTCTGCCCTATCGCGGTCGCCGCGACGATGAACGGGAGCGACGTGGCCTGCAGGACGCCGGCGATCGTCGCCCGACGGCTCCCGACGAACCCCCGGTACGTCAAGGCCGGCAGACCGCGAACCGCGAGGAGGGCCGCCAAGAAGATCGGGACCATCACGAGGTTCGAGGGCTTGTCCACGAGCGCGGAGAGGTCGAACCGGATCCCCGACGTGACGAAGAAGACCGGGATGAAGAGGCCGAAGCCAATCGCCTCGAGCTTCGTCCGGAAATTCGCGTGCGTCATGCGGCGGTCCTGGTCGAGCAGCGAGAGGAGGGCGCCGGCCGCGAACGAGCCGAGAATGACCTCGAGGCCCAGGGCCTCGGCGAGCGCCACGAACGCGATCATCAGCACCATGGCGGCGCGGACACGGATCTGAGCACTCGAGTCCTGGAGGCGGAGGAGGTCCTGCTCGATCCTGGTGGAGCGCTCGGCCTGCTTGACGACGAAGAAGGTCACACCCAGAAGCGCAACGAAGACCGAAATCAGGATCGCCGTCGAGCCGGGGCCGCCCTCCCCGGAGAAGAAGAAAGACAGCAGGATCACGGCCCCGAAGTCCGCGATCGAGGCCGCCGCCAGGATGAGCTGACCGAACTTGGAGTTCAGCTCGCCGACGTCCTTGAGCACGGGAATGATCACCCCGAGCGAGGTGGCACAGAGGATGATCGCGACGAGCAGCGGCGTCTCGATCAGTCCGCCGGCCTTGAGCAACAGCGCAACGACGAAGGCGATCGCGAACGACAGCCCCCACCCGAGTAACGCCAGCTGCAACAGGCGGCCGCGCAGCCGGCCAAAGTCGATCTCGAGGCCCGCAAGGAAAAGCAGAATCGCCAGCCCGATCAAGGCGAGGACCGAGATCGTGTCGTCCACCTCGACCCAGCCGAGGACCGATGGGCCGATGACGATCCCGGCGACGATCTCGAAGACGACGGACGGCAGCCGGAGCCCCGGGGCGAGGCCCAAGAGGAACGGCGCGCCAAAACCCACCGCCACGACGATGAGCAGACCGCTGAACCCTGGCTCCTCCATGCGCGATTCGTCCAGCGAGTACCGCTGACGTTACGCGTCCGACGACCGCAGCGGAGCCGCGCCGAAGCCGACCGAGAACGCGCGACACCAGATGACCACCTTGGTCAGCCGCCCGAGGTCGGCGTCGTTCGGGATCTCGTACTGCTGGTCGCCGATGTTGCCCTTGAGGCCGCCCAGATCCACGAAGTCCCCCGGCGAGTCCTGGTTCGCGTCGGCAGTCGCGAGATGGACACGCAGGTCGGGGCCCGGGCTGGTCTCGAAGCGGGTAAGGGTCAGGACGCGCCGGACTCCGCGAACCTCGATCGCCTGGGCCGTGCCGGTCGTCCCGTGCTCCAGTGACTCGAACCTGCCGCGTGCGAGCAGGACGTTGTCCGGCCTCCTCTGCGTGTCGCCGGCCCCCCGCCCAGCTCGAGCCGGTGAGCGAGCCGTGACGACGTTCTCGTGGACTTCGTGGTCGAGGAGGGTCTGCGTTCCCAGGTAGGTGCCGGCCGCGGCCGCTGTGACCACAAAGGCCGCGAGCGCGGGCCACATCTCCCGCCGCCGGCGGACGAGGGCGGCGCACGCCAGGCCGAAGCCCACGACCCAGGCGGCCGTCAGCACCATCGAGGTGACGAAGTCGTTGGTGATAAGGCCGCCCGTGACCCAGATGCCGGTGAGGAGGACAAGGGCGACCAGCGGGACGGCCAGCACCCGGACCGAAACCGGGAGCGGCCTCCGCCGGGAAGCGATCCGAGCAGAGGACATGAGCAGGAGACTCGCGAGTCCCGCTTCCGTTACGCCCGGGTGATGGCCCCGCTCACTAGCCGGGTGGAGACGACCGATCGCGACCAGCCTTCCCAGCGCGCGCCAGCGGTGCCGACCCGACCCCGGAAGGCCCAAAAAAAATCGCGCATTCTCGCCGCTCCCGACGAACTTGGCGCCTTGTGCTGGCCTGGGCGCGCACAAGGGAGCACACCTCCTCCGGGTCCCTCGGGCCGGAACTTTGAGGGCGCGCGGGCGCTGCGGCCGGGCGCGGGATAACCCGGCGGGCGCCGAGAACGCCGCGCGAGCGGCGCCCTTCAGGGCCCCGGAGCAGTCGGTGGGACCAGCGCTCGGTCGTCGCCCTGCTGGGGCGGGGACGTGGAGACCGCGCTCCGCGCGGGCGGTGGACGCTTCGGGCCACCTTTCCGGCGGGATGACCATCGTCCCGGCCCCACTCGCGGCTTTGACCCTTGGCCTCCGCCCTAAGAGGCCGAGCTTCTTCCCGATTCCCCCTAGGTCCCCGAGCAGACCCTGCGAGTCGATTCCGATCTGGTCGAGGATCCCTGCGGTGCTGGTCGGGGTCGACCTGATCGGGCAGCTGCCTATCGGCCTGCTTCGCCTTCCCGTGCTCGCCGCGCTGCCTCAGCAGCTCGAGGATCTTGTCCTTGGGGATCTCCACCCGTGGCCTCATTCGCGTTGATCGCAACGCGGGAGATCACGGGTCCGGACCTCAGTCCGTCGTCACCGTGGGACTTGCCGCCGGGCTGGTCGACTCGGTGCCGTCGGTGCTCGATGGCTGCTCGGACGCGGTGGCGGGCGGGCTCTGTGGCTTGTCTCCTCGTCGCCTTCTCGCTATAGCGACGGCGGCGCCCCCGGCAGCCGCTACGACCAGGAGCTTGCGCCCACGTCGCTTGGGCTCGGGCTCCCGGCGTTGGAGCGCGAGGGCTCCCAGCCTCATCGAGGTCGCCGCTCCGCGTAGGTGGTCGTAGAGCTTCTTGTCCTCGACGGCGCGGCCGCGCTTGCGCGTCACTCGACCGTACGCCTGTCGTAGCCGGGCGCTCGCCTCGCGAACGTGCCGCTGCACGTTTTCGTCCTCGGCGAGTCGTCGTACATACGGGACCGCCGCCTTCGTCTTGTTTCTTTTGGCCATCTGAGACCTCCTCACAAACGACTCCTCATCCGGGCGCCCGCCGGGGCGCCGCCGCAAGCCAACCGTTGATGGCGAACACGCCCGCGATCAGTCCGGCTACAGCGACGGCGATGCTCTCCGCGCGCATCAATCCGCCCCGGCTCTAGGCACTCTTCATCTTGCGCGTGTCGCGCGGCTCGAGGAACGGCTCCTTGTCCTCCGGATGGCCGCCCTCGATCTGCCGCGAGCGCTCGTGCTCGGCGTTGAACTCGAGCCCGAGCAGGATTGCGATGTTCGATATCCAAAGCCAGACGAGGAAGACGATCACGCCGCCGAGCGCTCCATAGGTCTTGTTGTAGGAACCGAAGTTCGCCACATAGAACGCGAACGCGGCCGAGGCCACGATCCAGATGAGCACGCCGAGCACGCTGCCCGGGCTGATCCAGCGGAACTTCGGGTGCTTCACGTTCGGCGTTGCCCAGTAGAGGACCGCGAACATGGTGATCACCACGAGCAGGATCACCGGCCACTTTGCGATGTCCCAGACGGTGGTGGCGGTGCTGCCGATGCCCAGCAGCTTGCCGACCTGGTCGGCGAGCGGCCCGGTGACCGCGACGCCGACCGCGACCGCGACCAGCATGAGCAGCAGCACGACCGTCGTGAGCACCCGCGTGGGGACCGTCTTCCAGATCGGCCGGCCCTCCTCGACGTCGTAGATCGCGTTCGAGGCGCGCATGAACGCCGCGACGTACCCGGACGCCGACCAGATCGCGCCGCCCAGACCGACTATGAACAGGATCCCGGCCGCCCCCTGGCCCTTCTGCAGGTTCTTGAGCGCGCTCGTGAGGATGTCCTTCGCGGGGCCGGGCGCGACCGAGCTGAGGTTGTCGATGAGCGGCTGCGTCGCGGACTGGCCGACGAGGCCCAAGATCGAGACGAGCGCCAGCAGGGCCGGGAAGATCGCGAGGATCCCGTAGTAGGTGAGAGCAGCGGCCCAGTCGGTGAGGTTGTCCTCGCTGAACTCCTTGATCGTGCGCTTGACCGTCGCCAGCCATGACCCGCCCCGGCGGTCGGTGGCTTGGTCGGGCGGCCGCGCCTCGCCGTTGCCGCGCTCGCGCGCCCCTTCGCCGTAGGTCGCCTCCTGCGCCATCAGCTGCCTCCCTCAGTCGCCTGGCCAGACGCCGGTTAGCTTCTCGAAGCCGCGCGCCCCGCCACGGTCGACAGCGGCCTTGACCAAGCCGAAGACCGCCCCCTGGGCCGCCGCCGCTGGTAGGAACTCCTTCCAGCCGTACTCGCTCTCGCGCGCTCCGGGCGCGTCGTCCTCGCCGGCCACGCGCCTCCAGATCTGCTTGAAGATCGCGCCGGCGATGATCCCGCCTAGCACGCTGAACAGGACTCCGAGCGGTGTATAGAGGACCTTGGCCATGGGTCAGCTCCGCTTGATTAGCCAGGCCAGCACGAAGCCGACCCCGAACGCGATCGCGATGGCGGGCCCGGGATGGCCCTGGGCGGTCGCGGCAGCGCGCGACGCGGCGCTCTTCACATCATCCGACGTGCTGTCCGAGGCGCGCGCCCGCAGCTCCGAGACCTTCTCCCTCGCCTGATGCTGCTTCTCGCGCAGCGCCTGCTTGCCCTCCTCGACCTTGGCCTTCGCCTGCGCCTTCACGTCCGCCTTCTCGCTCAGCTGCTCAACGGTGTCGCCGAGCTGCTCGCGGGTCTCGTCGATGTCGCGCCGGAGAGCCTCCGGGTCGGTCTTGGCGTCACCCACCCCCGTCCTGTCGGAAACCGCCTCGGCCGCCTCGCTCCCCGCCCGCTGCGAGCGCTTCTGCTGCTCCTTCGCGTCCGCGTCTCGCGGGGTCATGAGCGCGAAGCCCTCGCCTTCACGTGCTCCACGTCTTCCTGCACGCTCTCCACCGCATGCTCCGGGACCGGGGGCGTCGCCTGGCTCACCTGCTGCTTCCCGGTCACCGCGAGCACCCCGGCCGCGGCGAGTAGCAGCGCTCCCACGATCAGGGCCGCGACCCAGGGCGCGACGGCAGTTCCGATCAGCATGATCAGCGCGGCCACCAGCGCACCGACCCCGTAGAGCGCCACCAGCCCCGCGCCGCCGAACATCCCGGCACCGACTCCTACGCGCTTGCCCTTCTCCTCGAGCTCGACCTGCGCAAGCCGGATCTCCTGGCGGACGAGCTTCGCCGTCTGCTGCGAGAGCTGCTGCATCAGCTCGCCCACTGAGCGCTGGCTGTTCTCCATCTTCGCCCCGCTACCCAGAAGCGGAGCCACTAACCACGAACTGGCCGCTTGGAACATCCGCCGGGGGTCACACGCGGCGGCACGCGCGCCTAAACCGCGACGGCGTCGTCGACGTGGCACGGTCGCACGCCTCGCTGCGCGGGCGGGGCTGGTTGTAGCCTCGTCCGCGGCGCCGCCAGCCGCTCCGCGCCCGCGATCGCGAGCGCGATCCAGGAGTCCGTCCTGAGCGCGGCGGAAGACCCGCTGCAGGACGACGCCGTGGCTGTTGTGCTCGCGCCGGGAAGGGCGGTCCGCTCGACGCCGTCCAGATACCCAAGGGGCCGCCTGGGTAAGACGGAGGGGTGGCTGCCTCCCGGGAGCCGGTCGTCGTCGGGCTTCTCGCCACGGAGGGGCTTCCGGCAGAGCTCGCGGCCGACATCGCCGAGGAGCTGCCGGAGAAGCTGAGCGAGCGGTTGTCCGGAGCGGAGTGGCGGGTGGAGGTCAGCCCGCGCCCGGCCGGCGCCGCGGGCGACAAATGGGAGCGAGCTCGTCCGGACCCGACGAAGGCGATGAGCTCGGGTAGTTCGTTTGGCCTGGGGTGCGGCGGGTAGGCCGACAGCGGTGAGCGGGCCGGAGCTCCAAAACCAGCCACCCGATCCGAGCGATCACTTCGGCCGGCAGAACAGCCACTTCTTCATTCCGGTAGGCGTGCCGGCCTTCGACCCGGCCAAGGGAAGCGGCGAGATCCTCTGGAAGCCCATGTCGCTCCGACAGCGGATCTCCTACCACCAGGCCGCCTACGAGCTGGACGACCACGTGGTGTGGAAGGACACGCCCGAGCACGAGTACGAGGACGAGCGGACCTTCCCGTTCAAGCTCTCCTTCGTGAGCCCGCGGACGGCGCGCCTTCGGCTTGCCGCCAGGCCGACCTCGTTCGAGGACGCGCCTTCGCCGATGCTCGAGCACATGAACGGCGAGGGGTCGTGGGAATCGAGCAGCGCCGACGGCTCGGTGAGCCTGCGCACCCCGTCTGCGGAGCTGGTCGTTCAGCGCGGGCCCTTCGGGGTCGAGCTGCGTGACGCGGAGGGCCGCCCGCTTACGCGGACGAACCGGCTCGAGGACTCGGCCAGCGTCCTGAACGTCAACCCGATGCCGCTGTCCTTCGTCCGCGCGGCCGAGGACCTGCAGCGGAACTTCGCGGCCAGCCTGGCGCTGAGACCCGACGAGGCCCTCTTCGGCTGTGGCGAGTCGTTCACGCGGCTGAACAAGCGGGGCCAGCGCCTGCCGATCTGGACCTACGACGCCTACAGCGCGCAGACGGCGCGAATGTACAAGCCCGTCCCCTTCTTCATGAGCAGCGAGGGGTGGGGCGCGCTCGTCCACTCGGCGGCGCCGATGACCTTCGACCTGGGCCAGGGCTTCGACGGCGCGGCGGTGCTGTACGTCGCCGACGAGGTGCTGGACCTGTTGCTCTTCGTGGGCTCGCCGAAGGAGATCCTCTCGGAGCTGACCGCGTTGACCGGCCGCCCCCAGGTCCCACCCCTGTGGTCGTTCGGGCTGTGGATGGGCCGCGAGTCGTACGAGTCCCAGGACGAGGTCCTGGGCGTCGCTCGGCGGCTGCGCGAGGAGCGCATCCCTTCCGATGTGGTCCACGTCGACACCGATTGGCCCGAGGTTCCCTTCCGCTGCGACTTCAGGTTCTCGCCGACGAGATTTCCGAAGCCGAAGGACCTGACGGACGAGCTCCGCGGGCTCGGGCTTCGGCTCTCCATCTGGCAATTCCCGTACGTGCATCCCGCCGATCCCCAGCACCGGGAGGTGACCGACAAGGAGCTCGTCGTCCTCACCAGCCGCGGCCGGCCTCCCATCGACGACGCCGTGCTCGACCTGAGCAACGCCGAGGCGGTGGACTGGTACCAAGAGCAGCTCTCGCACCTACTCGAGCAGGGGGTGGCGGTCTTCACCTCGGACTTCGGCGAGGCGGCGCCGCTCGGCGGGATCTACCACGGCAGCAGGAGCTCCTTCCAGGAGCACAACCTCTACCCCGTCCGCTACTGCCGGGCCGTTGCCGAGGTGACCAAGCGCCTGTGCGGCTACGACTTCCAGATGTGCCGCAGCGCCTTCACCGGCTCGCAGGCCCACCCACTCCACTTCGGGGGGGACGCCGAAACCTCGAACGACGGCATGGCGGGGACGCTGCGTGGCGGTCTCTCCCTCGGTCTCTGCGGCTTCACCTTCTGGACGCACTTCGTCGGCGGCTTCGCCGAGCCGCCGCCGCCCGAGCTCTACCTGCGCTGGCTCGCCTTCGGGGTGTTCACGTCCCACCTTCGCTGCCACGGCCAGCCCCCACGCGAGCCCTGGGAGTTCGGAGGCGAGTTCACCGACCGGTTCCGTCTCGCGGCCGAGCTCCGCTATCGACTGATCCCCTACCTCTACGCTCAGGCAACGCTCGCGGCCGGCGAGGGCCATCCGCTGATTCGCCCGCTCTTCTTCGAGCAACCCGACGACGACACCTCGTGGTTCATCGAGGATCAGTTCCTCTGCGGCCGTGACCTCCTCGTCGCGCCGCTGCTCGAGGAGAGGCCGGAGCGCCGCGTGTACGTGCCGCCCGGGGAGTGGGTCGACTACCAGAGCGGCGATCGCCACAGCGGGCCGCGCTGGGAACGGCTCCGAGCGGGAGACGTGCCAATCGTCGTTCTGGTCCGTTGCCCGGCGGCTATCCCCACGGCGCGGCAGGCGCAAAGCACCGAGGAGCTCGACTGGTCACACCTGGGGCTCGACGTGTTCGCCGATCAGGGGCATGTCGAGACGCTGGTGCGGCTGCCCGAGGATCCGGAGCTCCACCGCGTCGTCATCGGGGCGGGGGAGGCACCCCAGGTCATCGAGGATCCGCTGCAAGGGCGAGTCGAATGGACCCCGCAAAGACGCTAGGCCCGCTCAACGCGGTCCCGGGCCACTGACCGACTCCCTCCTCCGCGCGGTACGCGTAGGCCGCATCGCGCACCGCCGCATCGGCTCCCAGCGCGCCCCCCAGGGCGCCGCCGACGGTAGCGAGCGAGCTCACCGGCCAGGCCAGGCGGAGGTACTCCACGACCCCGGCGTCGAGGTGGACGGCCGAGGCGAGGAGAAGAAGTCGATCAGCAGGCCGGCGACGACGAGGGAGAGCACGAACACGGCTGCGTAAAGGGACGCGATCCCGAAGGGCACCGTCGCCAGCGTCGCGAGCTGATGACAGTTGTCGCAGAGCCTCGCCGCCATTCTGGAGCTCCCTCGGATCGACCACCGGGTGCGTGCCTTGTCCAGGCGATCTGAAACGCGCGCGGCGACGCCGCCGCGCGTCGGCGCCGGCGCGGATCGCCCTACGTCAACGGGAACTGCGTGACGGCCCGCTCGGCCGTGTCGTTCCCGTTCCGGCGGAGCACCGGCGCGCCCGCGGCGTTGCGGGCGAAGACCCACTCGCTCCGGTAGGTCCCGTTCCCGCATGTGCATCCGGTCTTCAAAACCGGCCGGCGGAGCAGCCCTCCGCGTGGAAGCTTCGATTCCTTCGCGGCCCCGGTGCGCAAAGAGCCGGCCACACGGGCGTCCCCGCCATCCGCGCTCATGGGCGCGGGCGCCGGCTTCCGGGGATTCCCCCGCGGCCCAGGACCCGCTCCGTGTTACTTCTGCGGGCTCCGCCTGTCTAGGCGGCCACGCGCGGCTCTCTTCAGCTCGCGCAAAAAGCTCTCGCGGGTGCGTCCCGAGCGCTGACTCCCCATGACCCCCTTCTTCCTGGGCTTGGGAGGTTGCGGCGGCTGCTCGGCTTCCGGCATCGTTCCTGGATCATGGCATGCCGGGAGTTTCGCCAGCCGTTTCGGAAGCCCCTCCTAGGGTGCGGTCCCGTCCCGCGTCGACAGAGTCTGGCAGCAGTCAAGTTCCAGGCCTTGACTTCGCCGCCCGCGAGGCGTGGCTCAAATGGTCCGACAGGGAGTACTACATAGCGCGGCGGTACGGGTCTTCGTCGTTGGCCTCGGCTCGCCACATAGGTCCCCCGATCCGCCTGGGCCCCACGGCGATAAGCCCGCACAATCTCCGACCTCAGCGGTCATGCCGCCAGCCGGCACCGCTACACGATCCGAGCTTCGCGCTTAGGGACACATCGGGC
>JBKPFJ010000057.1:0-2776 GCA_046728795.1 Actinomycetota bacterium | reverse complement strand
GGTCTGACCCCGCGGGGGTCAGACCCCCTCAAACGCGGCGTCCCGCTTCTCCACGAAGGCGGCCACGCCCTCCTGGAAGTCCTTCGTCCTGGCGAGGGCGTGCTGGAGCTCGGCCTCGAGGTCGAGCTGGGCGTCCAGGTCGGGGTAGAGCATCCTGTTGAGCGCGGCCTTCGAGCCCGCGTAGGAACGCGTGGGGCCCGCCGCGAGCCGCGCGACGAGCCCGTCCGCCTCCTCCATCAGCCGGTCGTCCGTGTGGACCGCGTTTACGAGCCCCCAGTCGAGAGCCCTGGCGGCCGGCACGCGCTCGCCGAGCAGCGCCATCTGGAAGGCGCGCGCCTTGCCCACGGCGGCGGGCACGAACAGCGTCGAGCCGCCGTCGGGCATCAGGCCGATGTTCACGAAAGCCAGGCCGAAGAACGCCGACTCGGCGGCGAGCACGAGATCGCAGGCGAGCGCCAGGGAGCAGCCGATGCCCACCGCCGGCCCGTTGACGGCCGCCACCACCGGCTTCTCGAGGCGGCGCACGCCCGCGATGACCGGGTGGTAGAGCTCGTGCAGCTCCTTTCGGATGTCGGGCATCCCGTCGTCGGGCGAGGGCTCGAAGCCGGCCTTCAGGTCGGCGCCCGACGAGAAGCCCCGCCCCGCGCCGGTCACGAGCACCGCCCTCACGGACGGGTCGGCGGCCTCGCCCTCGATCACGCGCTTCAGCTCCCGCCCGAACTGCGCCGTCCAAGCGTTGAGCGTCTCGGGGCGGTTGAGCGTCAGGCGCCCGACGCTGCCGTCCTGCTCCCAGATCACGGTCTCGTAGCCCATGGAGGGCCCGAGCCTATCCTGCGGAGCATGCTCCTCGACTTCGTGGAGTGGCTCGGACATTCGGGCTTCCGGATCCGGGCGGGAGGCGCGGTGGTCTACATCGACCCGTACCGTGTCGCGGGCGGCCCACCCGCCGACCTGATCCTCATCACCCACGGGCACTACGACCACTTCTCCCCACGGGACGTGGAGTTCCTCTCGCACGAACGCACCTGGCTCGTCGGCCCACACGCGGTGGCCGAGCGGGTGGCCGGACGGGTCGTGGCGATCGCTCCCGGCCAGGTGGTGGAGGACGAGCTGGTCCGCGGGGTCGAGGTGCGCGGGGTGGCCGCCTACAACACCTCGAAGCGCACCCCGGACGGGAACGTCTTCCACCCGCGCGAGGCGGGCTTCGTCGGCTTCGACCTGAACGTCCGCGGGGAGCGGCTCTACCATTCCGGCGACACCGACGTGATCCCCGAGATGGACACCGTCACGGGCGTGGACCTGGCCCTGCTGCCGGTGAGCGGGATCTATGTGATGACGGCGGAGGAGGCGGCGGAGGCCGCCCGCCGCATTCAACCCGGCATGGCGATCCCGATGCACTGGGGCGAGCACATCGGCACGCGCGCCGACGCCGAGGCGTTCGCCGCCAAGGCGCCGGTCGAGGTGCGGATCCTCGAGAAGGCGGCCTGATGCCAGAGGACCGCACGCGCATCGCGCTCGAGACGATGGCGCGCGAGGACCCGGCGCTCGCGGCTCGGCTGGCGCTGATGGGCCTTCCCGCGACGGCCGCGCGTGTTCGCGACAGGCTCGCCTACGAGCTCGACGTGGGCTGCCTCGGCCGCTGGCGAGTGTCGATCGCTGATGGACGGGCACAGGTGGACGCGGCCTCCGCGGCCGAGCTCGACGGCTCGGTGGACTTCAGGCTCGCCGCCGATACCGAGGCGCTCGCTGCGCTCGCGGCGGGTGAGAGCCCACTGCGGCTCGTCCTGCGCGGTCGGCTGCGGGTCCGCGGCAAGCGGCGCAAGGCACTGAAGCTGCGCGCGATGGGGTCGGGCCCGCCGCCGGACGCGGCGGAGGTGGTCGATGCCGGCGGCGAGCTCGAGCCGGACCTGCTCTACCGCTCGCTGCCCTACCTGATCGATCCCGACTGGACGCGCGGCCACCGCTTCACCGTCCGCTACGAGATCGCCGGGGCCGGCTCCTGGTGGGTGGAGGCGAAAGACGGCGAGCGCCTGAGGGTGACGAGCTCCGGCGACGGCGCCGACGCCACCGCCCGGCTCACGTTCGACACCTGGCGCAGGATCGCCATCGGGGAGCTCTCGCCGACGATCGCGATGCAGAACCGGCTTACGATCGTGGATGGCCAAGTGGCGCCGGTCACCCTGCTGGGCCGCTGGATCGACCGGGCGCAGGGCCGGGACGACGCGGAGCTCCGGCGCGAGCAGGCCCAGCGCCGGCTCCAGGAGGAGCGCGCGGGGGCGTTCTCGCTACGGGGTGACCGTTCAGGTGCCACCCCTCGCGCGGACGGGGGCGGCGGGCTGCTCGACTACCGCCAGCTGTACGCCCTCTGGGAGCGCCAGAACTGGAGGGCCAGCGAGCTCAACTTCTCGGTAGACCGCGAGCACTGGCTCACCACGCCCACCAAAGGGCAGGAGAGCATCGTGTGGAGCCTCGGTTCGTTCTACGTCGGCGAGGAGCGCGTGACCGCCGACCTGGCGCCCTTCCTGCTCGCCGCGCCGAGCGGCGAGATCGAGGTCTTCCTGGCCACGCAGCTCGTGGACGAGGCGAGGCACGCCGCGTTCTTCGACCGCTTCGGCGCCGAGGTCATGGCCCTGTCGGCCGACGACCTGCGCGGCCGCATGTCCGAGGTCGGGCAGACGCTTCTCGGCGCCTGGCGCGAAGTATTCGACGACGGCCTGCGGGACGTGGCGAACCGGATAAAGGCGAGACCGGACGATCTCGACCTGTTCGTCGAGGG
>JBKPFJ010000055.1:0-4040 GCA_046728795.1 Actinomycetota bacterium | reverse complement strand
CAGCGGCACCGCCGTCCCCGAGAAGGCGGCGAGCGCGGCGTGCGGGCGGTAGCCCAGTGGGCCAATCACGCCGACCGGCCGGGCCTCGGCGCCGCGGAGGCGCAGCTCGGCGATCGCCGCTTCCATCGGCCGCGGGCCCGCCCAGCGCACCTCGGCCTCGCTGGCCATCCGCTCGGCGTTCGGCACGTGGTTGTAGAAGTTGACCAACAGAAGATCCCGCGCGCCCGGCGTGTGCACGGCGAGCGCCTCCCGGGTGACGGGCCAGCGCGTGAGCCAGCCCACCGCCGACCCGCTGCGGTTCGCTCCGTAGACGAGTACGTGCTCGACGCCGGCCTCCTCCATGGTCGCGTCGAGCGCCGAGCGCCGCCGCTCCATCTCGGCGTCGCTGAAGCGCGGATAGGGCTCGCTCAGGGAGCGACCTCGCCCGTCGGCCTCACCCCGAGGGTGCGCAGCCAGTGTGTCTGGCCGAGCACGAAGGCGATGTAGTAGCCAAGCTCCACGAGCTCCGGCTCGCTGTAGTGCGCGTGCAGCCGGCGCCACAGCTGCTCGTCCGACTTGTCCGAGTCGTAGGCGATCGCGTGTGCCCACTCCAGCGCGGCCCGCTCGCGCTCGCCGAAGCGTTCGAAGTCCATCACCTCCGGGTCGTCCGCGAGGTAGCGCGCACAGAGCTCCTTCACCGGGCGGTCGACGATGCCGCCCTCCAGCACGCTGGCGCGCGTCTCGGCGTAGCGCTCGAGCGCGGCAGGCAGGCGGGCGCGGATCGCATCGGTTCCGGACACCGGGCTGATGCGGCTCATGAGCCGGCCAGTCCCGCGGCGCTCAGGTTCAGGACTTCGCCGTGCCCGATTCCCAGCGTCTTGATCCAGCACTGCTGCCCGAAGGTCAGGCCCACGAAGTACCCGAGCTCCAAGATCTGCTCCTCCGTGAAGTGCTCGCGCAGCCCGGCCCAGACGGCGTCGTCCGCGCCCTCCGGGTTCCAGACGAGCATGCTCGTGTACAGGAGCGCCGCCTTCTGGCGCGCGTCGAAGCGATCCGAGCGCTCGAACTCTAGAACCTCGTCGTAGTCCTCCTCGACGACCCCTTGCTCTCCGGCCCGGAGAGACCTTTGGGACCCTCAGTAATGGCAGTCGATCGTCTTCGAGACGTAGACCCGGCACAGCTCCTTGATCGAGTGGTCGAGCACGCCGGTGCGGAACAGGCGCTGCCAGTTGGTGGAGAACGAGCGCATCACGGCCGGCACGTGGGCGCGGATCGCCTGGCTCTCCGGGCGCGGGGTGCCGTGGCGGGCCGCGTGCTCCAGATAGCCCCGCAGCTCCTCGTCGTGGAGTTCCTCGACTGGGAAGTAGCGGATGTTCGGCATCTCTCTCCTCTCGCTCAGCGAAGTGCCACCGCGTCGGGCTGGGGCATCCGGCTTGTGTTCAGGTGCGACTGGGTCTCCCGCTCGAGCGGCAGCGCGCCTCCGACCGTGTGGTAGCGGGTGCCGGCCACCAGCAGCTGCTCCGCCGGAAAGCGGGTGATCACCTCGCAGCCGTCCGCCGTGACCACGAGCTGCTCCTCGATCCGCGCGGCGGACCAGCCGTCGCTGGCGGGCCAGAACGTCTCGAGCGCAAACACCATTCCCTCGCGGACCTCCTCGGGGTGGTCGAGCGACACGAGTCGGCTGAAGATCGGCTTCTCCCAGATCGCCAGGCCCACGCCGTGGCCGAACTGGAGTGCAAAGGCCGCCTCCTCATCAGCGAAGCCAAACTCCTCGGCACGCGGCCACACGGACACCACCTCGGCGGTCGTCACGCCCGGCCGGATCAGGTCGATCGCCGCGTCCAGGTAGTGGCGGCAGCGCTCGTACGCGTCCACCAGCGCGCGCGAGCCGCTCCCCACCGCGAACGTCCGGTAGTAGCAGGTGCGGTAGCCGTTGAAGCTGTGCAGGATGTCGAAGTAGGCAGGGTCGCCGGGGCGCAGCGCGCGGTCCGTGTACACGTGGGGATGGGGGTTGCAGCGCTCGCCGGAGATGGCGTTCACGCCCTCCACGAACTCGGAGCCCAGGTCGTAGAGGACCTTGTTCACGAGCCCCACGCACTCGTTCTCGCGCATCCCCGGGCGCATGGCTCGATAGAGCTCGTCATAGGCGGCGTCCACCATCATGCAGGCGGTATTCAGCAGCGTGATCTCGTCCTGGGTTTTGATCACGCGCGCCTCCTGCATCAGCTGCTGGCCGTCCACCACCCGTATGCCCTCGGCCTGGAGCGCGAACAGCACCGCAGGCTCGACGGCGTCCACCCCGACGGGCTCCGACAGTAGCCCCCGCTGCTCGAGCTCGACGCGGATCTTGCCCGCCACGTCCTCGGCCCGCCCGGACTGGGGCGACATCGCGCCGCGCAGCGTGGAGATACCGGCCCGCGAGCGCCCGTCGCCGAGCCACGGGTTGTACAGCTCGTGGTGCCGGGCCGCCGAGCCGAAATCCCACATGATCGGCTCATCGCCCTGGGGAAGGAGACAGAAGCGGTTCAGCTTGTCCTGCGCCCAGGTGCCGATGTGGGTCGCCGTGACGTAGCGGATGTTCGTCATGTCGAAGCAGAGCAGCGCGCCCAGCTCCGACCCGGCGAGCAGGGACGAGATGCGGGCGAGCCGCTCCTGGCGCAGGCGGTCGAAGCGCACACGCTCCTCCCAGTCGACCCCCATCGTCCCGTAGGTGTGAAGCCCCATCTGCGCTCAGCCCCTCCTGGTGTGCCGCCCCATCGACGGTCAGGCCCTCCTTCGGGTGCAATCGATTGCATGCTAGCACCGCCCGGCTCGGTTGACGCTCGTGCGAGCCATCGGTAGAGTCGTGCAAACGTTTGCAATGACGATCGAGGAAGGACCTGCATGGCGGAGGCGTCGCTGAAGCAGAAGAGGCTCGGGTGGGTCGGCACCGGTCGCATGGGCGGCAGCCTCGCGAGCCGGCTGCTCCAGGCCGGCTGCGATGTCGCCGTCTACAACCGCACGCGCGCGAAGGCCGAGCCGCTCGCCGAGCTGGGGGCCGAGATCGTGGATTCCCCGAAGGAGCTCGGCGACCGCGACGTCGTCTTCACGATGGTCGCCGGGCCCGACGACTTCAAGCAGGTCGTGTGCGGCCCGGGTGGTCTACTCGCCGGCGACGGCACTCCGGGGATCGTCGTGGACGGCACCACGGTGTCGCCTGCCGCGTCCGCCGAGGTGCGGGCGGAGGCGGCCGCGCGGGGGACGGACCTGCTGGCGGCTCCCGTGAGCGGCAACCCGAAGGTGGTGGAGGCCGGCCGCCTGACGATCGTAGTGTCCGGCCCGGAGGCGGCCTACGAGCGTGCCCGTCCCTACCTCGAGCTGCTGGGGGCCGGCGTGACCTATGTCGGCGAGGGCGAGCGCGCCCGGCTCGTGAAGATCTGCCACAACATCATGCTCGGCGTGGTCTCCCAGTCGCTTGCGGAGATCACCGTGCTGGCCGAGAAGGGCGGGATCTCGCGCGCGGACTTCCTGGCCTTCCTGAACGAAAGCGTGATGGGCTCCACGTTCACCCGGTACAAGACGCCGGCGCTCGTGAATCTCGACTTCACGCCAACCTTCACGCCGCAGCTGCTGCTGAAGGACTTCGACCTGGGCTTCGACGCTGCGCGCGAGCACGGGGTGCCGATGCCGGTGGCCGCGGCCGCCGCCGAGCTGGTCCGCGCGATGATCGGCCAGGGCTACACGGAGATCGACTTCGCCGCGCTGCTCGAGCTCGAGGCGCGCGCCGCGGGGCTCGAGCTGGAGGCGGAGAACGTGCCGGTCTCGGACGGCCTGGAGAGTGCCGCCGAGCTCGCCGCGCTGCGCTCCTGACCTTGCTCGGCGCCGGGCCCTCGACCCGGATCGTGCCCTCTCAGGCCGCGGCCGGCTGAGGCAGGCGGCGGGGGGCGGGCGGATCGCCCGCGAACTCGGGCGGGGCGATGGCGAGGTAGTGGCCGAAGGACCAGTCGACGAACCGCTTCCACTCCATCCGCTTGAGGGCGCGTGCCAGGAGACCCGGCGGCACGCGCGGCACGAGCCGCTGT
>JBKPFJ010000126.1:0-21379 GCA_046728795.1 Actinomycetota bacterium | reverse complement strand
CTCGGCGTCCATGCGCCAAGCCTATGCGCACCGGTCGGCCGCCGAGACGGAGGCCTAACCGGGACCATCGCCCTGGCCGAAGCGCTCCGCGCCGGACCGCATCTATTCCCTGACAGCAGCCTGCGGGAGAACATGGCCGCCGTTCGAGGGCCGCATACCGCCGACGGCGCGGCGGATGGCCGAGCTGGGTGTCGCCGACGGGGCGACGATTGAGAGGCCGGCCCAGGTGGAGACAAACATCCGCCACACCGCGAACGGCAACAGCCCACAGCCGGAACTCGACGCGATCAGCTAGCGATCAGGAGGCCATCCAGCCGCGCGGGAAGGCGGCTCCTTCAGCCGTCGCGGCGCCCCGAAGCCTCCGGTTCACAAGGCCTCAACGCCCCGCTTACCGCCCCTTCACGTCTACCGGCGCCTGGAGCGCGAGCCTGGGAGCCATGGACCTCGCGCACAGCACCGCCTCGGGACTCCTCGACATGCACTTCCACATCCTGCCCGGCGTGGACGACGGCCCCGAGACGCTAGCGGACAGCCTTGCGCTGGCCGCGGCGGCGCTCCAGGACGGCACGCGCACGGTCGTCGCCACCCCGCACGTCCGCCACGACTTCGTGACCGACGTCCTCGGCCTGCCGGATCGGCTCCGCGAACTCCAGGCGGCGCTCGCCGCCGAGGGCATCCCGCTGGCGGTCCGCTGCGGCGGCGAGCTCGGTCATGACATGGTTTGGCGCCTCTCCCAGCAGGAGCTTGAGGTGATCGCCCAGGGTCCTCGGCATGCCCGCTGGCTGCTGGTGGAGACGCCCTTCGAGCCGCTCGGCGCTGACTTCCGGGCGGCCACGGACGGGCTGCGCGAGCGGGGCTTCGGCGTCGTCCTGGCCCATCCCGAGCGAAGCGCCGACGCGGCCCTGGATGGAGCGGCCGGCCTGCGACGGGAGCTCGCGGCGGGCGCGGCCGCCCAGATCAATGCCATGTCCGTCCTCGGGGCGCACGGTCCCGAGGGGGAGGCCGCCGCATTCGAGCTGATCGGTGGTGGGCTCGCCGCCGTAGTCGCCTCGGACGCCCACGGCTCCGCCCGCCGCCCGGCGCTATCGGCTGCCGCTGCACGCCTGATCGATCAGGGGGTGTCAGAGTGGGTGGCGCGCGAGCTCGTGGCGGTCGGGCCGCGACGGCTGCTCAGTCGCGGCGTCGGCGCAAGCTACCGCATCACCCCGAGGCTCCAACACGACCTCCAGTCTCTCCCGCGCCACCTCGGGGGCGCCACGCGCACGCTAGGAGCGGTCACGGTGGGCGCCTTCCGCGTCGTGGGCGAACTGGTCACCGTGCTGTCGATCGCGTTCCTGCTACTGCTGCACGGTGAGCGCTACGTCGGCATGGCGCTCGATCTCAGCGGCGAACGCAGGGACCGCCACTCGCGTTTGGTGACTCAGGTCGCGGGCGCGATCTCCGCCTACGTGCTCGGCAACGTGATCATCAGCGTGCTCGCGGGGATCGCGACCTGGGTGGTGCTGACGATCCTGGGCGTGCACTACGCGCTCGCGTTCGCGGTCGTGGTCGCGTTCTTCGACCTCATTCCGCTCGTCGGGGCCACGTTGGGCGCGATCATCGTGTCGCTCGGGACGCTGACGGTCAACTTCCCCACGGCGACCCTGATCTGGATCGCGTTCATCATCGTGTGGCAGCGGTTCGAGGACTACGTGGTTCAACCGCTCGTATACAGGCGCGCCGTGCAGGTCAACCCGCTGGTCACGATCGTCGCGGTGCTAACGGGGGCGGCCCTTCTTGGCGTGCTGGGCGCGCTGCTGGCCATTCCGATCGCGGCCGGAATCCAGATTATCGTGCGTGACTGGTGGTCGGCGAGAACCTCGGACGAGGCCGACGTCACGGGCGCGACTGCCGCGCCCCGAGGCGGTCCGGCTGAGGCCGGCCAGGCTGGCCAGCCAGCGTTGGCTTCCGCAGGAGAGTCCTGACCCGGTCGAGCAGACGATCGGCTTCCCGCCGGGGTATGGGTCGAGGACCCTTCATCCGAACTCGGACAGTGGGCGCGCACATGTCGCCGGCCAATACGCAACCGGAACCGCGCGCATAAGCACCGTGTCTGGCGGATCGCCATCACAGGTCTGAGCTTTGGCTCGCGCTTGCGGATGGATTGGGTATGACCGAAGCCGCGAAGGGAGCACCAGTGGCAAGCGAGACCTCAGCGGACGCGGGCGGCTCTAACGGGGATCACCAGGCCTTGGTTCGCCGGATCGGCCCCTTGCTACTTCCCAACAGACTTCCGACCCCCATAAACCCGGCCCTCGTCAAGCACGCTGAGGAGCGGGCCGAGAACGCCCAGAACCGGGTCGCGGACCGCATCACGGCGTTCTCGGGCTCGATGCTGTTCGTCTATATCCACATCCTCTGGTTCGGATGCTGGATCGGCTTTGGCGTCGAGAAATATCCGTTCGGGTTGCTGACCATGATCGTCTCGCTCGAGGCGATCTTCTTGTCCACGTTCGTGATGATCAGCCAGAACCGCGCGGACGCGAAACGACAGGTGATCGCCGACGCGCAGTGGAAGACAGTGCAGGAGGAGGACTCGCAGAACCAGCAGCTGCTCGAGCTCTCGCAACAGATCCTGAAGCTCACGCAGGAAATCCGGTCACTGACGACGGCGACATCCGAACCAAAGGAGCTTTCGTGACTACGAACGCCACAATCGAGGACGACCTCCGGGCGCTGTTCATGCTCGAACAGCGGATTTCGGACCCTGCCGCACTCGCCGTCTCGGCCGAGACCCGCCGCGTGACCCTGCGGGGCACCGTCGGCAGCTTCACCGCGCGTCGGGCCGCCGTCAAGGACGCCCGCAGCGTGGAAGGCGTGGACGAGGCTGACGACCAGCTTCAGGTCCGCCTGCTTGACGAGGACCGTCGCGCGGACGCGGACATTCGCGGCCCGGTCTTCAGCGCCTGATCTGGGACGCCGAGGTTCCGGCGGAGTGGATCGGCGTCAAGGTCTATGAGGCCTGGGTAACGCTGAACGGCGACGTGAACTACCAGTTCCAGAGCGACGCGGCCTACGAGGACGTCGCGGGGCTCCATGTCGGCGAGGTGGCCTTCGTCGGGAGGGCCGACGCCTGATGTCGTCCTGGTTCTTCGAGCCCGGCCACACCGAGGCCGAGTTTCGCGCCCGGCACATGATGGTCACCTGGGTGCGGGGCCTGTTCAAGGACATCCACGGCCGCCTGGAGCTCGACTGGGACCACTGCCTCGATGCGACCTTCGAGGGGGAGATCGACGCGACAGGAGTCTGGACCGGCGAGCCCGACCGCGACGCCCACCTCCGCAGCGCCGACTTCTTCGACGTCGAGAACCACCCCAAGATCACCTTCAGCGGCCGCTTCACCGAGCGCACCGCCGACACCACCTTCAAGGGCGAGGTCGAGCTGACGATCCGCGGACGGACCCGCACGGTTCCGCTGGACATCGCCTATCTCGGCGAGTGGAAGACGCCCTGGTGGGAGGGAGACGAGAACAAGGGCGAGCTGCGCCGCATCGGCTTCGAGGCCACGACCAGGATCGACCGCCACGACTTCGGCGTCGCCTGGCAGGACGAGATCCCCGGCGGTGGCCGGGTGGTCAGCAACGAGATCGAGCTGGTCCTCGACGTCGAGGCGATCCTGCTCGACGACCTCGAGCGCACCGGCGCGATCAACTACTACGCGGCCGACCCGCTCACGGCGAGCCTGCGAGCTCGCTAAGGGACTTCACCCGGCGGCCGGAGGCGCGAACGCGTCGGTCCATCGACCCTGCCCGGACCAGGGGTTTCTACGGGCGCGACCGTGCCACATACGGCCCAACATGGGCCCACCAGCAGCAACGGAGCGTGGTGCCCTACCTCACCGTCGGACAAGAAAACAGCTCGTGCATCGACGTCAACTACGCGACGTCGGCTCCGGGTACTTCAGTGGCGTCTTCTGGATGCTCACTGCCCCTGGGTCCGCCCAGGAGTCGCTCGGTCGGATGTGGGACGCTTGGCGGGTGCCGTGGCTCCCCGAGCTGTTCTCAGCGCCCGTGTTGGAGCGCCTGGAGGAGAAATGGGAGCGGGAGAGGCTTGAATCGGTGCCTTATTACGACGGGCTGATGAGCGGCGAGCACGATGCTTTGATCAGGTCGTTCGCCGGCGAGCCCGTGCTTCACGATCCTCTACACGGACGGGTCATCGGCGCACGGGCGTTCGAGGCGTACGTCGCCGAACTGACTGCGTGGTTCGCTCAGCACAACATGTCGTTCGCGCCGGTCGACGACGTGCTCACGCAAACAGGGGCGTTGGAGGAGGTGCTGCTGCATCTGGATGGCCAAGCCGGCCGAGTTGTCGTACCGGTCGCGATCGTCGCCGACCGCCAGTCCGACGGACGGCTCGTGGAGTTGCGCGTCTACCACAGCATGTGGCCGGTGGTCGGCCACCATGTGCACCGCCCGCCCATGCTGCAGGGCGATCCGGAGGCGCGCGCGCCGGACGTCGTGGCCGACTACCAGCGGGCGCTCGCGGATGGCGATGTCGACGCGATCATGGCGACGTTCGAACCGGACGCCTATGTGATCGAGCCCGCCGGGGGCGACTACATCCATAGGGGCTCGGACGGCGTGCGCGCCTTCTACGAGCATTCGTTCTCGAACGACGGCGGCGTACCGCTGGAGCACTGCGCGATCATGGACGATGGGCGGGCCTGCACGCTCGAGTACAACGTCGTGCGCTGGGGCAAGACGGAGCTGCCACCTGAGGCCGGCGCCGCGGTCTACGTTCGCGGCGAGAGCGGCAAGCTCGCCGCGGCCCGTATCTATGACGATGCCGACCCGCCGCTCGGCTCGAGCGAATAGCCGGCCGGGGCTGGCGCTTCAGCCGAGGGGCGACGGCGGGATCCGCGTCTGCCCCTCCACATACGGGACCAGCAGGCCGAGCTCGTCCACGTAGCAATACGACCACTCCTCGCCCGGCTCGAGCGAGCGGATGAGCGGGTGGCCGCTCGTTCGCGCGTGAGCGGTCGCGTGGCGGTTGGGCGAGTCGTCGCAGCAGCCGACCTTTCCGCACTCCAGGCAGATCCGCAAATGCAGCCAGGGGTCTCCGGCGGCCAGGCAGTCCTCGCAGCCCTCGACCGTTTCGGGAAGCCGCGTAAGGCGTATGTGATCCAGGTGCGTGCAGCCAGTCACGGCTCTAGCCGGGTATCAGCTGCTGCCCGCCGTCGATGTCGTACGTAGCCCCCGTCAGGGCTGTGTTGGTCATGAGGTGCACGGCCAGGGCGGCGACGTCCTCGGGTCCGACGACTCGTCCGATCGGGAGCTTGGCGCGGAGCTCTTCGCGGCGTGCCGCGAGCTGATCGCCGAGCAGCGAGGCCGACAAGGGCGTGTCGACGAAGCCGGCGGCGATCAGGTTCACCCGCACGGGTGCGATCTCGCCCGCGAGGCCGGCCGTCAGCGCGGGGAGGGCGGCGGTCATGGCCGCGGTGATGGCGGGCACGCCCGGGGCGCGGCCGCCGGTGCCGCCCATGAACAGAAGCGTGCCGCCTGGGCGGACCTTGGGAGCGGCGTAGCGCGCCACGCCGAACATCAGCATCGGATGCTCTTGAAGAGCATGTCGCGCCTCGTCGAAGTCCATGTCGGCAAGGAGCGAGTAGTACGGGCCGCCCGCGGTCACCAGCACGTGGTCGATGGGCCCCTCGAGCTGCCCGAAGAAGTCCTCGAGGGCGGCCGAGTCGCCTGCGTCGACCGTCGCGGTGCTCGTCGCGCCGAGCTCGGTTGCCGCTTGCTCAAGGCGCTCGGGATTTCGGCCCGCCAGGACGACATCGGCGCCCTCGGCGAGCGCCCGCCTCGCCGTCTCCAACCCGATGCCTGCGCTGCCGCCGATCACGACGACGGTTTGACCTACCAGCTCAGGCTCGCGCTGCGTCGGCGATGCGCCGGTTTCGGTGCTCATGCTTCCTCCCCTCGGTCGAGGGCCTGCAGCGCCTCGGTGTAAATCTCGCAGAACGTGGGAAACGGCTTTCCGCGCTCATCGGACCAGGCTCGGCCTCGCTGGAGACCACCTGTTCCAGCCATGGAAGGCCGCTTGGTTGTCCGCCTCCCAGGCCTCGCGCAGCCCAGGTGCGCTCAGGTCCCAGTCGGGCCGGATCTCGCGAGTGACGTCCCGCAGGTCGTGCCACAGATCGACGACCGACGGGCGTCCCCAGAACCAGTAGCCCATATAGATCGAGTAGATGACGAGCCCGGGCTTGAGCACCAGGGTGTGCGGGATCATCGGGTCGTGCTCGGGGTCGGTGTACTCCTGGATGTCGAGGTCCTGCTGGACCGTCCGCTCCGGGTCCTCGAGGAACGGCCACGGGGCGCCGACCGACGCGCGGAACTCCTGCGACGTGTGGTGGTCATCGGTGGAGATCGTGGCCACCTGGGTATAGGCAACGGCGATCTTTGGATAGAGCGCGGCCAGCTCCAGGTGCTGCTGGTGCTCCTTGGGGCAGTAGTGGCCGCGCGCGAGCGTGAGGATCAGGGGATCGTCACCCTGGATCTCGCTGAGCCGTCTCAGGTTCCTGTCCTGGTCGGGCAGCTCATAGTCCGGGAACGTGCCGCCGGGGGCGATGTCAGGGCGCATCCTGTCGACCTCCATGGTTCGTGTCAGGATTACGCTCGCGCTCGCGCGCCGGCGGTCGCGCCCGTGGACTCCCCGGTCGGCTCCCTGGTCTGCTGGTCCGCCTGCTAGCTGCGGGTGCTGTTTTTCACCAAACTTGTTCAGCCCTCGATCAGCACCGCGTTGTTTCGCACCGCGCGGTGGCGGATGGCCTTGAGTGGTTGGTAGGCGGGCGAGTCGTACCAGGCTCGGGCGCTGGCGGCGTCGGGAAACTCCATCAGCACGACCGACCTCAGGCCGGGATCGCCCTCGACGACCTCGGGCGTGGCGTCCATGACGAGGTACCGGCCACCGTGCTGAGCGGCGACCGTGGCCGCCTCCTTGACGTAGTCGGCGAGCGGGGCGGGATCGCTCACCTCGACGTTGTCGAACAGGAAATAGGCGGCCATTGGACGGCTCCTTTGGGTCTGCTGGGGCTCGGCGATGACGCAAACCTGAACGTCCCATCCGCACGTCGCGCCCGGGAACACCCTGGTGGAGCTCCCTGGTCTCCCTGGCTTTCCTCTCCCCGGCGGGATGGGTGGCCCCCACATCCGCGCGAGCTGTCCGTCGCGACCCAGCGGCGGGCGCGGCAGCGTCCGCGCACACGCGATGCCTGACCTCGACTTCCTCTACCCGAACGTGAACACGGACGCCTCAGCGCCGGGCTCGAGGAAACTGATCTCCAGCGTCCGCTCCCGGACAGCGTCGTGCGCGCGCACGAGCTGGTAAAGGCGGCCGTCCTCGAGGGAGCCACCTCCGTTTTCGTCGACGTCCAGGCCGTGTGACGGACCGGGCGGCTCGCCGTCGAGGAGCACGCGGAAGGGAATCGGCCCTTGGGCGCCGGCAGAGAGCACGAGATGCGCGTCGCGTGCGTGGAATCTGCACGAGATGCTCCCGCCCGGCTCCTCGAGCACGATGCTCTCACGTCCGACCGTCCATTCGCCGGTGAGGGCCCAATCATCAAGGCGCTCGCTGCGCGCGTAACCGAGGTAAGTCTCGGGGGTGAGCAGGTGGTCCCAGTCGGCCTCGGCCTCCACACCGCGCCCTTCGACGGAGACGAGCTCGCGCTCGACGCCGAGCAGCCCCTGGATGACGCGCTGCGACTGCTCGTAGCGTCCTTCGCCGAAGTGTTGGTCGCGGATGTTGCCGTCCGCGTCGATGAAGTAGAGCCCCGGCCAGTAGTGGTTGTCGAAGGCGCTCCAGATCTCGTAGTCGTTGTCGAGCGCGACCGGGTAGTCGATCTCCCGTCGTCCGTCGCCTGCCGCACGCGATCGATCTCGTGCTCGAACGTGAACTCAGGCGTGTGGACTCCGATCACGGCCAATCCGTCGCCCCGGTAGGCCCGCGACCACGCACGGATGTATGGCTCCGTGCGCAGCCAGTTGATGCACGTAAGCGTCCAGAAGTCCACGAGGACGACGTGGCCGTTGCAGCTCGGCGGCGTCGAGTGGCTCGGAGTTGAGCCACCCGGTCGCGCCGTCGAGCGAGGGCATGTGCAGACGTTCGAACTCGGTCACCGATCAGCGGTCATCCAAGTCGCCCAGCATCCCGGCCAGGTCCATCTCCGCGTCTCGTGTCTGAAAGCCTCGCTTCATCGCGGCTCCGAAGCGGCCTTGTGCGTCTGGGGTTTGTGAGCCCGCGCCGAAGAGATCGGAATCGCGGCGGAAGTCCTCGGTGGGTGGGAGAGCGATCTCGTTCACTCGGTCCTTGACCGCGACCTGGCCGGCGGCCGGGAAATTGGCGATCCGATGTGTGAGCGAGCTGACGAAATCGCCGAGCTCGTCGGCGGGCAAGGCCCGATTGATCCAGCCGTACCTCTCAGCCAGCTCCGCGTCGTAGTCCTCCGCGCCCAGCATGACCTCGAGTGCTCGGGCGCGGCCCATGAGGCGCGTGAGGTGCTGGGCGCCGCCACCGCCGGGGACCAGGCCGAACGCCGGCTCCGGCTGGCTGAAGATCGCCGACTCCCTCGCGGCGAAGCGCATGTCGCACGCCAGCACGAACTCGCTGCCGGCGGCGCGTACGCGACCCTCGATCTGAGCGATGGTAACGAGGCGGCTCGCGCTCAGACGGCGAAACAGGAGAGCGATCGACGGTTCGCCGGTCAGCTTGGCCGCCTCCGCCCGGTACTCCTCGATCCGGGTCACGTCGACGTGGGAGATGAAGTAGTCGGGGTCGGCGCTCCTGAAGACGAGCACCTTGACGGCGTCGTCGGCCTCGGCTTCCTGAATAAGGGAGACCAGATCGCGGACCAGCTCGGGCCCCAGAAGATTCATCGGCGGGGCCGCAATGTCCGCGAACAGAACGGCCCCGTCCTCGCGTACGGTGATCGTCTCGAGATCCGCGAGTGAGGAAGTGGTCATGGCCCCAGGCTCCCGCGCGGACGGCCGCGTCGCGCCCGTGTGACCCCGGGTCGCCCCACGGGTCCCGGGCACCGACCAGGGACTTCACGGGCGCGACGGACACGCGGAGCCGCGACGGTCCGGGCGACACCGACCCGCGAGCTGGAGGTCAGCATGAGCACCGACGTAGGCAGTCCCGCTTCGGCGGAGACGCAGGAGCTGAGCACGATCGACATGGCCCTCGAGGTCGTTCAGATACCCGTCTCCGACATCGATCGGGCGAAGGACTTCTATCTGAGCCTCGGCTGGCGGTTCGACATCGACCTGGCCGTCGGCGACCTCCGAACGGTTCAGATCACGCCGCCCCACTCGCGGTGCTCGATCCAGTTCGGAAGGGGCCGCACCAACGCCGAGCCCGGGTCCGCTCAGGGGATGTTCCTCGTGGTCAGCGACGTCCAGGCCGCCCGCGACGACCTCGCCGGCCGCGGCGTCGACGTCAGTGAGGTGCAGGTCATGCCGTCGCCACCGGGCATCGATGTGCCGGAGGAGGAACACTCGTATCGCGCGACCGCTTCGTTCAGCGACCCCGACGGAAACACCTGGGTGCTCCAGGAGATCACGAATCGGCTCCCCGGCCGGGCATGGGAGGACTGAGATGGACGTCGCATCCCTGGCAGATCTGCTGCACGAGACCTCCGAGCGTCACGGCGTGTTCGAGGCCGCCGCCCCGCCACACGACTGGTGGGACTGGTACGCGGCCTACGTGGACGCTCGGCAGGGCGGGAGCGGCCCGGACGACGCCTCCGCAGCCGCCGACCGGTACATGGCCGAGGTCAAGCACGTGGTCGTGTCGGGGTCATGAGCGGGCTCAACGGCCGGGGCTCCGATGCCTGGGCCGGATCCTGGACGCATTTGAGCGTCGAGCGCCCCGGTCCGAGCTACTGCCGGGTGACGTTCGACCATCCGCCGATCAACACGATCACGGCGGCGACGGTCGCGGAGCTCGCCGAGCTCGTAGGCCTGATCGAGCAGGACTCGGACCTGAACGTCGTCGTCTTCGCCAGCGCCAACCCCGACTTCTACCTGGCGCATTACGACACCGAGCACGACCCCGGCCGGACCGCGGCGCTGGGACTGGGTCCGACCGGGATGCACGCGTGGCTCGACCTGCTCGTCCGGCTGGCCCGCGCCCCGGTGGCGAGCATCGCCGCGATCCGGGGACGCGCCCGCGGGGCCGGGAGCGAGTTTGTGCTGGCTTGCGACATGCGGTTCGCATCGCGCGAGAACGCGTTGCTCGGCCAGTTCGAGGTCGGGGCGGGCGTGGTCCCGGGCGGCGGTCCGATGGCCAGGCTCTCCCGCCTGGTCGGTCGCGGGCGCGCGCTCGAGATCCTGCTCGTGGCCGACGACCTCGACGGGCCGCGCGCCGAGCGGTACGGCTACGTCAACCGGACCATCCCCGACGACCGGCTCGACGGCGAGGTGGATGCGATCGCCTCGCGGCTCGCGGGCTTCGACCACGAAGCGATCGCCCGGACCAAGTCCTACGTCGACCAGGTGACCTTGCCGCTCGACAGCGAGTTCCCGCCGGCGCTGGCCGATTTCTTCGACATGCTCGGGCGTCCTGAGCAGCGGGCGCGCTCCGCGCGGCTCGAGGAGCTCGGGCTGAACGTCGACAGCGACCTCGAGCGGTCCCTCGGGCGGCGGGTCGTCGAATCGGGCCCCTAGACGGTTGTGGCTTCTCGCTCGGGACTCGCGAGGGCGTCCTGCAACCCCCTGCGTGAGCGGATGCCGAGCTTGCCGAACACCTTCCCCAGGTGCCACTCGACCGTGCGTGGGCTGAGGAACAGCCGCGCGCCGATCTCGGGGTTGGAGAGGCCGTCGCGGGCGAGCTGCGCGATCTGCCGCTCCTGAGGAGTGAGCTCGTCGCGAGACTCGGGTGTGCGCTTGCGGACCGTCTCGCCGCTCGCCCTCAGCTCGACGCGGGCGCGTTCGGCGAACGCCTCCATGCCGATTGCCGTGAACAGGTCGAGGGCCTTGTGTAAATGGGTGCGCGCGTCGACTCGGCGGTTCTCGCGCCGCAGCCATTCCCCGTAGAGGAGGTGTGCGCGAGCGAGCTCGGGGCTGAGCCGGGTCCGTCCGAGCCGCTCGATCGCCTCCCGGAAGAGGGTCTCCGCCTCGTGGCTGTCGCTCAGCAGCGCGCTCCCGCGCGCCACCAGCCCCAGCCCCCAGTCGGTCGGGCTCGCCTGGGAGTGCTCCGCCAGTCGCTCGAGGGCGCTGCTCGCCGTGTCGCTTTGCTCGCTCCGGCAGGCGGCCTCGAGCAGCTCGCTCAGCGCCCACGCGGAGACGAACAGCTCCGGTGCATCGTCGCTCGCATCCGTCGCCGCCGTCACCGCCTCCTCGTAGCGGCCGAGGCCGTTGAGCAGGATCGCGCTCGTCCAGCGCGCGTATTGGAGCGCCGTCCCCTGGCCCCCGGCCGTGGCGTCCCGGGCGGTGGCCTCGATCAGGCCGAAGGCCTCTGCCTCCCGTCCCTGCAGGCCGGCGAGCACCAGCGCGCCGTAGGGCAGGACGTCGGTTCCGGTCGCCTCGGTGACAGCGTCGGCCTCGGCGATTAGGAGCGATGCCTTCTCGAACTCCCCGCCCAAGGCCACGGTCTGGGCGCAGACGTTCAGACCGACCGCCAGCACGGCCAGCGCACCCGAATTCCGGGCGAGCTCGACCTCGCGGGCTGCGATCGCGGCGCAGGTCTCGAAGTCCCAGACGGTGACGGCGGCCGCGGTAGCGAGCCATCCCCAGCGGAGCACCCCCTCGAGCGACGCCTCCGCGCCGGCGAAGCCGGCCGCTGCGTGCTGCAGCAGCGGCGCCGCCTCGGCGCGTCCCTCCGTGAACAGGAGCACAAAGCCGTCGAGGAGCATGTCGGAAGGACGCGGATCGCCCTCCGGTCGCGGCGCGGCCCGGGCCTCCCGGGAGACATCGCCGAGGTCGGCGCTGCTGGCGAACCGCCCGGCGAACAGGGCCGCGCTCCACGCGTCCAGATAGGTCTCGCGCGCCAGTCCGGGATCGAGCGGCTCGAGCGTCTTTGCCGCCCGGAGCAGGAGCGGCGGAGCGTCGCTGCCGGGGCTCTGGGAGAAACCGGCCTCGGCGCGCAGGAGGTCGACGCGGGCGCGCTGGAGCTCGTCGAGCGGCCCGGCCTCCGCCATGGCCAGCAGGTCGCGCGCCACGTCGAAGGCGCCGGACCGCACGCTGGCATCGGCGGCGGCCAGCGCCCGGTCCGCGCGCCGTCGGATGTCGCCGGTCAGCTCGACTGCGCGCTGGAGGAACGCCGCCGCCGCGGCGAGCCCCCCGCGCGCCTGCGCCCGCCCCGCCGAGCGCTCCAGCTCGAGCGCGACCTCCTCGTCCGGCCCGTCGGCCGCCGCCGCCAGATGCCACGCTCGCCGGTCCGGGTCGGCCTCCCTGTCCGTCGCCTCGGCGAGTGCCAGGTGCGCCGCCCGGCGGTCCCGCGTCGAGGCGGACCGGTAGATCGCCGAGCGCACCAGCGGATGGCGGAAGGTGACCCGTGCGCCGATCGTCAGGAGGCCGTCGTCCTCCGCCGAGGCCGCGGCGGAGGGGGCGACGCCGAGCGGTTCCGCCGCGCCCCACATCAACAGCGGGTCGCCGACCGGCTCCGCGGCCGCTACCAGCAGCAGCCGCCGCGTGTCCTCCGGGAGCGCCTCGAATCGGCGTAGGTAGCTCTCCTCGATGCGCCCGGGGAGGGCATGGCCGGCGAGCACGCCGAACCCGCCCGCCAGCTCGGTTGCGGTGAATCCACGCGGGAGCTCGAGGAGCGCGAGCGGGTTGCCGCGGGTCTCGGCGACGATCCGGTCGCGGACCCGCTCGTCGAGGCCACCCGGAATCCCGGACGCGAGCAGCGCCCGCGCGTCCTGATCGCCGAGCCCCTCCAGCACGAGCTCCTCCAGTCCGTCGAGCTCCTGGACATCGCTCGGCTCGCGAACCGCGAACACCATCCCGACCGGTTCCGCCTCGAGGCGGCGCGCGACGAACGACAGGACCTCGGCGGACTCGCGGTCGAGCCACTGCACGTCGTCCACCACGCACAGGAGCGGCCTCCTTTCGGCGGCGTCTGAGAGCAGGCTGAGCGCTGCGAGCCCGAGCATGAACCGGTCGGGCGCAGGTCCCTCGGACAATCCGAACGCCAACCGCAGCGCGTCCCTCTGTGGCGGCGGGAGATGCTCGACCCGCTCGAGCATCCAGGCGCCGATCAGCTGCTGCAGCCCGGCCAGCGGCAGCTCCATCTCCGACTCGACTCCGCCCGCCCGCGCCACCCGGCACCCGGTCGCCCGGTCCACCACGTAATCCAGCAGGACCGACTTCCCCACCCCGGGCTCGCCCCGCACCACCAACACCGAGCTCCGGCCCGACCGAAGGCCCTCCACCACTCGCTCGAGCGCAACGCTTTCCGCACGGCGGCCACGCAGCCTTGGCGCGCTCAACGTAAACCTGCGTCGGTTGTCGGGTCCATACCACCCCAAGGTCGGGAGGCAGGGCCGATCCTCTCAGTTACGGCGTGAAGAAAATGTCAATTTCTTGAAAAGGGCCTGCTCGCCCGCCTACGCAGGTTCCGTGCCTCCTGTCCCGTTGCTCCGGGCTTCGATGGCCTTGACGGTCTTTCCGAACTCCTTCGCCAGGCGGCCCTTGCCGACGGTCCCGATCACGAGGCCGAGCAGCCGCCCTTTGACGTTCTTGCCCTCGCGTACGACCTCGGCGTCGATCTCGGTGGTCCCGTCGGGTCGCCGAGTGAGGGTGTAGGTGTGGCCCGAGTCGCCTCCCCAGGCGTTGGAGTCGGTGGTCGTCATGACGACGCGGTTGGGATCCGACCAGTCGTAATTCAGGCGTTCCCAGACCCCGGCTGAACCTTCGGTGACGTCGGCATGGCCGGGGCCCTGGTCATGCACCTCGAGGTACTTGTCGGCACTGTTGCCGAAGAGCTCCTGGCGGCCTGGCCCGAAGTCGGTCAGCCCGGCGACGAACTGCTCCGGCGTCGAGCTCGTCGTCTCGTGGAAATGGAGCGTGGGCATGGTGAACTCCTTGCTCGGGGGTGAGCACAGTCGCCGTTCGGGCAAACCGTCGCGCCCGTGAAGACCCTGGTCTTCTACTGGAAGACGGGATCGCCCCCGGGGAGCACGTCGCGCATCTCATCAGGCAGGAAGGGCAGGTCGAGCAGGCTGAGCTTGAACGCGCTGCGGCGCTGGTAGCGCTCAGGGTCCAGCCGCACCACGAGGCCGGCCCGCGGCCGCAGGCGAACCTCGAGCGCCTCGCCGGGCTGCATCCGTCGCGTGATCGTGCCATCCACCTGGAGCGCCGGTTGGCCGCTCCCTTCCGCCAGCGTCAGCGCGATCGGCTCGTGCGCTGAGATCACAGCGGGCCGGGAGATGCCGGATATCGGCGCCACGGGGCTGATGATCACGGCGTCGAGCATCGGAGACACAAGTGGCCCTCCCGCCGCGTAGGAGTAGGCCGTGGAGCCGACAGGCGTGGCAATGACGAGGGCGTCGCAGCTGTATCGCCCACTCGCGCTCCCCATCACGCTCAGCACCGCCTCTACCGCACCCTCGCCGGGAACGCTGCCGAGGGCGATGTCGTTGAACGCGATCGACTCGTTGCCTCCATCTGTCAGAACCGCCGCGCCGTGTTCCTCGATCGTGTAGTCCCCCGTGTCGAGCCGGTCCAGCGCCGCGTCGAGCTCATACGGCTGCACCTCGACCAGGAAGCCGCGGTGGCCCAGGTTCACGCCGAGGACGGGGACGGGCCGCTCGGCGACGAGTCGCAGCGCGCCGAGCATCGTGCCGTCGCCGCCGAGACTGATCAGCGCGTCCGCCTGCTCGACCAGCTCGTCCTCGCTCACCGGCTCTACGTCGTCAGGCAGTCGCGCGGCGTCCCGAGCATCGGCGATCACCTGATTGGCGTGTGACCGCGCCCAACTCGCGAGCTTCTGGGCGACCGGGGTCGGGTCGCTGCGCGGATGCAGGACGAGCCCGAGTCGCTTACAGGGCTTGAGCGTCTGCATGAGCGCCATCGTCCCATGCCCGACCCAGAGTGGTCCAGGGACTCGGCCCGGGAGCCCACGGGCGCGAAGTAAGGCTGAAGAGCTGAGGATGCACCGCTGGAACGCTGATGGCGAACGCCCAACCCACACCGAAGGCCATAGCGCTGGTCCTCGTCCCGGCGCTGGTGCTGCTGCTCGCGTTCGCGTTCTCGTATGTCGGCGCCTTCCACGAGCCGACGCCACACCACGTGCCGGTGGCCGTCGCCGGCACGCCTGCGGTTGTGGGGCAGCTAAACCGCCTGCCCGGCGACCCGCTCGATGCGCGCCAGGCCTCGTCCCGCTCCGATGCGCTGTCGCAGATCGACGACCGTAAGGTCTACGGCGCCTACGAGGCGGCGACGAACCGACTGTTCGTCGCCTCGGCTGCCAACCGGGCGACCGCCGTCGCGCTGGAGGCGACGTTCAACCGCGTCGCAGCCGCGCGGCGCGGGCCGGCCGTGCGCGTCACCGACGTCAAGCCGCTGCCGCCTAAGGACCCCAACGGCACCGCGGTCTTCTACGCGATGATCGCCTGGGTATTCGGCGGCTATATCGCCGCGACGCTGATCGGTCTGATCGGCAGCCCGCGCGACCGCGGCCGCACCCGCGGGGCGGAGCGCATCGGAGCGCTCGCGGGGTTCGCCATCGTCGCCGGAATCCTCAGCGTGGTCATGTTGCGCGCGAGCTTCGACGTGTTCTCGGGCCACGTCGTCGCGCTGTGCGCCATCGCTGCCCTCACGGTCTTCGCTAGCGCGGCTGCCACGGCAGGCATCCAGGCCGCAGCCGGCCCGGCCGGGACCGGACTCGTCATTCTGCTGTTCGTCATCCTGGGCAACCCCGCATCGGGCGGGCCCTTTGCGCGGCCCTTGCTGCCAGGGTTGTGGAGGACGATCGGGGGCCTGTTGCCGCCGGGCGCGAGCGTGGACCTGGCGCGCTCCGCCCTGTTCTTCGACGGCGCCCGGATCGTTGGCCCGATTCTCGCGCTCGTCGCCTGGGCGGCAGCCGGCACGACGCTCGTGGTCGTGCTGGGCGGCCGCGTCGTGGACATGGTCGAAGCGGAGACCGAGGCCGCGGCAGGAGCAGCGGTGTGAGCGGAAAGGAGAGGGCAAGCACCCCCGGGGACCTGGCCCGGGGTTTCCCGGGCGCGAGCGACGGCTGAAGCGCCGAGGATGCGCTCATGCCAGCCATTGCAGCCATAAAGCCCCGGAGCCAGACGATCGAAGGCGTCCGGATCCGCTACGCCGAGAGCGACGGCCCGCCCGAGCGCACGATCTTGCTCACGAGTCCCTGGCCGGAGAGCCTGTACGCGTTCGCGCCGATGTGGGCCTCGCTTGCGGACCATGCCCGCCTGTTCGCCGTCGATCTGCCGGGATTCGGCGCATCCGAGCGCCGCGAGGACCTGCTGTCGCCGCGGGCGATGGGCGAGTTCCTAGCCAAGCTCGTCGCCGAGGCCGATCTCGGCAGGCCCCACATCGTGGGCCCGGACGTCGGGACCTCGGCCGCCCTGTTCGCCGCCGCCGCGCATCCGGAGCGGATCGCGAGCGTGATCGTCGGCACCGGCGGAACCGCGATCCCGCTCGAGCTCGGTGAGCCGCTCAAGTCGTGGGTGCTCGACCCCGACCTCGACAAGTACCGCCAGATGGACCCGCGCGCGATCGTCAACGTGGCCGTGGACACGATCGCGGGCGGCGTCCCCGACGAGGTTCGCTCGGACTACCTGGACTGCTACGACGGTGACCGCTTCGTCGAGTCGATGCGCTACGTCCGCCGCTATCCCGAGGAGCTGCCGGAGCTCGCCGAGCTGCTGCCGCAGATCGAGACCCCGGTCACGATCATCAACGGCCGCAACGACCCCGTGGTCCCGCTCGCCAACGCGAAGTTCCTCGACGGACGGCTGCCGAACAGCCGCCTCGTGGTCATCGATGCCGGCCACTTCGTCTGGGAGGAGGCTCCGGCGGAGTACGCGTCGGCCATCCTCGACTCGCTCAACTGAAAGGACGAGGGATGAGCCCGGTAAGCAAGGAAATCACCCGCAACACCGCCGAGACGCTGTCCGTCGAGGCCGCCGGCGTCGACTTCGCATTCCGCCGCTTCGGGAGCCCGGCCGACTTGCCGCTCGTGCTGCTCCAGCACTTCCGCGGCAACCTCGACAACTGGGATCCGGCGCTGACCGATGCGCTCGCGGCGGAGCGCGAAGTCATCCTGGTCGACTACGCGGGCGTCGGTTCCTCCACCGGCGAGCCGAGCCACACGATCGCCTCGACCGCCCGCCAGATGATCGCGTTCGCGGACGCGCTCGGCCTCGCCCAGATCGATCTGCTCGGGTTCTCGATCGGCGGGTTCGTCGCGCAGGAGATGGCGTTGGTGCGCCCGACGCTCGTCCGGCGGCTCGTCCTCGCGGCAACCGGCCCGAAGGGCGCGCCGGGCATGCACGGCTGGCGCGACGACATCGCTGCCGCCGCGCGCGGTGAGAGCAAGCCGGAGAATCTCCTCTACATCATGTTCGCCCACACCGAGGCGAGCCAGGGGAAGGGGATGGAGTTCCTCGGGCGCTTCATGGAGCGCAAGGAGGGACGCGACGCCCCAACGAGCGATGCCGCCCGCGATGCGCAATACGACGCGATCGTCGAGTGGGGGATCCCGAATCACGCCGCGTTGCAGCGGTTGACGGGGATCAGTAGCCCGACGCTGGTCATCCAGGGCGACGGCGACCTGATGATCCCGACCAAGCTCAGCCACCTGATGGCCGGCCTCATCCCGGACGCGCAGATCCGGATCTATCCAGACTCAGCGCACGGCTTCCTGTTCCAGTACCCGACCGAGGTCGCGGCCGAGGTCAACACGTTCCTGGCCGGTGACTGACGTGGATGAACGCGTCAGCGACGCCGATTAGGCGCCGCCCCATCCGCAACGGCTGCTCTCACTGCCGGTAGTGCTCCACGGTGTCGGCCGAGCGCACCTCGGCGTCGTCCGGGTCCTGCCCGAACTCCTCCTTGGCCCGGCGCTGGCGTAGCAGGTCCCAGCAGCGATCCAGCTCGACCTCGACCTCGCGCAGCCGCCCCTTGTCGGCCTCGAGCGCGTCGGCGTCTGGCCGGTCCGCCTGCTCGCGCTGCCGCAGCTCCTTCTCCTCGTCAACGAGCCGCTCGATATGGGCGGCGATGCTGTCGTCGCTCATGCCCAGATCCTACGCCCGGTCGTAGCGCTCCGCTCGTCCTCGGTGCGCTCGGCCCACGGAATCGCCTCCAGCCGCTGGTCGGGAATCGGGCCGCCGCTCTCGACCGAGATGCCATAGCCCCCCTCCTCGAGGCGGCGCTCGGCCCGTGCGATCGCGGCCAGCTCCTCCGCGATCCCCTCGTCGCGCTCCTCCTCGAAGAGCTCCGTGGCGTCGTCGGCGGGGTGCTGGTCGAGGTGGGAGAGCTCCTCGTCCGGCTGGGGTCGCAATCGCGCCAGCGACTCCTCAACTCGGCGTCGCTCGCGGGCCAGCAGCTCGCGGGCGTGGTCCGGATCCATCGCGGCTACGGTATCGGCCTCGGGAGGCTAAGAGTTGACGTTCGCGCGCTCGAGCGGGCGCACGAGCTTGCGCGGCTTCTTCCGATAGAGGTGCCTCCCGACCTTGAGCGCCTCCCGCCGCAGTTCGTCCCTGCGGCGCTCGACCGAGGCGGCCAGATCGTCCACCGTTGCCTCGTCGTCGAAGCGATCGCGCCGCTCGCCGGCGCGCTGCTGGTGGATCGCGAGGTCGTGCTCCTCGCCGATCAGGTCCGACAGCAGGTGCGCCTCGCGCGCCAGCCGCTTCATCCGTTTTGGTGATGCCGGTCTGAGGATCTGCGCCGCGTACCAGAGGTCCTTCGCCCGCTTGCGCAGCTCATGCAGGTTCTCGCTGCTGGGGTCTTTGCGAGCGGTGCGGTAGGCGCGCCGCCCGCGTCGGTAGATCTGCCTGAAGCCCGGAGCCAGCGCTCCGAGGCTCTCCTCCTCGAGCGGCCACTCCGGCACGCGCGCCCGCGCCTCGCGCAGCTCGGTCACAACCTCGGCCCTGGGCGCGCCGTCCTTCAGCCGCCGCTGGGCTGAGGCGTGCTGGCCCCCCAGTGTCCTTCGAAAGGCTTTAAGGCGCGCGGGCGGCGCCTCGCCCGGATAACGCTCGCTGATCGCGTCGAGCGTTTCGAGCAGCACCTGGCTGTCGCGCGCCCCCGCGAGCCGGCGGGCAGCGTCCCTGAAGGTGTCGTTCTCACGCCGGTAGACCTCGTCGCCAAGTTCGTCACGCGCCAGCCGTACGGTCGTCCGCAGGCGCTTGAGGCTCTTGCGCGCCTCATGCACGGCCGTGCCGAGGTCTTCGTCGGTGCTGCCCCCGAGCCGCTCGATCGACATGTCGAGCTGACCGCACGCGATGCGAACGATCCCATCCCGGACCGGTTCGCCCTCGGCAAGGCGAAAGCGGCGCGGATCCTCGCTGGAGACGAGGCGATCCCACCCAACCTTGGCTGCGGCGAGCGCACCGCCAGCTGCGACCGCGCCGATGGCGGCTTTCTTTCCGTTGCCGTCGAGAAGCGTGGCCATTCTGTTCTGCCGCCGCCGGTTGCCTTCTCCTCAAGGATCTCAGGAGGGGCCCGGATCGAAACCGCCGTGGTGAACTCCGAAGTCGCGTCCGACTTTGCCGCATTTTGCGGATTTCTGGGCTGATGGTGCAGCGGCCGTTGCTACGGTCGGCCGAGGCGCTCCGGGCGGTCGCTCATCGTGGTGAGCCAGCCGACCGAGCGGCAACACTTGCACCCGAGCCACTAGCGGAGGGAAGCCCCCGGGGCTTCCAGACGATGGAGGAACATGAGTGCGGTCAACCTGAGCGGCGAACAGGTCCTACCCGCCGAACGAGAAGCTCCTCGACGCTCTAATGAGCGGGTCGGCAGGGCCGTCCTTCGCCCGGATCCGCGCTACACCGGAGCCTCCGAGTTGATGAGTAGGGCGTATGCGTTTGCGCGCGATGCGCACGCCGGTCAGCGGCATGAGGCGGACGGAAGCCCGTACATCGACCACCCGGTGGCCGTTGGGCGCCTGCTCTACCTGGCGGGCTGCAGCGAGGACGTGGTCGCGGCGGGTCTGCTGCACGACACCGTCGAGGACACCCACGTGCGCACCGAGGACATTGAGCGCAGCTTTGGGTCCCAGGTGGCGCGCCTGGTCGCCGCGACCACCGAGCCGGCCGACGTCCACCCCTTCGCCGCCCGCAAGGAGGCGTTGAGGCGGCAGGTCACCGAGGCCGGCTACGACGCCGAGACGATCTTCGCCGCCGACAAGGTCGTGAACGCCCAGACCCTGCGGCGAGCGATCGCCGAGCAGGGGGAGGGACAGGTGCGGGAGCGCCTGGCACACCCCCTCGATCAAAAGGTCGAGCACTATCGCAAGACCCTCGGGCTGCTCGATGACACCGCCGAGTCGCTGCCTTTGCTTCCGCTGTTGCGAGAGGAACTCGCAGAGCTCTCGCGCGAGCATCACTGGCAGGTCCGATTCGAGACGATCAACCGGCTCATCGAGGGTTTCAACCGGCGAGGAGTCGACGCTGTACTCGAGCTCTGCGCCCCGGAGGTCGTTTGGGTCCCCGCGTTCACGACGGGCGGCAGTCGTCCCTATCGCGGCCATGAAAGCATCCGCCGCTACTTCGCGGATCTCGCTCTCCGCTGGAAGTCAGCGCGCGCGGTCGTCTATCGGCTGACACGGCGCGGGGACGACGTGCTGGCCGTCTGCGGGGTCTGGGCGCAGCCTCGTGATGGCGGAGATGATCTGAGGGAGCAGGCGGCGGTCGTCTTCTCGTTCCGGGACTCGTTGGTAGCTTCCGTCCGCGCCTCACGGACTTGAGCGCGCCGCGCCAAGCGACGCCCGAGCGTGGGGAGTAGCCGGCCTTGCGGCAAGCGAGGCGGCTCCGCAACTAGGCGCCAGCAGGTTGCTGGCATAAAAAAAGAGCGCCGGACTCGGGTAGAGCAGACAGGCGGGCATGCCGACGTTGTGTCGCCGCGCCCGCCGTCTTGCCTCGGCTCAGTGCTCTGGCCAGTCGCGCGGGTCGTGGCTGTTCGGCTTCTCACGGCCTGGATCGGTCACCAGGACAAAGTCCCGTCCCGCCGCACCGCGTGCAGCGTTCGATCTCCTCGAATTGCGACGAGCCGTAGCCGGTGCACTCCGGGCACCACTCGGTGCCGTCCCGAGGACGTGCGACTGGGGACCAGGACGCCCAGAGTTCCCGGCCATGAGAGCAGCACGCTCTGGGTAGGCAGGCTGGCTAGCGCTTCTCGCGGTGGCTGTTGCTCAAAGACCGCGATGGGTGCCGTGGGCCGTGCGT
>JBKPFJ010000185.1:0-7665 GCA_046728795.1 Actinomycetota bacterium | reverse complement strand
GGCGACCAGCCCGATCGACGGCACCGAGCAGATCGTCGGGCTCGCCGACGTGGCGCACATCTCGACGGGCGTGGCCGAGCTCGCCGTGGTGGTGGCCGACGGGCGGCAGGGCGACGGCATCGGGGCGCTGCTCACCGAGGCGATCGCGTCGCTCGCGGCGCAGCAGGGCGCGGCACATCTCAAGGCCGTGCTGCTCGCCGACGACGAGCCGGTGCTCGGACTCATGGAGCGCCTTGGGCCGACCGTCCGGACGAGCGAGGGGGGCAACGCCTCGATCTATCTCCGGCTGCCGCTCGCACGGCGCCGCGCTGCGTAGGCTCCGCCGTCATGGAAGCCACGGGACTTGCGACGCTCGAGTCCTTCAACCCGCTCGACGGCAGCCGCGTGGGAGAGGTGCCGGCCACCGCTCCGGAGGACGTCCAGACGCTCGTGGACGGCGTCGCGGAGGTCCAGCCCTTCTGGGCCCAGCTCCCGCTTGCGGACCGGGCCCGCTACATGCGGCGCACCGCGCAAGTGCTGATCGACAACCTCGGCGAGCTCTCCGCTCTTCTCACCCGAGAGCAGGGCAAGCCGCGCAGCGAGTCCTACTCGATGGAGCTCGTGCCGACGATCGACGCTCTGCGCTGGATCGCCGAGGCGGGGCCGAGGGTGCTCGGCCGCGAGCGGACCTCGCTGCCGGTGTTCATGCGCCAGAAGACGGCCGCCCACACGTTCGAGCCGCTCGGGGTCGTGGGCGTGATCGCGCCCTGGAACTACCCCTGGTCGATCCCCTGCGGCGAGGTGGCGATGGCCCTGATGGCCGGCAACGGAGTGGTGCTTAAGCCCTCCGAGCTCACCCCGCTGATCGGCGAGCGGATCCGCTGGGCGTTCGAGCGCGCGGGCGTCCCGGAGGGCCTCGTCCGCACCGCTCATGGCGCCGGCGAGGTGGGCCGCGCGCTCGTCGAGTCGAGCGTCGCCAAGATCTTCTTCACCGGTTCGATCGACGTAGGGCGCCGGGTCGGCGCGGCCTGCGGTGAGCGGCTCAAGGGCTCGGTGCTCGAGCTGGGTGGGAAAGATCCGATGCTCGTGCTCGCGGACGCGGGACTCCCGAATGCCATCTCGGGGTGCCTCTGGGGCGGCTTCGCCAACTCCGGACAGACGTGCTCGGGGATCGAGCGCGTCTACGTCGTACGGGAGGTCGCGGATCGCTTTGTCGCGGGGGTCGTGGAGGGCGCCGGCCGCCTCCGGGTTGGCGACCCGATGGGATGGACCACCGAGATCGGCCCGATGGTGTCCGGCGAGCAGCTCGAGATCGTGCGCGAGCTCGTGGACGACGCCGTGGCGGCCGGCGCCACGCTCCGCTGCGGCGGCCCCGACCCGCCCTTCTACCGCCCCGCGGTCCTCACCGGCGTGACGCACGAGATGCGGATCATGCGCGAAGAGATCTTCGGGCCGGTGATCCCGATCGTGACCGTCGACGCCGAGGACGAGGCCATCGAGCTCGCAAACGACTCGTCCTTCGGCCTGGGGGCGTCCGTCTGGACCATGGACCGCGGAAGGGGCGAGCGGATCGCGCGTCGGCTGCGCGCGGGCATGGTGTGGATCAACGACCACATGTACACCCACGGGGCCTGCGCCTGTGCCTGGGGAGGCGTCAAGGACTCGGGGGTCGGCCGGGCCCACGGGAAGTTCGGCTTCTACGAGTGCGTGGAGGTGAAGCTCATGACCTGGGAGTCCTCGCGCACGCGCAACTTCTGGTGGCACCCCTACGACGAGTCGCTGGCCAAGGGACTCCACGCCGCCGCCCAACTGCTCTACGGCCGGGACGCCGACAAACGCGCCGCGCTCGCCCGCGGTGCGGTTCCCCTGGCGCGTCTGACGCGCAAATCGCTCCGAGACCTGCTGCGGCGCTGATCGCGAGACAGGGGCACTTAGACTGAGGGCCATGCCCGCCCAGGCCTACGCCGGCAAGGAATGCGTCTGCCAGCTCCGCAAGGGGATCTGCGACCAGAGCTGCGTCCGGGGCATGCTCGACACGCCCTTCTACATCGCCTGCCTGCGCCTCTCCGGCCGTCGCTGCGTCGTGGTCGGCGGCGGCGAGGTCGGGCTCGAGAAGGTGGAGGGCCTCCTGGCCTGCGACGGAGAGGTGGTGCTCGTCTCGCCTGACGCCGTCGACCCGCTGCGCGAGCTGGCGGAGGAGAACTCGATCCGCTGGGAGCGCCGCGAGTACCGGGCGGACGACCTCGAGGGCACGTTCCTGGTGATCGCCGCCACCGGCCACACCGAGGTGAACATCCGCGTCTTCGAGGACTCAGAGCGGCGGGCGATGCTCGTCAACGTGGTCGACGTGCCGCCCCTCTGCAACTTCATCCTGCCGGCGATCATCCGAAGCGGCCCGCTGGCGATCGCGATCTCCACCGCGGGCGCCTCGCCGGCTCTGGCCAAGCGCATCCGCGACGAGATCGCGGACGAGTACGGGGAGCCCTACGCGCGCCTGGCGGTGTTGCTGAACGAGGTGCGCGGGTGGGCCAAGGGGACACTCCCGACCTACCAGGACCGGAAGGTCTTCTTCGAGTCGATCGTGAACGGGGAGCCCGACCCCGTCGAGCTGCTGCGCCGGGGCGACGAGGCCGCGGTGCGCGACCTGATCGCCGCCGCGCAGCAGACGCATGCCCCCGCCTGAGCTCTCCCACCTGGACGACGCCGGCCGGGCGCGGATGGTGGACGTCGGAGGCAAGGAGGTCACGGACCGCCGGGCGCTGGCGGGCGCCTTCGTGCGCATGAGCCCCGAGACCGCGGCCGCGGTCCGGGACGGGAATGCGCCCAAGGGGGACGTCCTGGGCACGGCCCGCATCGCGGGCATTCAGGCGGCAAAGCGCACCTCCGAGCTGATCCCCCTCTGCCATCCCCTGCCGCTGACCTTCGTCGACGTGACCGCCGAGGTCGGGGCGGAGGGCGTGACCCTGACCGGCGAGGCGCGCACCAGCGCACAGACGGGTGTCGAGATGGAGGCCATGGCCGCCGTGGCGGTGGCGGCGCTGACCGTCTACGACATGGTCAAGGGCCTCGAGCGCGGCGTGGAGATCGCCGAGCTCGCGCTGCTGGAGAAGAGCGGCGGCAAGGAGGACTGGCGGCGCGGGTGAGGGCGGCCGTGCTGACGGTATCGACCAGCCGGGCGCGAGGGGAGGGAGAGGATCTCTCCGGCCCAGCGCTCGTGGAGCTGTGCCGAGGGGCCGGGCTCGAGACCGTCCACGAGACCGTGTCCGACGACCGGGAGGCGATCTCCGGGGCCCTGCGACGGCTCGCGGACGAGGAGGGCGTCCGCTTCGTCTTCACCACGGGGGGCACCGGCCTGACGGTGGACGACGTGACGCCCGAGGCCACTAGGGCGGTCATCGAGCGCGAGGCACCCGGCTACGCCGAGGCGATCCGGGCCGACTCCCGCGCTCACACGCCCCTCGGGATCCTGACCCGCGGCGTCTCGGGCGTCCGCGGGCGGACCCTGATCGTCAACTTCCCGGGCAGCCCCAAGGCGATCGGTCAGTCGTGGCCGATCGTCGAGCCCACGCTCCGCCACGCGGCGGACACGCTCGAGCGTGCTTGAGCTAGAGCGGCTCGAGCGCCGCTTCGGGGACCGCGTGGCGCTCGAGGGCGTCACGGTTCGCGTCGAGCCCGGGCAGACGCTCGCGGTGCTCGGCGCCAACGGGGCGGGCAAGACGACCCTGCTGCGCGTGCTCGCCACGCTGCTGCGCCCGCATGGCGGCCGCGTTCGGGTCCTCGACGCGGAGCTGCCCGGCGAGGCCTGGAAGGTGCACGGCCGCGTGGGCTTCCTCGGCCACGAGCCGCTGCTCTACCGGGACCTGACCGGTCGAGAGAACCTCAGCTACCAGGCGAGCCTGTACGGGGTCCAGAACGGGCGGGTGGCGGAAGCACTCGCGGCGGTGGGCATGGAGCGGAGGGCGGACGAGCCGGTGCGCGACCTCTCGCGCGGGATGGTGCAGCGGCTGGCGGTGGCGCGAGCGGTGCTGCACGACCCGCCGCTGCTCCTGCTCGACGAACCGCGGGCGGGGCTCGACCCGGCAGCGGCCGAGCTGCTCGAGCCGCTCATCGGCCGCTCCTCGGGGCGCACGCGGGTGCTCGTGACCCACGACGTGGAGGGCGGCCTGGCCGAGGCGGACCTGGCGCTCGGGCTGAGGCGCGGGCGGCAGGTGTTCGCCGAGCGCGTCGACGCGGCGGCGGTCCGGGAGCTCTACCGGTGATCCGCGCGGCCCGGGCGATCCTCCGCAAGGACCTGCGCCTCGAGCTGCGCACCAAGGAGTCCGTGCCGGCGATGACGCTCTTCACCGTCGTCGTCTTCGTGCTGTTTCACTTCGGCCTCGACCGCAACACCCTCGACGGCTCGCTCGCGTCGGGCGTTCTCTGGGTCACCCTGCTGCTCGCCGCCATCATCGGGGTAACGCGGCTGTTCGCGGCGGAGCGCGAGCAGGGCGGGATCGACGCGCTGCTGCTCGCCCCCGTCGACCGCACAGCGCTGTTCCTGGCGAAGGCTGCCGCCCTGTTCCTGTTCCTCGTGGCCGTGGAGGTGGTGGCGCTGCCGGCCTTCGCCCTCCTGCTGCTCGGCCCCGACCTGCTCGACGCCATGCCCGAGCTGCTCGCCATCGTGGCCCTCGCAGACCTCGGGCTGGCCGCGGTGGGCGCGCTCGTCTCGGCGCTAGCGGCGGAGACCCGAGCACGCGAGCTGATCGTGCCGCTGCTGCTGCTTCCGCTGCTCGTGCCCGTCCTGATCGGGGCTGCGCAGGCCACGGAGCCGCTCCTGCGGGGCGCGCAGCAACCCGAGGATCTGGGTCGCTGGCTGGGCCTCCTGAGCCTCTACGATGTGGTGTTCGTGCTGCTCTCGGTCGCCGTGTTCGACTTCCTGCTCGAGGACTGATGACGTACGCGCGGGGACTCAAGCCGCTCGCCGTCGCCACGGCGGTGACGATGACGACGGCACTCGTGCTGGTGTTCTTCTACGCGCCGCTCGACGCCGACCAGGGCTTCGTCCAGAAGATCTTCTACATCCACGTTCCGATGGCGATCGTGGCGCTCTGCGGCTGGGTCGCGGCAGGGATCATGGCCTGCCTCCACCTGCGCACGGGCGACCGCTCCTGGGACGTGCGCTCCTACGTCGCCATCCACCTGTCGGTGATCCTCGGCGTGGGCGTGCTCGCCACCGGCTCGATCTGGGCACGCGCCTCCTGGGGCCACTGGTGGGTGTGGGACGAGCCGGTGCTCGTCTCTTTCCTCGTCGTCTTCCTCCTGTACTGCGTCTACTACCCACTGCGCTTCTCGATCGAGGACCCGGACCGCCAGGCGCGCTATTCCTCGGTGTTCGCGATCGCCGCAGGTGCCTTCGTCCCGCTGAACTTCGTGGCGGTCCGGCTCGCCGCGTCGTTCACCCATCCGCGCGTGCTGTCCCAAACCGGCGGCAACCTGCCGGGCGAGATGCGCCTCACCTTCCTCGTGTCCCTGCTCGGGATGACGCTCCTGTTCGTCACCCTGTGGAAGCTCGAGCTCACGTCGAAGCACGCCGCCGCGCAGCTGAAGAGGCTGCGGCGCAGGCTCGAGGCCCGCGCGGAGGCGGAGCAGACGCGCCACCCGGCGGCGGTGGCCTGATGCCCGCTCTGCCGCTCGACGAGGCGGGCAAGTACGTGGCGGGGGCCTACGTGGTCTTCCTGGCGCTGGTGCTCGTCTACGTGGCGATCATCGGGACGAAGATCGCGCGCATCGCGCGCGAGGTCGAGCATCTGAACGAGCTCGTGGAGGACGAGTGAACGGCGAAATCCTGGCCCTGGGCGCCTCGCACAAGACCGCCCCGCTCGCGCTCCGCGAGCGCCTCGCCCTGCCGGAGGGCCGCGCCGCGGCCGTGCTTTCCGAGCTGACGGAGGGCCGAGCGATCCACGAGGCGGTGGCCATCTCGACCTGCAACCGCACCGAGCTCTACCTGGTGGCCGGCGATCCGGTCGCGGCCGAGACCGAGGCGCTCGCCCTGCTCGCGAGCCAGGCGGGCATCCGGCCCACGGAGCTGCTCGCGAACCTGTACTCGATGCGCGGCCGCGACGCCGTGCACCATCTGTTCTCGGTGGCGGCCGGCCTCGACTCGATGATCGTCGGCGAGGCCGAGGTGCAGGGCCAGGTGAAGCGCGCCTACGAGCTGGCGCTCGTCGAGGGGGCCACCGGCCCCGTCTCGAACCGCCTCTTCCGTGACGCGCTCGCCGCCGGCAAGCGGGTGCGCACCGAAACCGCAGTGGGCCGCTCGCGCGTCTCCGTGTCATCGGTGGCCGTCGAGCTCGCGGCGGGACTGCTCGGGGACCTGGCCAGCAGGCGGGTGCTGGTGATCGGGGCCGGCGAGAACGGCGAGATGACCGCCCGCGCCCTGCGCCGGCGTGGCGTCCACACCGTGTTCGTGGCCAACAGGCGCTACGACCGGGCGATCGGGCTGGCCCAGCGCTTCGGGGGGGCCGCCGTACGCTTCGACGACCTGCCGGCCGAGCTAGAGCGGGCGGATATCGTCGTCTCGAGCACGTCCTCCCCGCACCAGATCGTGGGGCGCGACGAGCTAGCCGAGGTGGCTTCCGCTCGCTCCGGAAGGCCGCTCGTGATGATCGACATCGCCGTGCCGCGCGACATCGATCCGGCGGTGCGCGACCTGCCCGGGATCGCCCTGTTCGACATGGACGACCTCCAGCGCGCGGTGGCGCGCAACCTGAGCGGCCGGGAGGGCGAGGTCGGCCGGGGCGAGTCGATCGTCGGGGAGGAGGTCGAGCAGTTCGACCGCTGGATCGCGAGCCTCGACGTGGTGCCGACTATCGCCGCCCTCCACGCGCGCGGCGACGCGATCGTGGAGCAGGTCCTACGCGAGAACGCGTCGCGCTGGGAGTCGCTCTCGGTGGCCGACCGGGAGCAGCTGCGAGTGGTGGCCCGCGCGGTCGTGCGACGGCTCCTGCACGAGCCGACGCTGCGCCTCAAGGGGGCGGAGGGCGCGGAGTGCTCGCACCTCCACGTGCACGCGCTCCGCGAGCTGTTCGGCCTCGAGCCGTCCCCGGCCGTCCTGTCCGAGCCCGCCGCCGACGCGCCCGCCGAGGTCACGAGGCTCGACTCCCGCCGGCGGCGGTGAGGATCGGCACCCGCGGCAGCGCGCTGGCGCTGGCGCAGGCGCGCTGGGTAGCCGAGCGGCTGCCCGTGCAAGCCGAGCTCGTGACGATCACGACCTCCGGCGACCGCGGCCGCGGCTCCGACAAGGGGCGCTTCGTCAAGGAGATCGAGGAGGCGCTCCTCGGGGGCGAGGTCGACCTCGCTGTGCACTCCGCGAAGGACGTGCCCGGCGAGCTGCCAGACGGGCTGGCGATCGTGGGCGTCCCGGAGCGCGCAGACCCGCGCGACGCGCTGTGCGGCGCGGCGTCGCTCGGAGGCCTGCCCGAGGGCGCGGTGGTGGGGACCGGCAGCCTGCGCCGCCGGGCCCAGCTCCTCGCCCTGCGACCCGATCTGGACGTGCGCGGGCTGCGGGGGAACGTCGACACCCGACTTCGCAAGCTCGCCGAGGGCGAGTACCACGCGCTCGTCCTCGCCCGCGCCGGCCTGGCGCGGCTGGGTCGCGCCGCCGAGGGTGAGGCGCTCCCCGAGCTCGTGCCGGCGCCCGGCCAGGGC
>JBKPFJ010000135.1:0-7164 GCA_046728795.1 Actinomycetota bacterium | reverse complement strand
GATCGTCTTGAGCGCCTTCGCGTAGCCGCCCGCGATCGAGGCCGGGATCGACCTCCCCGAGCGGAACTCCTCCTTGATGCGCTCGAAGATGACGATGTTGGCGTCCGCCGCCACGCCCAGCGTCAGCACGAGGCCGGCTATGCCGGGCAGGGTCAGGGTGATCGGGATCAGCTTGACCAGCGCGAACAGCAGCACGGCGTAGATGCCGAGCGCGGCCACGGCCACCGCGCCGAGCGCCCGGTAGAAGATGAGCAGGAACGTCGCCGTGAGCAGCAGGCCGACCGCGCCCGCGATCAGGCCCTGATGGAGCGCCTGCTTGCCGAGCGTGGCCGAGACCTGGGTCTGCGAGATCAGCTTGAGCGAGATCGGCAGGGCACCGATGCGGAGGTTCTCCGCCAGGCGCTGCGTGTCCTCGATGCTGCCGATGCCGTTGATCTGCGCGCCGGTCCGCCCGTCGATCCCCTCGGGGTTCTCGCGCGGGTCGACCGTTGCGCGCGAGACGATCTGGTTGTCGAGCGTGATGGCGAAGCGCCGGAACTGGGCCTCGTCGCTTCCGGGGGGCGGCAACTGGCCGCCCGTGCGCTCGGTGATGGGCTGCTGGGCGATCCGCTTCGTGGTCGCCGCGAACGCCTTCCGCCCCGTGTCCGTGAAATCGAAGGTCACGATCGGCTCGTTCGTGCGCTGGTCGAAGTTCTGCTCGGGGTTCTTGATGTCGCTGCCAGAAAGGGCCGAGTCGTCCTCGAGCACGAAGTACTGGTGGACGTCCTTGGGGGCATTCGGCGGCCGCTCGGCCTCGATCACGACGATCCCCTGCGGGACCTTGAGGACGGTGCTCCCCGCCGCAGGGCCGCCGGCGCCGAGGGCCTTCAGCTCGTCGGCGCACTGGGTGCCCTTGGCCGGCTTGGGGGCGGGGCCCGGCTTCTTCGTGAAGTCGGCGAGGAGCTCCGTGCAGCTCGTGTCGGGACCCGCCTTCAGCTTCTTGTCCGCTTTGAAGAGGTAGTAGCGCGCCTTGGCGGTGTCGTTCTTGCGGTCCGCCTCCTGGGGCGACATGTTCGAGTCCGGCGGGACGTCCGTCTGCTCGGCCTTGGGCTTCGACTTCGACGCCAGGGTCACCGCGTCGAACAGCGCGTCCGGACCGCCGAAGGGCGAGTCCGGGCCGCGGTTGCCGAGCACGTTCGGCTCCCAGTCGTAGAACTGGAGCTGCGCGGTCGAGCCGACCTGCTCGATGGCACGCTTGGCGTTCTTGACGCTAGGCAGGCCGATCGAGATCTGGTCCGCGCCGACACGCTGGATCTCGGGCTCGGACACGCCGAGCGCGTCGGTGCGCTTGCGGATCGTGGTGATCGCGTCGTCGATGGCCTGCGGGGTGACCTTCGGCACCTTCGGCGTCGGCTGGCCCTGGTAGACGAGCTCCACGCCGCCCTTCAGGTCGAGCCCGAGGCGCGTCGACTTCTCCGCGATGATCACCCCGGACGCGATCAGCAGCGCGACGACGAGGCCGATGATCGACAGGTTGCGGGTCCGCGACGTCACGCCGCTACCGGGGGGTCAGGACGAGCAGCAGTCCGCCGTCTTCGTCGTAGGCCGGGAAGATGTCCGCCTTGGCCGGCTCCGGCCGGTCGCCCTCGGCGTGCACCACCACCTGCTTGTCGAGCACTCGCACCCCCCACTCGAGCGCGGTTCCGATGTGGTCGTCCCCGTTCTCGAACTCGAGCCCCAGGACCTCCTGGACCGGGCGCCCGATCACGTCCAGGTCGCCCAGCCCGGTGAGCTCTCGCGCGCCCCGGCCCGCCCCGATCAGGCGGCCCTCCTGGTCGCAGATGAAGAAGGCGGCGTTGGGGGCCGGGTAGTAGTCGTCGAGCAGCTCGAACAGGAAGCCGAAGCCGCACTTCTTGCACTGGCGCGGGCGGTTCTGGAAACCCGCCGTCCGTTCCGTGGACAGGCTGCGATCCCCGCAGTTCGGGCAGATGAAGTTCGGCATCCCGGTAGAGGGTAGTCAGAACAATCTGGACGCACGATCGGAGCGCTTTTCGAGGCCCAGATGCTCGAAAGCCGCGTCCGTGGCAACCCTACCGCGGGGAGTGCGCATAAGCAGCCCCTGCTGGAGCAGGTAGGGCTCGTAGACGTCCTCGATCGTGTCCTGCTCCTCCCCCACCGCCACCGCCAGCGTGGACAGCCCGACGGGCCCGCCGGCGAACTTCTCGCACACCGCGCGCAGGATGTCGCGGTCGAGGCGGTCGAGACCGAGGGCGTCCACCTCGAGCAGCTCGAGCGCGCGGCTGGCCACCTCGACGTCGATGCTCCCGGCGTGGCGCACCTCGGCGTAGTCGCGCACGCGCTTCAGCAGGCGGTTGGCCACTCGCGGCGTGCCGCGCGAGCGGGCCGCGATGGCCTCGGCGCCAGCGTCGTCGATCGTGACCTCCAGGATGCCGGCGGAGCGACGCACGATCAGGCCGAGCTCCTGGGGCGTGTAGAGGTCCAGCCGGTGGGTGACGCCGAAACGGTCGCGCAGCGGGGTGGTGAGCAGGCCGGCGCGCGTGGTGGCCCCAATCAGCGTGAAAGCGGGGAGGTCGAGCGTCACGACGCGCGCGCCCGCCCCCTGTCCCACGGTGATCGGCAGCCGCCGGTCCTCCATCGCCGGGTAGAAGGTCTCCTCGAGGGCGCGCGGGAGGCGGTGGATCTCGTCGACGAAGAACACGCTGCGCGGGTCGAGCGCCGTGAGGTAGCTCGCCACGTCGCCCTTGCGCTCGAGCGCGGGCCCCGCGGTGGGAATGAAGTCGACCTCCAGCTCATTGGCCACGATCTGCGCGAGCGACGTCTTGCCCAGCCCCGGCGGGCCCGCCAGCAGCACGTGGTCGAGGGCCTCGCCGCGGCCCTTGGCGGCCTCGATGAACACCCCGAGCTGCTCCTTGACCGCTGCCTGCCCTACGAAGTCGGCGAGCCGCTTGGGGCGGAGCGAGCGGTCGAGCTCGTCCTCTGCCTCGAGTCGCTCAGGGTCGTGTATTCGCTCGATGCCCGGCGTGCGGATCGTCATCGAGCCGCCCTCAGAGCGCCCGCGATCAGCTCCTCCGCCCGGGGGCTTTCGCCCCCGACCGGGCGCTTCGCGGCCTCCCCCTCCGCCTTGTCGAGGAGCTCGTCCGCTTCGTGCGGCGCGAAGCCCAGTCCCAGGAGGCCCTCTCGTGCGAGCGTCCGCGGGTCGTCCCGGGGGGCGCGGCTGACCACGATCTCATCCTCCACGCGGCCCGCCACCTTCTCCCGGAGCTCGACGATCACCCGGTCCGCGGTCCGCTTCCCGATCCCGGGCACGGCCTGAAAGCGCGCAGAGTCACCCGTGGCGATGGCGTTCAAGAGCTCGCGCGGGGTGCCCCCGGAGAGGACGGCGAGCGCCACCTTCGGCCCCACCCCCTGGACCCCGATCAGCATCAGGAACAGCTCGCGCTCCGCCTCGCTGGCGAAGCCGTAGAGCTGGATCGCGTCGTCGCGCATGACGAGGTGGGAGTGGAGGCTGGCCTCCCTGCCGGCCGCCGGCACGGCCCTCAGCGTCTCCGCCGAGACGGCCAGCCGGTACCCGACCCCGCCGGCCTCGAGGACCACCTCGCCGGGGCGGCGCAGCAGGACCGGGCCGCGAACGCTCGCGATCATGGATCGTGATTCTGCGTGCCGCGGCGGACGCCTCCCTGTGGCGGAGCCCGGCCTACAGGGCGGCGCGGAGGGGGGCGCCGTTGGCGTGGCAGATCGCCACGGCGAGGGCGTCCGCCGCGTGGTCGGGCTCGGGCGGCTCCGGGAGCGAAAGCAGGGCGCCGACCATGCGCTGGACCTGGTCCTTCGTCGCGGCGCCTGCGCCGCACACGGCCAGCTTCACCTGCTGGGGCGTGTAGGAGAAGCAGGGCACACCGGCCATCCCGGCCGAGAGGAGCACCACGCCGCGTGCCTGGCCGACGGCGAAAGCAGTGCGGGCGTTCTGCCCGAAGTAGAGCTGCTCGACGGCCACGGCGTCCGGCCGGTGCTCCGCGATCAGGTCGCAGAGCCGGGCGTGGATCTTCGTGAGCCGGTGCTCGAGCGGCTCGGAGGGCCCGGTGCCGATCACCCCGCCGTCGAGGGCCGCCAGGCGGCGGCCGCGGGCCAGGACCACGCCGTAGCCCGTGTGCGCGGTGCCGGGGTCGATGCCGAGGACCACCACCACGGATGGGATTCTCCGCGGGGACCCGGATGCCTCCCGGCGGGCGGACGCCTCCCGGCGAGCGGACGCCTCACGGCGGGCGGACGCCTAGAGCAGGGCGCGCAGCTCGGCCAGCGCCGGGCCTGGATCCTCGAACACGTCGCCATGCGTGTAGCGGCGGAACTCATCGCCGCGAGCCCGGGCCTCGCGCTCCCGGCGCCGGTCCTGCTCCCAGGCGTGGCGAGAATTGTGAAAGCGGTAGCTGTCGAGCTCGACGGTCAGCCTGTGCTCCGGCCAGCGGCAATCGACCCGGAAGCCGCCGGCCGGGCGGTTCGTCACGGGAAGCGGCAGTCCCGCGTCGCGCAGGAGGGCGAGGAAGCGGGACTCGAGCTTGCTGAGCGTGACGCGGACGTCACCGCGGAGGATTCGGCGCAGCTTCGCGGCCCCCGGGCTGTTCGGTCGGCGGGCGAGCACCGCCTCGATGTGCGGTGGCCTCGTCCCGTGGCGTACGCCGGCCTCGTGGCAGGGCCTCGCCAGGTCGTCCTCGTCGAGGACGGCCGCCAGATCGACGAGGGTACGGGCGACGGTGGTGACCGGAATCCTCCGCCAGGTCGTGGCGTCGCGCCGGTCGATCCGGCGGGAGCGACGCGTCATGATCCCCTTGATCCGCCGCTGCTTCGGAGCGATGACCTCGGGTAGCGGGGCCGCGCGCCCCCGCAGGAGGCCGAAGAGGTGCGCGGCCGCCCTCCCACCCAAGAGGGCCCCATCTCCACACGCCCGCACCGCCGCCATGTAACGCGCCTCAAGGCTCGGGGCCCGGTGCCCCACGCGATACGCACCGGGGTACTCGAAGTGAAGCGCCCCGTTCTTCAGACGATGCCTGATCTCGTCGTCGCTGACACCCTCCCCCAGCAGCTCCTGACGAGTGACCACGCCGTGCGAACCTCCCCCGATCCGCGCGAGAACTTGCTCCACCGTCCTACTTTGCCGGGCCACCAGCCCGGTTAAGTAGGACAGCGCTCGAGATTCGCCCCGGTGCGGCTACGCCGAGGCCGCGCGCTCCAGGGCGGCGGCGTCCACCTCGAAGTTCGCGTTAACGGCCTGCACGTCGTCGTGCTCCTCGAGCGCCTCGATCAGGCGCATGAGGGCGCCGACCTTGTCGTCCTCGACCGGGGTGCGGGTCGTGGGCCGCATTGCCAGCTCGGCCGAGTCGAGCTCCACGCCGGCGCCCTCGAGCGCCTCGCGGACCGCGGTCAAGTCCGCGGGCTCGGTGACCACCTCCCACACGTCGCCGTCGAGCGCCACGTCCTCGGCGCCGGCGTCGATGGCCGGCAGCAGGTCGTCCTCCCCGTAGCGGGTGGCGTCCGCCACGAGCTCGCCCTTGTTCTCGAAGGTCCAGGCCACCGAGCCAGGCTCGCCCAGGCTGCCGCCGTGCGAGGTGAAGGCGTGCCGCACCTCGGAGCCGGTGCGGTTGCGATTGTCCGTCAGCGCCTCGACGAGGATGGCCACCCCGCCGGGACCGTAGCCCTCGTAGACGACCTCTTCGATCGCCTCCGCGTCCGCGTCGGCGCCGGTGCCCTTGGCAATAGCCCGCTCGATGTTCTCCTTTGGCATGCGCGCGTCCTTCGCCTTCTGGACGGCGAGGGCGAGCGCCGGATTGCCGGCGGGATCGCCGCCGCCGTCACGTGCGGCGACCTGGATCGCGCGCGTGAGCTTCGTGAAGAGCTGGCCGCGCTTGGCGTCGACGGCCTTCTTCTTGTGCTTGATCGAGGCCCACTTGGAGTGACCGGACATCTACACCACGAATTTACCGTCGCGCTGGAGCTCGGTTCCGTCGACCGTGATCGAGCCGCCCTGGCGCAGGTCACAGACCATGTCCCAATGGATGGCGGAGTCGTTCGACCCGCCCGACTCGGGATAGCTCATGCCGACGGCCATGTGGACCGTGCCGCCCATCTTCTCGTCGAGCAGGATCTCCTTCGTCCCGGTCGAGATGCCGTAATTCGTGCCGATGCCGAGCTCGCCGAGGCGCCTGGCGCCGTCGTCGGTGTCGAGCATCTCGGTCAGGAACTCCTCGCCCCGCTCCGCCGTGGCATCGACCACCTTCCCCGCCTCGAAGCGGAAACGCACGCCCGAGACCTCGCGCCCGGCGTAGGTGGCCGGGAAGGAAAAGCTCACTTCGCCGTCGACCGCGTCCTCGACCGGGCCCGTGAAGAACTCGCCGTCGGGCATGTTGCGGTCGCCCACGCACGGGATCCAGTTCCGGCCCTCCACCCCCAGCCGGACGTCGGTGCCCGCGGCCTTGACGCGCACCTCCTCCTTGCCCTGCATCCACTCCGCCAGGCGGCGGACCTCGTCCGACTCACGCTGCCACGCGGTGACCGGCTCAGTGTCCGTCGCCAGGCAAGCGCCGTAGTAGAAGTCCTCGTACTGCGCGAGCGACATCTCCGCCTCGCTCGCATACGCGTGGGTGGGAAAGAGCGTGAGCGCCCAGCGGTGGGTGCCCTCGGCAGCGCGCCTCATGGAGGTCTCCATGAGCGTCTTGCGGGCCTTCTGCGTCCGCGCCTGCTTCTTGGGGTCGGCGTGCGAGAGCTCGCGGGTGTTGGCGTCGGCCAGGATCGCGATCCGCACGTCGGCGTTCTCGGCGGCCCATTCGGCGGTGGGGGGCACCCAGTCGAGCTGCTCGGGCGACGCCAGGTCGTAGAAGGCGGCCGCCGCCCCCTCGGTGGTGAGCTGCATGATCGGCAGCCCGCCCGCGCGCAGAATCTCCTCGTAGACCGCCTGGACGAGCGGCTCCGCGCCAGTCGTCGACTGGATCACGCATACGTTGCCCTTCTCCACCTTCGTCGAGTAGCGGACGAGAATCTGGGCGAGGCTGTCGGCGCGCTGGTCCCTCACCGGCGGCCGTTCCCGTTCAGGAGCCAGGAGTGCAGCCGGCGGTCGGCGGTGAGCTCGGGATGGAACGCCACGGCCAACATGTTCCCCTGACGGACGGCGACGGGGTG
>JBKPFJ010000107.1:0-4857 GCA_046728795.1 Actinomycetota bacterium | reverse complement strand
AGTCCGGCCTCGAGCACCTGCACAAGCTGGCCGCCGACCATCCCGGCAGACTGATCCTGGCCAAGGCCGACCTGCTCGACGATGGCGCGTTCGACGCGCCGATGCGGGGCTGCGATCTGGTGGTGCACAACGCGTCCCCGTTCATCGTCGCGGGCATCAAGGACCCCGACCGGCAGCTGGTCCAGCCCGCGCTGACCGGGACCCGCAACGTCCTCGGCGCGGTTGACCGCACGCCGAGCGTCAAGCGGGTGGTGCTGACCAGCAGCACGCTGGCGATGTACGGCGACGCGAAGGAGGCCGAGCGGGTCCCCGGCGGCGTCTTCACCGAGGACCACTGGAACACCACCAGCAGCGCCGACCACCAGCCGTACCCTTACTCCAAGACGGTCGCGGAGCGGGAGGCGTGGCGGATCGAGCAAGCCCAGGATCGCTGGGACCTGGTGACCATGCACCCTGGTCTGGTGCTCGGCCCGTCGCTGACGACCGCCAGCGGCTCCACCAGCCTGGCCACCATGAAGCAGTTTGCCGACGGCACCATGCTGGCAGGCGCGCCGAACCTGTACTACGGCGTCGTCGACGTCCGCGACGTCGCGGAGGCGCATGTGCGTGCGGGGTCCACGCCGGAGGCGAAGGGCCGCTACGTGATCAACGCCGACACCGTGTCCATGCCGCAGATCGGCCGGATCCTGCGCCGGCGGTTCGGCAGGTTCTACGCCTTCCCTCGCATGACGGTGCCCAAGTTCCTCGTCCGGACGATTGCCCCGGCGCTGGGTTTCACACGCAAGTTCGTCGACCTCAACGTTGGCTACCCGTTGGCGTTCGACAGTTCGCGCAGCCGCGCCGAACTCGGCCTCAGGTATCGCCCGCTGGACGACACCATCGCCGACCACTTCCAGCAGATGCTGGACGACGGGGTGGTCAAGCGCATCCCATTCCTGTGAACCCGGATCAGCGCATCGCCCCGCTTCGGGAGCGGGGTTTGGAACATCCGAACGCGGTTCACCGTGCCACGCGCTATCCGAGCGTGATCGAGCTGCGCGCCTGAGATCTGCCTGATCGCCGCTCGCCGCCCACAGGCCGTAGGCCGATCCTCTTACGGCACGCCCGCGGGTGCTGCGGCAGCGACCGACACCTGCTCTCGCGTTTTGCCGCGCACCTGCTCGACGAACCTACCCACACCCGCTCCGCGCGGAAAGCAGGACGCCTGCTTCACTGCGCCAGCGATAGCCAGCGGCCCCCGGATCTGACTGGTGCCTTGGACGAACAGCAAGTGTCTGGGCTCAAAATTGCGCGACTCCTTCGGCCACCACCCGCCATCGGTCCCGTGGTCGGAAGCGGTCGTGCAGTCGGAAGACGCCTCGACGCCGGGGTCCCTGGACGCTTCTCATTTCGACTTAGCGGGCCGGGACGATGCTTCTGAGTTGCGGCGGATGCGATCACGCGATGTGGTGCCGAAACCGATAGTGGGTGCGCGCTCGCCGGAATGCTGCACTCCTGACTAGCGGCGATAATCGCCCCGCGGTGGTCAATGTGAACGTCGAACTTCGGAACGAGGCCGTCAACGGGTTCCTTGCGGCCTTCGAAGGCACGGATGACGCCTTCCGCCAGACGCTCGACCCGGAGATCGAGTGGTGCCCGATCGACGAAAACCGCGTGCCACTTCACGGCGTCGAGGCCGCTCTGCGGAACCGGAACGCCTGGCTCGACACCTGGGAAGAGCATCGCCTGGATGTCGACGAGGTCGTAGAGGACGGCGACGACGTCGTGGCGCTGATCCACATCACCGGCCGGGGCGGGCAAAGCGGGGTCACGACCGATGTGCGGTTCTACGCTCAGGTCAAGGTGCGCGACGGCAAGGTCGCTTACATCTACGACCACGAGGACAGGGCGGCCGCTCTAGAAGCAGCCGGGATCGCGGACACCTCCACCTAGCGCCGTTCGGGGGATCCGCGAGACGACCACCGAACTCACGACGGGTGGGTCGCGAGACCTTGATAGGGGCCTATCGCTCTTGGCAGTTCCGGTGATCGCTACCGGCGCCTTGCAGAAGCACCGCCATTCGGTCGGAAGCAGTAGCGGCCCGCAGCGGATGGGCCACGGGCCGCTGGTGCCTGCCAGCCCGACGCGTGAGATCAGGGCATTAGTCCGGCGGCTGCCGGGATCATCGGCGGCCTGCGGGTGTGGACGGCGTTGATGACCTCGGCGTTGTCGATCCCTTGCAGGTAGGTCGAGGTGACGCCGAGGTTCGAATGGCCGAGCTGGCGCTGGATCACGTTCAGCGGCGCGCCCTCGCGCGCCAACTCGACGGCGTGGGCGTGACGGAGCTGGTGCGGAGCGAAGCGCCTGCGCACGCCGGCCTGGCCGGCGAGGCGGCGCAGCTCCCTGCGCACGCCGGTCTGCGGCCACGGCCGCCCGCGGGTCGGGCCGGAGATGATGCAGAAGAGCGGCCCGGGCGGGAGCTCGAGGCGGTGGGAGGCCCACGCGCCGAGGTGCTCCCAGCCCCAGTCGTCCATCCCGACCTCGCGGCGACGGCCACCCTTGCCGCGGCGAACGAGCAGCGCGCCGCGGCGCGGGTCGAGGTCGCGCTCGTGGACGTCGAGCGCCTCCTGGATCCGCAGGCCGGCGCGCCAGAGCACGACGATCAGCGCCCGCATGCGATCGCCCGCGAGACCGTCGCCCGCACGGCGCATGACCGCCACGATCTCCTCGACCCGGGGCGGGTCGGCGGGGTAGCGCAGACCCTTGTTACGCGGGGCGCGGCCGCGATGGAACTCAGAGAACGTCGCCGGCGAGCGCCGGCGACCCGCCACATCGACGGAAGACGACGCGGACATATGAGACCTCCCTCTTAGAGCAGCGACAACAGCGGCTGCCCTACTACCGGTCCTCTGCCACCCCGCCATCCACCACCGCCGCGAAAGGCGCGGCAGACCGCGACTCGTCGGTGGCCGGAGCGGTCGTGCGCGTTCACGCCGGCGAGGTGTTCGCATCTCGTCCGACTCGATCGTCTGCTCGGAAACCGCCGCAACGATTGCTTGGTCACGCAGGAGTCTCGGCGGCTGACTTGCGTGAACTTGTCGCCTTCCCGCCGCGACTTCGCGCCCTCGCGCACGCCGCGCGCGCTGTAGCCGTACGGCCTACCGTGCCGCCACCGGCGGGCGCGGCAGCTTGAACGTGTGCACGGGGTGGCCGGCGCTCAGGACCGTCGTTCTGGCCCGATAGACGGCGACCTGACCGACGACGCCGGCTGGTGCCGGCACGGTCGCCGACCAGGTGCCGGGGCGCGAAAGCTTCGTCGTGGCCACCGTGCGCCGCTTCTGGCAGGTCACTCGCAGCGAGACCGTGACCTTCGTGCCGGGCGAGAAGCTGCCGGTCACGTAGCCGGCGAGGTGGACCTTGCCCGCACGCTCGACGGCGCTCGTCATGTACATGCGCCTGTAGAGCTTCAGCGCCGACGAGTGTGTCGCGCCGACGATCGCCTGATAGCGCGTCGCGTTGGAGCCGCGAAGCCGCCGCGGCGGCAGCGGGGCGGTGGTCGCAAACGCCCCGTCGGCGCCGATCGGCGTGGTCGCGACGATCGCCCGATTCGCCAACAGCCTGATCTGGACCCTGCGGCCGGCGAGATTGAGGCGCGCGGCTCCCGAGATCAACACGCGTCGGCCCGACGGGACGACGTCGATCAGGATGACCGGGGTCCGCGTGCAGGCGAGCGCCTGTTCGGCGGGAGGCCCCTGTACCTCTGCCGTGCACTGTCGCTGTCCTCCAAGTCGTTTCCAAGCAGCTGACGGTCACCGCGGCTGCAGCCGAGTACGGGATCCCGCCGGCACCTCCACCGCTTGCTCGCCCGCTACCGCCAGGACGGCCTGGACGCGCTGGAGCCCCGCTCGCGGGCACCAAGAGCAGTTCCGATCCGAACATCGGATGACGTCCGCGGCCGGGTGGTTGATCTGCGTCGGCAACTCGTCGCGGATGGGCTTGACGCTGGTCCGGAAACGATCCGCTGGCACCTTGAACGAGAAGGGCTCAGGGCGCCCTCGACGTCAACGATCCGGCGGATCTTGCACCAGGCCGGGCTGATCACGCCCGAGCCGAGGAAGCGTCCGAGAAGCTCCTACACACGCTTTGAGATGGCGCAGCCGAACGAGATGTGGCAGTCGGACTCATCCACTGGCGCCTCGCGGACGGAACCGACGTACGGCGCCCGGGCCGGTCCCTGAGGCACGCACGGCTCGTGGTCGCTGTGAAGGACCTCGGCGTCGAGGTCGAGACGTTCGGCGACCGCTGCGCGCCGTTGCGCGTGCGCGTAGAGGAGGGGCTCGGACTGTTCTACGCTTGAACCGTGGCCGGGGCGTTCGTGGGCAGGACCGCCGAGCTCGAGGCGCTTGTCGAGACCGTCTCGCGCGCCACGGTCGGCGGGCCGGTGGCGGCGTTCGTCGTCGGGGATCCCGGTGTTGGCAAGAGCAGGCTCCTCGCGGAGGCCTCGCGGTGTGTCGACGTTCCGTATCGGTTCAGCGTCGTCGGCTACCAACCCGAACGCGAGGTCCCGCTCGCGGCGGCGGCGGGTCTCCTCCGAAGGCTCGCGGAGAGCCCGGGCGACGGCGAACGGCTCGAGGCAATCCTCCTCGATTCGTCGCCTCGGACCCCGGCGCTCGAGTCGGTGCGGATCTTCGAGGCTGCTCATCGGGCTGCCAGGCCGCTCGAGCCTGCGCTCCTGACGATCGACGATCTCCAATGGGTGGACGAGCGCTCGCTCGCTCTGTGCCATTACCTCGTGCGCGCCGCCCGCGACCACGATCAACCGCTGACGGTCTTCGCCGCTGCACGGTCGGCGGGAGGCGGCCGGGAGTTCCTGGGCTG
>JBKPFJ010000098.1:0-14996 GCA_046728795.1 Actinomycetota bacterium | reverse complement strand
GCGTCGAGCCCCTCCTCGGCAGAGCGTCGCACCATCATGTGCTCGCCGGTTGCGGCCTCGAACGTCACCACGGCGGTCTCGGCTTCGGGACTGGCTGCGACAAAGGCGAGCCGGCCGCCCGCGCTCGCCAGCGTGGTGAAGCCGTAGTGGGTGTACGGCAGCCCGAGGTCCTCGAGCCGACCTTCGCCCGGCCTCAGCAGGCACAGCCGCTCCTCCGCTCGCTCGACCCGAACGCAGGCGATCGACCCGTCCGGGAGGAACGCGTACGTGCTCATCCCGAAAGTCCACTGCGGGTACCCGAGCTCGGCCTGCTCTCGAGTGAGGGCCTCGTCCTCCCGGTAGAGGTTCCACCACCCGGTCCGGTCCGAGACGAAGTGAAGCTTGCCGTCAGGGCCGAAGTCGGGCTGGAATACAGACTCGCGCGGCCCTCCGGCCACGAGGGTCGCGTCGGCGGGCGCGGCCAGCGGCGCGACCCAGAGCTCCGTGCCGTCCCAGGGCATGTTCGGGTGATCCCAGCAGAGCCACGCGAGCCGCCGCCCGTCAGGGCTGATGCGCGGAGACGAGTAGAAGTCGCGCCCGCCGACGAGTAGCTCCGGCTCCGCCGAGGCGTCGGCGGGCAGGGCCACGAGCTCGTTCACGGGCTCTCCCCCCTCGTGCGACTCGCGCACATACACCAGCGTCCGCCCGTCTGGCGTCAGCCTGCCGTCCGCGTAGCGAAGCGCGGCCGGCGCCGAAGGGTCGGGGGTGATCGGCCGGGGCTCGCCGCCGAGCTCCTGCCGGTATAGCCGCTGGTCCTCGAAGTTCGAGAAGTAGACGGCGTCTCCCTGGCGTAGCCAAGCTCCGCCTCCGTACTCGTGAACACGGCTGCGCACGTAGAACCCGGCCGGCGTGACGTCCTCGGGCTCCGCCCCGGGTCGACGCCGCACGAGAACCGTGCGCCCTCCCTCGGCGGGCCGGCCCTCGAGCCACCACACGCTCCCGTGCCCGTCGACACCCGGCTCGGAGAGCCGAACTCCCGCCCGGGCCACGAGCCCGGGACCGATCGGCGACCTCCAGGAGCCGTACGGAGCCCTCTCCGGCACGGCCGCAGTCTATGAAGCCGGGAAGAACCGCCGACGCCGGCGGCGCAGCCGAAGCGCCGGCTCGATCGGCTCGCACAGCGGCGCTGAGCGGGACGCCGCTCCGGTAACTGTCACAGAGTCGTCACCCTCCGCACACACCGGTGGCACGCGGGCGGGCAGACTCGCACCATGAGCGAGCCCACCCGCCATCAGCAGGTGGAGGACCGCCTCCGGGAGCTGCTCGAAGGCGCCGGCCTCCCGGCTCCCGACGAGGTCGCGCACCTGCGGCACTCGGTCGCGTTCGTCTGGTACGACACCAAGGCCTTCATCGTCGTCAACCTCGACGAGCTACCCGAGGACGGAGACCCATTCGAGGGGCTCGCCCCGGACCACCTCGCGGCGGACATCCTCACCGGCCCGTCCGACGATGAATACCTGCGGTTCCCGGGCATCGGCCCACCCGGATTCGCCGAGACCGGATAGCCCATCCAGCACCATCGGCCGGAGGGCGAAGCCCGGGTGTAGATTCGGGGCGGTGGGTGACGAGTACCTGCTCGACACGGCGGTGGTGCGCGAGTTCGTCGCCGAGGCACGAGCGACGATCGACGGCGCGGGCTCTCCGGCCGAGGCTTGCGAGCGTCTGCGGCCGGGGTTCGCGAGGCTCCTCGCCGACCCGGACTGGCTCCCGGCGACCTACCAGGAACCCGCGGCCGAGAGCGGCATGGGCGGCGGCATCGGCCAGTGGCTGCTGTGTCGAGCCACGGACGGGTCGCTCTCGCTCTTCAGCCTGGTCGTCCCACCCGGCGCCGCCACGCCGGTGCACGACCACCTGGCCTGGGGCCTGGTCGGCCTGTACCGCGGCACTCAGGACGAGGAAGTCTATGCCCAGCGAGACGGCGCCCTCGAGCTCACCGAGCGACGCTCACTGGAACCCGGCGACTTCTACGTCCTCCTGCCGCCCCGTGACGACATTCACCGCGTGCAGACCACATCCGCCGAGACGTCGGTCTCGATCCACCTGCTGACGAACGACACCGGCTGCGTCTGGCGCCACCAGTTCGACCCGAGCACCGGCGAGCAGCATCCGTTCCGCTCGGGATATGTGAACGTAGCCTGCGAGGACGATCGTCGCGTGCCGTCCAGCTAGGAACGACGTTTCCGGGGATGAGGGCACCGGCGACGCCCCACCCGCGGGTGGCAAACGGCGAGGCCCTCGGACGGCGAACGAGCCGTCAGCGGAGGGCGGGCGAAGCCCCACGCCATCACCCACGACCGCGCCCGCCGCGCGAGGAAAGGGGATGGGGCGCTGTCGAAGCCCGACGCAGGCCGAGTTCGACGGGCGAGGCACTCGCCGGCGACAGGACCCGCGGCCAGCTGGCCTCGAAGCTAGAGCGCCGGCGATCAGGGCCTGTGGCGGGTGCCCGGTCGGCCCGCCGTGGCTCTGCGCGATGAGGGCGGGCGCTCGGCACTGATCGGCGACCTCCAGGAGCGGCACGGCGCTCTCTCCGGCTCGGGCCGGCAGTGGAGGTCGGCTCGTTCGGCTCAGGCGGCGGCGAGGATCGCCTCGGCCACCGTGGACGGCTCGACCAGCATGTGGAAATGACCTCCCTCCAGGCGGCGGCAGTTCCATCCCCGGCGCCGCGCGTCGGCCGCCGCGACCTCATAGCTCGGGCTGAATTGGAGGTACCAGCAGGGGGCCTCCGGCCAACCCTCGAAGACGGGGATGGGCTCCTCCCAGAAGTCACGGGCCCGCGGTGCGAGCTCGTCGAGTACCTGTCGCCGAAGCTCCTTGTCCGGAATCTCCTCGCTCAGGTCCTCGTCCCCCCAGGTCGGAAAGCGCCAGCCGCGCGCCAGCAGCTCCACGAGCTGGTCGGCGGCGTCCGGAAGCTCACGCTTCAGCAGACCGAGCCTGCTGGCGCCGTCCTCGGGAATGCTCGCGTCCACGAACACATAGCCGGCGACCGTCCTACCGAGCGCCTCCGCGACCGCCGGAAGCAGCGGCCCGGCGCCACTGTGCCCGACGAGCACGGCGGACTCGCCGTCGAGCCCCGAGACCTGCGCGACAGCCGCATCCCGGTGCTGCCGCCAGAACGGGACGCCCGCTGCCTCGGAATCCTCGAGCCGCGGGGCCGCGGCGCGGACGCCCCCGCGCCGCAGCTCGTCCGCCACCAGCGACCACGTCGAGGGGCCGATCAGCGGGCTGTGCACGAGCACGACGAGATCGCCAGGCATGGGCCCAGTGTCCCAAGGCCAAATAGAGTCGCCGCATGGCCGACGAGTACCTGCTCGACACGGAGCCGGTCGACGCCTTCATCGAGCACGTCCGGGCCACGATCGAGGGGTCCGCCTCACCGGCTACGTCCTCCTCCCGCCCCGCGACGACATACACCGCGTCCGAACCACCTCGCCCGAGACCTCCGTCGATCCACCTCCTGACCAACGACACCGGCTGCGTCTGGCGCCTCAGTACGACCCGAGGACGGGACAGCGAGAACCGTTCCGCTCGGGCTGTGTGGACGTCGCTTGTAACGCGGCCGGCGAGCTCAGCCCGAACGATGAGACAGGACGTTGACCATCGTGCCGCTCGGCTCCCGAAGCATGAAGCGCCGGACCCCCCACTCCTCGTCGCGTAGCTCGTAGGCGATCTCCAAGCCCCGCTCCACCGCCCGGGCGTGGACGGCATCGACATCAGCCACCTCGACCGAAATGCCGGGCGCCGCCACGTCGTCGTTGCCGACGATCGTGACCTGAGCCGAGGGGTTGGCCGGCGATGCGACGGTCGTGACCCAGCCCATGTCCATCGCCACCTCGAAGCCGAACAGCTCGATGAAGAAATCGCGGGTCTCTGCTGCCCGGTCCGACCTGATGTTCGGAACTACCCGGCTGATCGTCACTCGCGCGTTCTACCCAGGGCCGCCGCACGCTGATCCTCCCGCAAGCCGCCGTGCGGAAGGCAACGGGCAGGTCGACGCCCGGGCACCGGCTACGCCCCACCCGCGGGTGGCAACCGGCAAGGGCCTCGGACGGCGAAGGAGGCCGTCAGCGGAGGGCGAGCGAAGCCCCACGCCATCCTCCACGACCGCACCCGGAGCGCGAGCGAAAGGCAATGGGGCGGAGTCGAGCCCGGAGCAGGCCGAATTCGACGGGCGAGGGCCTTGCCGGCGACAGGACCCGCGGCCGCGCGGCCTCGAAGCTCAGCCGTCAGACCAGCTCGAGGAACACCATCTCGGTCGAGTCCGACTTCCGCGGCCCCAGCTTCAGGATCCGTGTGTAGCCGCCCTCTCGCTCCGCATACCGCGGCGCGATCTCCTCGAACAGCTTGTAGACCACGAACTTGTCCTGGCCCAGCCGGGACATGGCCTGGCGCCGGGCGTGCATGTCGCCCCGCTTGGCCAGCGTGATCAGCCGCTCCAGCTCCGGCTTGACGGCCTTCGCCTTCGCCTCGGTCGTCTGGATTCGCTCGTGGTCGATCACCTCGCGGCAGAGGTTCATGAACAGCGCCTTGCGATGCGACGCATCGCGCGACAGCTTCCCCTTCCGCTTGGCGTGGCGCATCAGCCCGAGCGCAGAGCGAGCCCCCGCGCCTCCAGCGTCTCCTTGACCTCCTCGATCGACTTGCGACCGAAGTTGGGGATCGCGTTCAGCTCGGACTCCGACTTCTGCACCAGGTCGCCCACGGTCTGCACTCCCGCCCGCTTGAGGCAGTTGTACGAGCGGACGCCGAGCTCGAGCTCCTCGATCAGGATGTCGTCCATCCCGTCGGAGCGCCCGGCCGCGGCGCGCGCCCCGGCGCCCGCCAGCGCGGCGTCTGCGACGAGGCCCGCGCCGGACTCGCGCAGGGCGTCGACCCGGTCGGCGTCGGTGAAGATCGCCAGGTACTTGATCAGGATCTCCGCCGCCTCGCGCAGCGCGGCCTGGGGGTCGAGCGACCCGTCGGTCTCGATGTCGAGCGTGAGCTTGTCGTAGTCGGTCTTCTGCCCCACGCGGGCGGCGTCCACCGAGTAGGCCACGCGCTTCACGGGCGAGAAGATCGAGTCGATCGGGATCACGCCGATCGGCTGGTCGGGTGTCTTGTTCTCCTCCGCCGGCGAGTAGCCACGGCCGTGCCCGATCGTCAGGTACATCTCGAGCTTGGTCTTCCTCTCGAGCGTGGCGATCGGGGTCTCCGGGTTGAGGATCTCTACTCCCGAGGGGAGATCGATGTCCCCGGCAGTGATGACACCGGGGCCGGTGACCACGAGCGGCGCCTCGATCTCCGCGGCGTCGCTGTGCATGCGGCAGACGATCTCCTTCAGGTTGAGCACGATGTCCGTCACGTCTTCCTTGACGCCCTGGATCGTGGAGAACTCGTGCGCCACGCCCTCGATGCGGACGCTGGTGACGGCCGCGCCGGCCAGCGAGGAGAGCAGCACTCGGCGCAGCGAGTTGCCGAACGTGTAGCCGAAGCCGCGGTCGAGCGGCTCGATGGTGAATGTGCCGCGGTTGTCCTCGACGTTCTCGGCGGAAATTGCGGGTGTCTGGAACTCGATCATGAGAGGGGCGCTTCCTTCGGTTGTCGCGCCCGTGGCGACGGGCGCTTCGGGAACTACTTGGAGTACAGCTCGACGATCAGCTGCTCCTGGACCGGCGTGGCGATCTCGGGCCGCTCGGGCAGCCGGAGCACCTTCGCGGTCAGGCCGTCGTGATCGGCTTGGAGCCAGGCGGGCACCGCCGAGGTGAGCTCGGTGGCGTCGCGGATCACGGGCTCGACGGGCGACCCGGCCTTCATGGTGATCACGTCGTCGGAGCGCACCTGATAGCTCGGGATGTCCACCCGGCGACCGTTGATCGACCAGTGGCCATGACGGATCATCTGGCGCGCCTGGCGCCGCGACGCGGCGAAGCCGAGCCTGACGAGCACGTTGTCGAATCGAGTCTCGAGCAGCCGCAGCAGGTTCTCGCCGGTGACCCCGGACTGGCGCGAGGCCTTCGAGTAGTACGAGCGGAACTGCTTCTCGAGCACGCCGTAGTAGCGACGGGCCTTCTGCTTCTCGCGTAGCTGGAGCCGGTACTCGGACTGGCGCTGACGGCCGCGGCCGTGGTCGCCCGGAGGGTAGTTGCGGCGCTCGATGGCGCACTTGTCGGTGAGGCAGCGCTCGCCCTTCAGGAAGAGCTTCTGGCCCTCCCTGCGGCACTGCTTGCACTGGGGCGTGGAGTCGCGGGCCATGCCTAGACCCTCCTCCGCTTGCGCGGACGGCAGCCGTTGTGCGCCTGCGGCGTGACGTCCCGGATCGTCGTCACCTCGAGCCCGGCGGCCTGGAGCGAGCGGATGGCCGTCTCGCGGCCGGAGCCCGGGCCCTTCACGAAGACCTCGACCTTCTGCAGGCCCTGCTCCATGCCCTTCTTCGCGGCCGCGTCGGCGGTGACCTGGGCGGCGAAGGGCGTCGACTTGCGGGAGCCCTTGAAGCCGGCGCCGCCGGCTGACTCCCAGGCGATCACGTTGCCCTCGCGGTCGGTGAGCGCCACGATCGTGTTGTTGAAGCTGGTCTTGATGTGGGCCTGGCCGAAAGGAATGTTCTTGCGCACGCGGCGCCGGCCCCGCGGCCTGCCGGGTCGCTGTTGGGCCACTACTTCTTCACCTTCTTCTTGCCGGCTACCTGCATGCGCCGCGGGCCCTTGCGGGTGCGGCCGTTGGTCTTCGTGCGCTGGCCGCGTACGGGCAGCCCGCGGCGGTGCCGGAGCCCGCGGTAGGAGCCGATCTCCATGAGGCGCTTGGCGTTTTGGGAGCGCTCACGCCGGAGATCGCCCTCCACGGTCAGCTCCTGGTCGATCCGCTCGCGGAGCTTGAGCACCTCGTCGTCGGTGAGGTCCTTGACGTAGGTGTCCGGGTCGACGCCGGCCTCCCGGACCACCCTCGCGGCGGTCGAGCGGCCGATGCCGTAGATGTAGGTGAGCCCCACCTCGGTCCGCTTGTTGAGCGGGATGTTGACCCCTGCGATGCGTGCCATCCGCTAGCCCTGGCGCTGCTTGTGTCGGGGGTTCTGACAGATCACGAGAACCGCGCCGTGGCGGCGGATGATCTTGCACTTCTCGCACATGGGCTTTACCGAGGCTCGGACCTTCATAGTGAGAACCGGCGCAGGGCCCAGGAGACGGCCTAGCGCCGACCCAACAGATTAGCAGTCACGCCCTGGCCGCCGGCGCGGCCGCCGGCGCTTCGGCGCCCTCGGACTCGTGCCACGGAGTGAGGATGCGCGGCCCGTTCGCTGTGATGGCCACGGTGTGCTCGAAATGGGCGGTGAGCGAGCCGTCGCGGGAGTAGACGGCCCAGTTGTCCGAGCCCATCCGGACGTCGGGGCCGCCGGCGTTCACCATCGGCTCCACCGCCAGCACCATGCCCTCCGCCAGCTCGGGGCCGTTGCCGGGCTCGCCGAAGTTGGGGATCTGCGGGTCCTCGTGCATGTCGCGCCCGATCCCGTGGCCCACGAGCGAGCGGATCACCGAGAAGCCGTCGCCTTCGACCCGCTGCTGGACGGCGTGTGAGACGTCGCCCAGGCGGTTTCCGGCGCGGCACTGCTCGACGGCGTCGAACAGCCCCGCCCGGGTGGTGGCGAGCAGCCGCCGCGCGATCGACGAGACTGACCCGATCGGGTGGGTGATGGCGGCGTCCGCCACCCAGCCGTCGAGGACGACGCCGATGTCGACCGACAAGATGTCCCCGCGCGAGAGCTTGTAGCTGCCGGGGATCCCGTGCACGACCATCGAGTTGGGCGACGCGCAGATCGAGCCCGGGAAGCCACGGTACCCCTTGAAGGCGGGCTCCGCGCCCTGGGAGCGCATGAATCGCTCGGCCGTCTCGTCGAGCTCCGCCGTGGTCACCCCGGGCCGCGCCTTGCGTTGCAGCATGTCGTGGCAGCGCACCAGCACGCGGCCAGCGGCGGCCATCTTCTCGATCTCCTCGGGGCTCTTGCGGATGATCGCCATCGGCGAGCTAAAGCTCCGCCTCGAGACGGAGGGTGGCGAGCGTGGCCCGCACGTGGTCGTGAACCTCCTCCGGCTTCCGCGAGCCGTCGAAGCGGCGCAGGAGGCTCTGGTCCTCGTAGTACTCGATCAGCGGCTCCGTCTGCTCGTGGTAGACGGCGAGCCGATTGCGGATCGTCTCCGGCTTGTCGTCGTCCCGCTGTATCAGCCGCGAGCCGTCTTGGTCGCAGACGTCCTCGTTCTTCGGGGGGTCGAACTCGATGTGGTAGACGTGCTGGTTCTTCACGCAGATGCGGCGGCCGGACAGGCGCCGGATCACCTCCTCCTCCGGGACGTCGATCAGGAGGGCCGCCGTCAGTGAGCGCCCGCGCTCCCCCAGGGCCCTGTCGAGCATCTGGGCCTGCTCGGTCGTGCGCGGAAAGCCGTCGAGCAGGAATCCGTCCTGGCCCTCGTCCGAGTCGATTCGCTCGATCACGACCTTGGTGATCAGGTCGTCCGGCACGAGATCCCCCCGGTCCATGTACTCCTTCGCCTCGCGGCCCAGCTCGGTCTCGTCCTTGACGGCGGCGCGCAGGATGTCACCGGTGGCGTAGTAGGGCAGGTCGAAGTCGTCGACGAGGCGCTCCGCCTGCGTCCCCTTCCCGGCCCCGGGCGGGCCCATGAGAATGAGGTTGAGCTCGCTCACGGGGAGCGGACAAGGCTAGCGCGCCGGTTGGCTGGCAGGCCATCGACGACGAGGTCGTAGGAGTCCTCCACCATCTCAGTCACCATCCGGTCCTCCAGCGTTCCGTCGATGGCGACCGTGTTCCAGTGCCGCTTGTTGAGGTGGTACCCGGGACGGATCGCGGGATACGTCAGCCGGAGCTGCTCGGCGAGGTCCGGCTCGCACTTCAGGCTCACCTCGAGCGGCCGCGCGTCGAGGCTGCTGATGGCAAACACCTTCCCGGCCACCTTGAATACCGAGACGCCTTCCGCGAAGGGAAACTCCTCTACCGCGCCCGGCATCGAGAGACACAGGCGGCGCAACTCGGCCGGCGTCATCTGGCGCCTATTTCAGGAAGCCCTCGTAGTTGCGCATCATGAGCTGGGCCTCCAGCTGCTTCATCGTGTCGAGGGCTACGCCCACCACGATCAGGATCGATGTGCCCCCGAAGAAGAAGTTGGCGCTCGTCTGGTTGATCAGGATCGTCGGCAGGGCCGCCACCGCCGCGAGATAAAGCGCGCCGGGGAAGGTCAACCGCGCCAGGATGCGGTCGAGGAATTCCGCCGTGGGTCTTCCAGGCCTCACCCCGGGGATGAAGCCGCCGTACTTCTTCAGGTTGTCCGCCTGCTCGACGGGGTTGAACGTAACCGCCGTATAGAAGTACGTGAACAGCACGATGAGGATCGACTCGCCGAGGATGTACGGCCAGTCGTTGGGGTTGAAGAAGGCGGAGAAGTCCCGTGCCCAGCCCGCCTGGCTCAGCTCCCCCACCGTGGGCGGGAAGGCCATCAGCGAGGCCGCGAAGATCACGGGGATCACGCCCGCCATGTTCACCCGCAGCGGCAGGTAGGTGGATCCGCCGCCGGACATCCGGCGCCCCACTACCCGTTTCGCGTACTGGACAGGGATGCGGCGCTGGCCCTCTTGGACGAAGACGATCGCGGCGATGACCGCCAGGGCGATGAAGGGCATCATCACCTTGAACACCTGGTCCGGGTTGGTCCACCAGGCGTGGATGCCGTTAGGGATGCGGGCCGCGATGGAGGCGAAGATCATCAGCGAGATCCCGTTCCCGATCCCCCGCTGGGTGATCAGCTCGCCGAACCACATGAGCAGCACGCAGCCGGCGGTGAGGGTCATGACGATCACGAAGACTCGGCCGAAGGTGAAGTTCTCGACCACCTCGCTCTGGCCGCTCGAGAAGGAGCGGAACAGGAAGACGTAGCCCACCGACTGCGCGAAGGCGAGCGCCACGGTCAGGTAGCGCGTGTACTGGGTGATCTTCTGCTGGCCGACCTCGCCCTCCTTGCGCAGCTTCTCGAGCGAGGGGACGACCACCTGCAGCAGCTGCAGGATGATCGAGGCCGTGATGTAGGGCATGATCCCGAGCGCGAAGATCGCGAAGCGCTGGAGCGACCCGCCCGAGAAGAGGTTGAGGAAGCCGAGGACGTTCGAGCCCGTGAAGTTGTTCGAGATGTCCTTGACCGCGTCGATGTTGATGCCGGGCGCCGGGATGTAGGCGCCCAGCCGATAGAGCGCCAGCATCGCCGCGGTGAACGCAAGCTTCTTCCGGATGTCGGCGACCCGGAACGCGTTGAGGAAGGTGCGCAGCACAGTTAGGCCTCGAGGACTTGGCAGGTGCCGCCCGCGGCCTCGATCTTCTCGCGCGCCGTCGCAGAGAACCCGTGCGCGTGCACGGTGAGGGCCTTCGAGAGCTCACCCTGGCCCAGCACCTTCACGGGCACGTCCTTGCGGGTGGCCAGGCCGTTCTGCTTCAGGGTCTCGGGGGTGACCTCGGCGCCGGCGTCGAAGCGCGCCTCGAGATCGCGCAGGTTCACCGGCTGGGTGTGGGTGCGGAACTTCTCGAACGGCATCGACTTCTTCATGTGCGGGCCGCGCAGCTTGCGCATCCGCATGTGGATGGGGTTCTGCCCGCCCTCGAAGTTCACCTTCCGCTTCGCCCCGGAGCGCGCGCCGGCGCCCTTGTGGCCGCGACCCGCGGTCTTGCCACCGCCGGCGCCCTCCCCGCGGCCCATGCGCTTGCGTGGCTTTCGCGAACCGGCCGCCGGCTTCAGGCTGTGCAGGCCGACGCGCTCCTCAGCCACCCTCCACCTCCACGAGATGGCGAACAGCGGCGAGCTGGCCGCGCAGGGTCGGGTGGTCCGGGCGCTCGGCGCTCTTCCCGATGCGCCCTAGGCCGAGCGAGCGCAGCGTGGCGCGCTGCTTCTTCGAGGCGCCGTTGGCCGACCTCACCTGGGTGATCTTCACGCCGGCGCCTCCTCTTCCTCGGTCGCCTCGGGACGCGTCTCCTCCGCCGCGGCGGCGGGCGCGCCGTCCAGGCCGAGAACCTCCTGAACGCTCAGGCCGCGAAGCTCGGCGACCTCGTCGGGGCTGCGCAGCTCCTGCAGGGCGGCCACGGTGGCCTTGACGAGGTTGATCGGGTTCTGCGAGCCGAGCGACTTCGAGAGCACGTCGTGGATGCCGGCCAGCTCGAGCACCGCGCGCACGCCGCCGCCGGCGATCACCCCCGTACCCTCGGAGGCGGGCTTCAGGAGCACTCGGGCGGCGCCATAGATGCCCGTCACCTGGTGAGTGATCGTCGAGCCGTGCATCGGCACCCTGAACATGTCCTTGCGCGCGCGCTCCACACCTTTCTGGATCGCCACGGGCACCTCGTTCGCTTTGCCGTAGCCCACGCCGACCTGGGACCGCTCGTCTCCGACCACCACGAGCGCGGTGAAGGAGAAGCGCCGACCGCCCTTCACGACCTTGGCGACGCGGTTGATCTCCACGACTCGCTCCTGGAGGTCCGGCCCGGCGCGATCGCGCCCGCCTCGTGTCCTGTCCCTGAAAGCCATCAGCAGCAGCCCACGGTAGCGATCGTCAGAACCTCAGGCCGCCCTCGCGCGCGGCCTCGGCGAGGGCCCTCACCTGGCCGTGGTATCGGTAGCCACCGCGATCGAAGACGCAGGATCCGACGCCCGCTTCCTTGGCCCGCTGGGCGAGGAGCTGGCCGGCCTTCGTCGCCTGCTCCAAGCGCGCGAGCCCCTTCAGGTCGGGCTCCGTCCAGGTGACCGCGGCCAGAGTGTGGCCGCGATCGTCGTCGATCAGCTGCGCCGTGATCCCGCGATTCGAGCGGAACACGGACAGCCGCGGCCGCTCCGCGGTCCCGCGCACCTTGGCCCGGACGCGGCGCCGGCGGCGGAGGCGCGATCGCGGCTTGGTGGCCAGGCTCACGACCGAACCTCCGGCGAGGTGCGGAGAAGGCAAGGGAGTGAGACGAATGGGCTCACGCGCGCTTCCCGACCTTGCGGGCCACGTACTCGCCCTGGTAGCGGATCCCCTTGCCCTTGTAGGGCTCGGGCGGGCGGCGCTTGCGGATGCCCGCCGCAACCTCGCCCACGAGCTGCTTCGAGATCCCTCGCACCACGATCTGCGTGGGGACGGGCACCTCGAAGTCGATCCCCTCGGGGGCCTCGATCTCAACCGGGTGGGAGTAGCCGAGCTGGAGCACGAGCCTGCGCCCCTGGAGCTGCGCGCGGTAGCCCACGCCCTGGATCTCGAGCCGCTTCTCGAAGCCTTTGGTGACGCCCTCGACCATGTTGGCGATCAGGCTGCGGGTGAGCCCGTGCAGGGCGCGGTGGTCGCCGCGGTCGGAGGGCCGCTTGACGATCAGCTGACCGTCCTCCTGCTCCACCGAGATGTCGCGGGCCACCCGCTCCGCGAGCTCGCCCTTCGGCCCCTTCACGGCCACTTGCTCAGGCGCGATGGTGACCTCGACCCCGTCGGGCAGCGCGATGGGCTGCTTTCCGATCCTGCTCATCGCGCTACCAGACCCTCGCCACGAGCTCGCCGCCGACCCGCTGGCGCCGGGCGTCGTGTCCGGTCATGACCCCCCGCGAGGTCGAGACGATGGCCGTGCCCATGCCACCAAGCACCTTCGGCACGTCGGACGCGCCGACGTAGCGGCGCCGGCCGGGCTTCGACAGGCGCTCGAGGCCCGAGATCACCGGGCGGCGGTCCTCCGTGTACTTGAGCCGCACGCGCAGCGTGCGCCCGACGCGTGCCGGCTCCACGGAGAAGTTCTCGATGTAGCCCTGCTCGCGCAGGATGCGCGCCAGCTCCGCCTTGAACGTGGAGGCGGGCATCTCGACCTCGTCGTGGTCCGCCGTCAGACCGTTGCGGATGCGGGTCAGGAAGTCTGCGATCGGGTCGGTGCTGGACATGCCTACCAGCTCGATTTCGTGAGTCCGGGGATCTCGCCCTCGTGGGCGATCTCGCGCACGCAGATCCGGCAGAGCCCGAACTTGCGCAGGTACGCTCGCGGGCGGCCGCAGCGGCGGCAGCGGTTGTAGGCGCGGGTCTTGTACTTGGGCTGGCGCGACTGGCGCACCTTCTGGGAAGTCTTTGCCATTACTCCTCTTCGGTTCCTTCTGCCTGGGTCTCGCCCTCGGCCTCCTCTTCGCCTTCCTCCACGCGCTCGCGCCGCTCGTAGGCCTCCGGGTTCTCAGCCTTGAGCTCCTCGAGTGCCGCCTGCTCGGCCTCGGCACGGGCTCGCGCCTCCTCCTTGCGACGCTCCTCTTGGGCCGCCTGCTGCGCCTCGAGATCCTCGCCGGGCCGCCCCTCGCGAGAGAAGGGCATGCCGAAGGCGGACAGGAGGACGAACGCCTCCTCGTCCGAGTTCGCCGTCGTCGTGATGGTCACGTCGAGGCCACGCACCTGGTCGATCGCGTCGTAGTCGATCTCCGGAAAGATGATCTGCTCGCGGATGCCGAGCGTGTAGTTGCCTCGCCCGTCGAAGGATCGCGGGCTGAGGCCGCGGAAGTCGCGGATCCGGGGGATGGCGATCGACATCAGGCGGTCGAGGAACTCCCACATGCGGGCGCGGCGGAGCGTCACCGTCACGCCCACCGGCATGCCCTCGCGAAGCTTGAAGGCGGCGATCGACTTCCGAGCGCGGCGGACGTTCGGGCGCTGCCCGGCGATCGTGGCGAGCTGGTCGGTGGCCGCCTCGAGGATCCGCGCCTCCTGCTTCGCCTCGCCGACACCCTTGTTGAGCGTGATCTTCTCGACCCGCGGCACCTCCATCAGGCTCGAGTAGCCGAACCGCTGGCGCAGCTGCGGCCGGATCTCCTGCTCGTAACGCTCCTTGAGGCGCGGCGGGATGGTGGTGGCGGCTTCCATCAGTCGTCGATCTCCGTTCCCGAGCGCTTCCCCACGCGGATCCGGCGGCCGCCGTCACGGCGGACTCCCACCCGCGTTGGGTCGCCCGACTTCGGGTCGATCAGCATCACGTTCGACACGTGGATGGGGCCCTCGGACTCAACGACCCCGCCGATCTCCTGCTGGCGCTGGGTGTCGCGCAGCCCGCGTGGCTTGATATGCCGCTTGCGGATGTTGAGCCCCTCCACGAAGACGCGCTGGTTCGCGCGGTCCACGCGCAGGACCCGGCCCGTCTTGCCGCGGTCCTTCCCCGAGATGACCTTGACCATGTCGTCGCGGCGGATCCTCATAGGACCTCCGGGGCGAGCGAGACGATCTTCATGAAGTTGCGATCCCGCAGCTCGCGGGCCACAGGCCCGAAGATGCGGGTCCCGCGCGGGTTGTTCTGGGCATCGATGAGCACCGCCGCGTTCTCGTCGAAGGCTATGTAGGTGCCGTCGTCCCGGCCGAACTCCTTCTTCGTACGCACCACGACGGCCTTGACCACCTCGCCCTTCCTCACGCTGCCGTGCGGGATGGCCTGCTTCACGGTCCCGACGACGATGTCGCCGACCCCCGCGTAGCGCCGCCGGCTGCCTCCGGCCACGCGGATACAGAGGATCTCCCGGGCGCCGGTGTTGTCCGCCACCTTGAGTCGAGATTCCTGCTGGATCATCTCGCGCGCTCCAGCACGTCGACGAGTCGCCACCGCTTCGTGCGGCTGAGCGGCCGGCTCTCGACCACCCGAACCGTGTCGCCCGTGTTGGCCTCGTTGCGCTCGTCGTGGGCGTGCAACGTCGAGGAGGTGCGCACGACCTTTCCATAGACACGGTGGGCGCGCTGGACCTCGATGCGCACGGTGATGGTCTTGTCGGCCCGGTCGGAGACGACGACCCCCTGCCGGGTGCGCGGCCGTCCGGTCGCCCGCGGCACCGGCTCGGGTGCCTCCTTCTTCGGAGCGGCGCGACGCCGCTCGCGATCCCGCTGGCGCCACTTGCGCCGGACCCCCGCCCTCCGCCGGCGCTGCTCGAGCCGCTCCTGCTGGCGCTCCTCGGGCGACCGCTGCGGCA
>JBKPFJ010000130.1:0-10548 GCA_046728795.1 Actinomycetota bacterium | reverse complement strand
GCCTGTCGAACGCAGCGGTTCAGGCCGCCGGTGTGGAGGCGCTCCACGCGCGCGACGCCGGCGTGGCGTCGGGCATCTTCTCCACGGGCCGTTACCTCGGTGGGATCGCCGCGGCCAGCCTAGTCGCGGGCCTGGTGAACGGCGGTGGCCAGGGCTACGGTCTGCTGTTCACGGTCGAGACGATGGCGCCGTCGCTCTCGATGCTGCTTGCCTTCGCGCTGCCGGGGGGCCGTCCGTCACCCACGGCCGACGAGGTGCCGGCCCGCGCGACCGCCACCTGAGAGGCGGCCGCACGGGTGCAGCGTGAGGTGCGCCTCGTGGTGCCCACCCGCGAAGGGCGGGCTCAGCCCGCCAGCACCGCAGCCGGCACCAGCGCGTACTCGAGGAAGAAGAGCAGCCAGACGCGCATGTAGAAACGCGTGACCGCGTCGTGGTCCTCGAGGTCGGTGTGCAGCGCGAGCGTCCAGAGCGCCGCCAGCGCGGCCAGGTGCCCGCCGGCCAGCAGCCACGGCTGCGCGTCGTCGAGCGCGAGCGGGCCGAGCGTCGCCATGCCGAGATAGCCGAGAGCCAGCGACGCGAGCCCCAGGCCCAGGGCGCGGCGCGGACCCAGCCGGACGGTGAACGTCCCGATGCCGAAGCGCCGGTCGCCCCTCGCGTCGGGCACGTCCTTGAGGACGGCGATAGCGAAGGAGAAGGGCAACACGAACAGCGTGAGGGCGACGATCGGGCGCGGGACCGCGCTCAGCTCTGGACGCCCGCCGAGCGACGCGGCGAAGTGCTCGTAGACGCCCACGTTCACCACGACGGCCCGCACGATGGAGATGCACGCCGCGGCGATCGCCGGGTAGCGCTTAAGGCGCAGTGGCGGCGACGAGTACGCCGCACCGATCCCCATCGCGGCGCCCACTGCCACCAGCTCCACCCATCCCTGGGTCCAGGCCAGCAGCGTGGCGAGTGCGGCGCTCGTGGCTACGATCAGGCGGCCCTGGGCGAGGCTCAGGTCGCCGGCGGGGATCGGCAGCCACGGCTTGTTGACGTGGTCGATCTCGACGTCCTCGAGCTGGTTCAGGCCGACGATGAAGACGTTCACGAGGGCGCCCGCGAGGAGCGTCAGCGCCAGGTCGCCGAGCCCGTCGCCGAGCGCCATTGCCGGCAGTGCCGAGGCGGCGAGCACGTAGATTCCGAGGATGCTGATCGTCGTCGCCACCAGGGTGTGGGGGCGGGCGAAACGCCAGAGCAGCGAGATGGCCTTGAGCGGCCGCGCGGCGGTGCGGACCGCGAGGCTTAGGGCGGCGGCCGTCATGGCTCAGGCCCTCCGACGCTTGCGGCGCGCGCGCAGGTTGAGGGCCACGCCGACGGGCACGAACGCCGCGCCGGCGGCCGATCCCAGGATGAAGCGGACGAGGAAGCGCAGGCGTTCGGCCGGCGTCAGCGGCCGGCGGAGGTCCTCGGCAGGCGGTGTGGGTGCGCTCGGCGCCGGCCTGGCGGCGAGTTTGCGCCCGGCGATCGCAAGGCCGTACGGCGCGCCGCCGTCGCGCTGCCAGGGAGCCTCGACGTACGCCGTCTCGAGCCCCGCAAAGCCGGCTCGGGCGAACCACTCGCGGTACTGGGCTTCCGTGGGGAAGAGCATCCAGGCCTCGGCGAGAAGCCGAGCGAGTCCTCCAGACGGCGGCAGCGGCCCGACCACGAGCGCGATCCCGCCGGGGCGGAGGACCCGGTACGCTTCCGCGATCGCGCGTTCGGGCTCCGGCCAGTACTCGATGCTCCCGCACGAGACGTAGCGGTCGAACGATCCGCTGGGGAAGGGCAGTCGCTCGGCGTCTCCCAGAACGCGAGCGCAGTTGGCGAGGGCGGGCTTGCGCCCGGCACGCCCCAGCTGCTCGGGACTCTGGTCGAGCAGGGTCACCCTCGCGGGCTCGACACGCTCGACGATGCCCTCGCTCGAGAACCCCGTGCCGGCACCCACGTCGAGCGTGTGGAGCCGGCGGTCATCGAGGCGGGCGAGCTTCAGCGAGGCCGTTCGCATCTCGGGCGTCCAGAAGAGGGGATTGACCCAGCGGTCGTACAGCGGTGACAGCGCACGGTAAAACCAATAGGCCTCCCGCTTGTGCTGGATGAACCGCATTACTCGATGATCTCGGAGCGCCTCGACGCCTGGCTACCCGCGCCCACGATACGCACGCGCCACCGGTGTTCGGCTGCCGCCACTGCGGACCGGCTGTGGGAGTGCGCTCGCACCGTGGGGTTCGCGGACACGCGGACCCTGGGCCGCCTCGTGCGCTGGCGGATCCCCGGCACGGGGAGCACGTCGACCTTCTACCAGCTGTTGCGCACGTATCCGTTCACCGTGCTCGAGGAGGGCGAGCGCCTGCTCGTCTCGGGCCTGTGCGGCCGGATCTGGACGCTCACGCGCGACTACCCGCGGCTCGCCGACCCCGCAGAGTTCCGCGACTGGCAAAGGCCCGCGACCGTTCGCGTCCTGATCGCCAACTGGGTCGAGCCCTCTTCCGACGGGCGGGCGGCGATCGCATCCGAGGCGCGGGTGGCGCCGGTCGACCGCGCGGCCGCGTTGCGCCTGCGCGCGTTATGGGTCGTCGTCGGCCCGTTCGACCGTCTCGTGGGCGCCGAGGGCCTCACGGCCGCGGTGCGCCGGGCCGAGGCGAGCTAAGCGCCGCGGTCTCCACTCCCCGCTCGAGGCCGGCGAGCCGCGATTCCCCCTCGAAGATGGTCTGCTTGCCGCGGCTCAGCCGCAGTCGAAGCCGGCCCGCGAGGTACTGCATGGATCGCATATCGACTCGCCGCGAGGCGAGGTCGGGCACGGGCAGCATGTGGGGCTCCGCGCCCGCCGCCTCCGCCTCGATCTCTACGGCGTAGCGGAGCGACCGGGCCCGGACTCGCCACGCGCGCATGGTCGCCCCGGCCCGCACGCGGGCCAGGGGCGGCGCGAACCGGAGCACCTGGTTCCCGGCGCGCACGATCGCCGCCGTCGCGGCAGCCGTCTGCCCGGCCAGGCGAACGCGACCGCCCGCGAACGCGACCGTGACGTCGCGATCGGCGAAGCAGTCGGCGTGACCCCACCACCAATGCCCAGGGAAGCGCGGGCCCCAGTTCTTCTCGACGTACGCGGCTGCGCCGTCGAGGCTGGCCGGGACCCCGGCTAGGTTCGCCTCGCCCTCGACCTTCGCTGCCAGGACGACCGGGTGCCAGTACTGGCCGAGGCCCGGCACGGCATGCGCAAGCCCGAGCGCACCGAAACCCGCGCGCGGCCAGGAAACGATCGAGCGCAGCCGCAGCTCCACCCAGGCGTCGTCCCCGAACCGGGTGCTGAGGCGGTCCGCCGAGCCGCGCAGGAGCTCCCCTGCGCCGACGCCGAAGCGCCGGGGGTCGGCCGTGGCGGGGGACACGATGGCGTGCCGCAGGAAGGCGCCGGGGTGGGCTGCGAGCGCCACCGTCGCCCAGGGAGGGCTCGGCTCACGGCAAACACCGCAAAGCGCCACGATCACGGAGCCGGTGGTCGGGTCGACGACCCGCCAGTAATAGCCCTCCATCGGCGTGCCGTGCGCGAGCGCGGGATCGCCGAACGGCAGGTCGGCCCCTGCGGCCCGGTAGGCGTCGACGAGACGGCGCACTGTCACGCGTACCTAGCACGACGCCGCCGTTTCGCGCGCCCCGCCTTCGGAGTCAAATCCCCGGCTCGAAACCGCATGACGCGCACGGCACGTTCAAGTTAGGCGAGTGTCTCGTCGGACACGGGTAGTAGGACGCCATGCCCGAGACCCTCGAGGAACAGCTGGTCAAGCACCTCACCGACGCCCACTCGATCGAGGAGCAAGCGCTCCTGCAGATGCGCGTCGCGCCGCGCATGGCGCGTGATCCGGAGCTGGCGCGGGCCTTCCGCCAGCACATCGGGGAGACCGAGGAGCAGGAGCGCCTCGTTCGTGGACGGCTCCAAGCGCACGGGGCGGATCCCTCCAAGGTGAAGGATCTCATCGCGCGCGCGGGCGGCGTGGGGATGGTCCTATTCGCCAGATCCCAGCCGGATACTCCCGGCAAGCTCGTCGCGCACGCCTACTCCTACGAACACATGGAGCTAGCCGCGTACGAGCTGCTGGCAATCGTCGCCCAGCGTGCCGATGACGCCGAGACGGTCGAGGTCGCCCGCACGATCCGCGAGCAGGAGGCCGCCATGGCGGCACGGCTCGCCGACGGCTTCGATCGCGCAGTCGACGCATCGCTCCGAGACGTCGCCGAGGACGACCTGGGCAAGCAGCTGAATGCGTACCTGTCGGATGCCCACGCGATCGAGTCCCAGGCTCTGCAGCTGCTCGAGCAGGGCCAGGCCATCGCGGGCCAGGCCAATCTGAGGAAGGTGTTCGAAGACCACCTCGTGGAGACGCGCTCCCAGCAGGCCGCCGTCGAGGCCCGGCTCGCGGCGCGGGGCGAGCAGCCCTCGCGCCTCAAGAACACCGTGATGCGGATCGGCGGCCTGAACCTTGGCGGCTTCTTCGGCAGCCAACCGGATACGCCGGCAAAGCTCGCCGGATTTGCATTCGCCTTCGAGCATCTCGAGATCGCGGCCTATGAGCAGCTCATGCGCGTCGCGCAGCGGGCGGGGGACGAAGAAAGCGCCCGCGTCGCCGCGCGCATCGCCGGGGAGGAGCGGGCCGCCGCCGCCGCGCTCAGGGCTCAGTTCGAGCCCGCGATGGAGGCCGCGCTCCGCGACCAGGGAGTCCGTGTCCCTGGCTGACCTTGCGCGTGGTCAGGCTTTGGCTCGCCCCTGGCCGCGCGCGACGGGTTCGTAGTCGCCGAGCTCCGTAATCGCCGCCACGGCCACCATCTCGGGCGTGACGTCGACCGGCAGCCTCGCGGCGCCGACGGCCGCCAGTAGCGCGAATGCGGCCGCGTGCAGTCGGCGACCGGCCTCCTTGCTGGCCCGCTCGAGGAGCTCCTCGCGCTCCTCATCCGGCAGGCCGACCAGGTGCGCCTCCGCCATCGCAGCCCCGCCATCCGGCGACTCCTCGACGCCGGCGAGCACGGCGTCATCCGCATTGGGCGCCATGTCGCTGAGAGCGATGCGCCGCAGCATGAACTGCCCGAACGCCTCGGAGGCGTTCGACTCGAGCACGCGCCCCATCAACTCCTTGAGCTCCATGGCGCCTGGCTTGTCTGTGTCGCTCATGCCTGGTCCCTTCTGCGACGGCCTACTGCGAATCATCTCGCAGATCGGCGCGCGTTCCTAGCGGCCGAAGCCGGCGCCCCGCGGCCATGCGTAGCCGGGTTTGCTCCGGGTAGTGGAATCACGGCGGTCGCCGAGCGCAAGCGCCAACGGATTAGGCGGCCCGGACATCGGGGGAGGTTCGGAAATGTTGGGAGCGTCGCAGCGCCGGGCCGGGGGCCGGCTCGTCGTGTTGTCGATCCTCGTCGTCCTGGCGCTCACCGCGTCTTCGGTGCCGGCCGCGGCCAAGCCGCCTGCGCCCGGAGCCCCGGGCGCCATCCACACGTGGGCGCCGGCGGACAAGCACGGATTCGGCACCTCACGCCAGACGGCCAGCAAGACCTACTTCACGCTGCGCCAGGGCATGCTCACGGAGGTCTACTTCCCGGACCTCAGCACACCCAGCTTCCGCGGCCTCCAGTTCGCGGTGACCGACGGCCAGACGTTCCTGGACCGCGAGACCGTCGACGACGACCCGCGGCACATCGAGCCGCTCGCGCCGGGCGTGACCGCGCGCGTCGAGCCGGTGGCGGGGTCGCTCGCGTACCGACAGGTGACGGAGACGTCGCGCTGGCGCCTGACCAAGACGTGGATCACCGATCCCGGCCGCGCGTCCGTGCTCGCGCAAATTCGCTTCGAGTCGCTCACCGGCCAGCCCCTGGCCCTGTATCTGCTGGCGGACCCGGCGCCAGGCGACGACGGCAACGACGATCGCGGCAGCAGCCCGGGGAATCAACTGGTGGCGTCCGACGACGCCGGTGCAACGGTGGTGGCCACCACGCCCGGGCTCGACCAAGCCACCAGCGGCTACAGAGGCAGCCCGAGCGACCCCTGGAAGCAGCTCGAGGCGGACAAGCGCCTGACCGAGTACGACGCGACACAGGCGGGCAACGTGGTCCAGGCCGGGCTAACCGGCCTGACGGGCCAGCCCGGCAGCCAGACGATGACCCTGGCCATCGGCTTCGGGCGGAACGCCTCGACTGCATCCGCCGCCGCCAAGGGCTCCCTGGCCACGGGGTTCGCGGCGGCCGAGACCGACTTCAACGCGGGCTGGGCCCAGTACCGCGCGTCGCTCAAGGCGCCCCCGGCCAGCGTGGCGGGGGATAGCGCGCTGAGCCGCCTGTACGAGCAGTCGCTGCTCGTGCTGGCCGCCTCCGAGGACAAGACCTACCGTGGCGCGTCCATTGCCGCGCCGAACATGGCATGGATCTGGGGAACGCTGACGCTCGAGGAGAACCGCCGCTTCTCGGGGCCGTATCACCTCGTCTGGCCGCGCGACCTGTACCACATCGCAACCGCGCAGAAGGTCGCCGGTGATGACGCGGCCGCCGGGCGACTGCTCGACTACCTGTGGTCGGTGCAGAAGAGCGACGGCTCGTTCTGGCAGAACACCCGGGTGAACGGGACGCCGAAGTGGACGACCGATCAGCTCGACCAGGCCTCGCTGCCCGTGGTGCTGGCGTGGTGGCTCGGCCGGACGGGCAGCGCGGACTGGGCACATGTCGAGAAGTCCGCCGACTACGTCGCTGCCACCGGCCCGCGGACGTCCCAGGAACGCTGGGAGAACCAGGACGGCTTTTCCCCGAACACGATCGCCACGGAGATCGCCGGCCTCATCTCCGCCGCCGACATCGCCCGCAAGAACGGCGCGCCGCACAAGGCGAAGAGGTACGAGCAGCTCGCCGACAGCTGGGAGAGGAACGTCGAGGACTGGACGGCGACGGATACGGGGCCGTACTCGCCCAAGCCGTACTACCTGCGCGTGACCAAGGACGCGAAGCCGAACAACGGGACCACCTACAACCTCGGCGACAACTTCAATCGGCCGGTGGACCAGCGTGAGATCGTCGACAACTCGTTCCTCGGTCTCGTCCTCTTCGGCGTAAAGCCGTGGAACGACCAGGTCGTGCGGAACTCGTTGACCGTTGGCGACAGCACGAGCGCGTATCCGCTTGCGGTCGACACGCCGAGCGGGAGGGTCTGGCACCGCTTCACGTTCGACGGTTACGGCGAGCAGGCGGATGGCGGGGACTGGGACCTGTTCTTCGACAACCCAGCCCGGCAGACTCGCGGACGCCTGTGGCCACTCCTGTCCGGCGAGCGCGGCGAGTACGAGCTGATCGCCGGCAACGACGCCCGGCCATTCCTGCGGACGATCGCGAATACGGCGAACGACGGGCTGATGCTCCCTGAGCAGGTCTGGGACGACCAGCCCCCACCCGGCGAGGTCCCCGGCAAGGGCACGCGCTCGGCGACCCCCCTCGCCTGGACGCACGGGCAGTTCGTGCGGCTCGCGTGGTCGATCGACGCGGGCGAGCCGCTCGAGCGCCCGGCGATCGTCGCCTGCCGCTATACCGGGACTGATTGTTGAGCTGAGCGACAAGTCCGGGGAGCGGTCGCTAGCGTCCTGAGGGTCGCGGGTCAAGACCGTCAACCCGAGGACCAGATGCGCGTAGTCGTCGCCGACGACTCTGTCCTCCTGCGCGAGGGGATCGTGCGCCTGCTGAACGAGGCCGGCTTCGAGGTGGTCGCGCAGGCCGGTGATGCCGAGGAGCTCGTGCGCAAGGTGTCCGCGCACAAGCCCGACGTGGCGGTCGTGGACATCCGGATGCCGCCGACCGAGACCGACGATGGGCTTCGCGCCGCCATCGAGATCCGCCGCCGCGTGCCCGAGACCGGAGTGATCGTCCTCTCCCAGTACCTGGAGGAGGGCTATGCGCTCGATCTCGTGGCCGACAGCGCCGAGGGCACCGGCTACCTGCTCAAGGACCGGGTTGCCGATGTCGAGGGCTTCGCCGACTCGGTGCGCCGCGTGGGGGAGGGCGGGTCCGCGCTCGACCCCGAGGTCGTGGCTCAGCTGCTCGGCCGCCGTCGCCGCGACGACCCGCTTGCCGACCTGACGGAGCGCGAGCGCGAGGTGCTAGCGCTGATGGCGGAGGGCCGTTCGAACCAAGCGATCGCCGACAAGTTGGTCGTGACCGAGCGCGCGGTCGAGAAGCACGTCACGAGGATCTTCGGCAAGCTCGACCTCATGCCCGCTGCCGAGGATCACCGCCGGGTGCTGGCGGTGCTGACCTACCTGCGCTCTCCCTGAGCCACCACCGCTGCCTCGCGAGAGCAGTGCGGCTATCCACACGCCCGAAAGCCGGATAGCCCCATTTGAATCGCCGACGCCGCCCTCGATCCTGAGCCTACGCGCCGGGTGTCGGCGCACAGGAAAGGAGACGGAATGGGACAGCCAGTCGTCCACTTCGAGGTAATCGGGAAGGACGGTGAGAAGCTGCGCGGCTACTCCTCCGAGCTGTTCGGCTGGAGCTTCGGTGACGTCGTCGGGCCCACGAACTACGCCGTCGTGCAGCGCGAGGGGAACACGAACGCCGACGGGGCTGGGATCGGCGGCGGCGTCGGGACCGCGCCCGACGGGTACGCCGGGCACGTCACGTTCTACGTCGAGGTCCCCGACGTGGAGGCCGCGCTGGCGAAGGCCGAGAGCCTCGGCGGCACGCGGATGATGGGCCCGGACAAGATTCCCGAGGTGGACATCGAGATCGGCCTGTTCACCGACCCCGAGGGACACGTGGTCGGCGTCGTCAAGTAGCGGCGCTTCGTCGAGGAGGCCGGCCGGCGTCACCAGCTCGTCGGCCTGCCCTCCTCGTAGAGCCAGGCCTGGAAGAAGTGGTCCAGGTCCTGTCCGCTCACTCGCTCCGCGAGCGCCGTGAAGTCGGCGGTCGTCACGTTGTCACCACGGTTCTCTACGTACCAGGCGCGGAGAATCGAGAAGAACGTGTCGTCGCGGACCTTCTGGCGCAGCGCCTGGAGCGTCATCGCCCCGCGGTCGTAGACCGGGGTCGCGAAGAGCACCGACGGATCCGGGAGGGCGGCCGGGCCGGGAACCACAGATCCTGCCCGTCGGCGGAGTCCTCCGGAGTCGCGTACAGCTCGTCGAAGGTCTGCTGCGCCGTGGCGCTCGGACCAGATCCACTCGGACCAGGTCGCGAAGCCCTCGTTCAGCCACAGTCCGGCCACCTGGCGAGCGAGATCGAGTCGCCGAACCACTGGTGGGCGAGCTCGTGCACGACCGTGGATGAGCTCGGCAGGACCCGGTAGTTGGGCTTCGTCTGCGACTCGAGCGAGTAGAAGACGCTCGGCGCCCAGTCCACGATCCCGCCGACGCTGTCGAAGGGGTACTCCCGTACAGCTCGCTGAAGAAGGAGACCACCTCGGGCTCGATCGAGAGGCGCTCCCACGCGAGGGCGGGGTTGGGGTCCTTCTGCCCGTAGCGGCGCGTCTGCGGGTCGACTGCGTCGTAGCGCGGCAGGCCGCTCGGAAGCGTCCCGAAGCGGGTCTCGAAGACTCCGTTTCGTGGCCGTCGCCAGGTAGGTGGCCATGGGAACGCTCTCGCGCCAGCGCCAGGTGACCGTGTCGCCGTGCCGGTGCGGGAGACGAGCACGCCGTTGGCGATCGCCGTGCGCCCCTGGGGCAGGGTGATGGCGAAGTCGAACGTTGTGGGCGACCCCTGCGGCTCGTTCACGACGAACGCCCCGTCGTCGGTGGGATCCACCCGTCCTTCGACTTGTCCGGGTCGAGGATGTAGTTGGCGTGGCCGTCGTAGTCCACCTCCACCTCGAAGCGCCGCCCGCTCCGGATGCCGGCAGCCGGCGTGACTATGACCTCCTGCCCGCGCCGCTCGAAGTCGCCGGGGCGCCGTCCACCTCCAGCCGGGTGATCTTTAGCCGCGAAAGTCGAGGTCGAAGCGCGACAGATCCTGAGTCGCCCGTGCACTGATCGTGGCTGTGGCGTCGAGCGCGCTGTTCTGCGGCTCGTAGTTCAGCTCGAGCGAGTAGTTGCTCACGTCGTAGCCGCCGTTTCCCGCAAGCGGGAAGAACGGGTCGCCGGCGCCCGCGGAGCCGGGCGAGAAGGCGGCGGCGCCGCTGGGCGCGGCGGCGCTCAGGGCGAGGGCGAGGGCGACGGCGCCTCGACGGGCGCGACTGCGAAGGAGCAGGGCGAACCTCCTCGGCGAAAGGGCGTCCAGTGGCTGGGGTCTACCCCGTCCGGTGCCGCGGAGAGCTTCTGGTCGGGGACGACCCCGGTGCGGCGGACGCGCTCGCGGCAACGAGCGCCCAAGCGGCGAGTCCCGACGACAACGCCCGGAGGAGATCCGCTCGCCTGGGCATCTCTCAGCCACGCTACAAGCGGTCGCGGAGGCGCGCAAACGCCTCCGCCCCGGGCCCGCCGGCGCACGGTGAGAGACTGCCGCCGATGACAGATCCGGCGCGGCGCGAGCTCACGCTCGACCTGAACGACGACGAGCTGGGGGCGCTACTCGCCGAGGT
>JBKPFJ010000131.1:0-17213 GCA_046728795.1 Actinomycetota bacterium | reverse complement strand
ACGGCCTCGCGCTCGAGCGTCGGCACGCGCGGGCGCCGCCGCTCGGGCCGGGGCTCCTCCACCTCCGCGGCGAGCAGGTCGGTGGCCACCTCGAGGTAGGCCGGGCGGCTCGGCGCCGCCAGCGCCGCGCGGGCGGCCTCGAGCGTTGCGGCTCGAAGGGCGGGTGCGGTGGCCACGCGCTCCGTGTGCTTCACGACGGGGCGGAACATGCCGGCCTGGTCGACCGTCTCGTGCAGGGCGCCGCGCCAGACGCCCGGCCGCCGCACGCTCGTGGGCACGTCCGTGGCGATCACCAGCACCGGGGAGCGCGATGCCCACGCCTCGCCCACCGCCCCCAGGGTGTTGGCGGCGCCGGGTCCGGTGGTCGTCAGCGCCACGCCGAGCCGGCCGCTCGCGCGCGCATAGCCGTCCGCCGCGTAGGCGGCCGTCTGCTCGTGGCGCACGCCGACGAGGCGGATCGGCGATTCGCCGAGCGCCCGCCACAGGGCCAGGTTGTGCACCCCGGGCAGGCCGAAGGCCACCTCAACGCCCTCCTCCTCGAGCGCCTGCACGACGAGGGCCGCCCCTGTCAGGATCCCCGCCGATGTCCGCTCCGGAGCGCTCATTCCTCGACGGCGTGCGGGTCGTGGACCTCTCGCGGGTGCTCGCGGGGCCCTACTGCACGATGGTCCTGGCCGACCTGGGCGCCGACGTCGTCAAGGTCGAGCGGCCCGGAAGCGGAGACGAGACGCGCGGCTGGGGCCCGCCGTTCGCCGGCGGGGAGGCCGCCTATTACCTGTCCGTGAACCGCGGCAAGCGCAGCTGCGCGCTCGATTTGGGGAATCCCGTGGGGCGGGAGCTCGCGCTCGAGCTCTGCGCGCGGGCGGCCGTGGTGGTGGAGAACTTCAAGGTCGGCGGAGCCGAGCGGCTCGGCGTCGGCTACGAGCAGGTGCGCGAGCGGAACGAGCGGGTGGTGTACTGCTCGATCACCGGCTTCGGCTCCGAGCGCCGGCCCCCCAGCCGGCCCGGCTACGACTTCGTGGCGCAGGCGGAGACGGGCTTGATGTCGATCACCGGACCGGAGGAGGGCCCACCCTTCAAGGTCGGCGTCGCCCTCGTGGACGTGCTCGCGGGTCTCCATGCCGCCGTGGCGGTCGTGGCCGCGCTTCAGGGCGGCGAGGGCGGCCTCATCGAGGTGCCCCTGCTCGACTCGGGCCTCGCCGGCCTCATCAACGTGGCCCAGAACGCCCTCGTCACCGGGGACGCGCCGAGGCGGTACGGGAACGCGCACCCGAACATCGTGCCGTACCAGGACTTCGAGACGGCGTCCGGGCGGATCGCTGTGGCGGCCGCGAACGACGGGTTGTTCCATGCGCTATGCCGTGTCATCGACCGTCCGGACCTCGCGGAGAATCCCCGCTTCGCGACGAACGCCGGCCGTGTCGAGCACCGCGCGGAGCTGATCCCGGAGCTGCAGGGCACCTTCGCCGACCGGGCGGCGGAGGACTGGCTCGAGGCCCTCGACAGGGCGGGCGTCCCCGCCGGGAAGGTCCGCGCGGTGCCCGAGGCGCTCACCGCCGCCGCGGAGGCGGGCCGGCCGGCGACGCTGCGCCTGCCGCACCCAACCGCGGGCGAGCTCGAGCTCGTCGACTCGCCCATCTGGAGCTCGGGCCGTTCCGAGCCAACGGCGCCGCCGCTGCTGGGAGAGCACACCGAGGAGGTGCTCCTGGAGCTGGGGCGCACCCGCGATGAGATCGCCGAGCTCGCGGCGCGGGGGGTCGTTCAGCCGGCCGGCTAGTGCGGCTCGTCCGGCGTCGAGGCCGGCGGGCGGGACTCCTCCGCGAGCGAGGTGATCGTCAGCGTGCCGCGCGAGGCCTGCTCGAGCACGTCCGTGGCCTCGTCGGAGGAGCGCGCGTACAGCTCCACGAGCATGTGGATGACGATCTGGTCGTCCTCGTGCTTGTGGAAGCGCACGTGGGTGAAGAACTCCCGCGTGCCGTGGTCGCCGAAGGCCGCGAACGCGAGAGACTCCGCGGCCTCCGGCCCCGAGCAGGACTCGACCTGGTCGGCGTCGACGGTCACCGTGCACGAGGCCACCCACGGGGTGCCGGTGACCATCCGCTCCCAGCGGTCCTCGACGGCCTCGATCTTGGAGATCCGCCGTCCGTCCTCTTCGTAGAAGGTGAGGCTCAGATGGGGCTGGTCGTGGAGGCAGTGGAGGCACTGGTCGACTGCCTCCTGCCCCTCCGCCACGGGGTCGACCGCCTCGCCGGTCTCGGGGTCCACCTTGAGGATGCCCTCGTAGTGGAGCTGGACCTCCAGGTTCTGCGACCAGCAGCGGTAGCAGCGCAGCCAGCTGGACTGCGTGCCGACGGAATCCGGAGCTGAGCCCTCCATGTCCCCATTATCCTCGCAGGCGTGCGGCGGGAACTCGTGCTCGTGGCAGCTCTGCCGGCGATCGCCGGCTGCTCTCTCGGGGCCGACGAGGAGCCGAAGCCCCCTTCTAGAGCGGCTTCCCAGGTGGGTGTCGTGATCGCCGAGCTGGAGCGGTCCGTGGCGCGCTCCGACTACGACACGATCTGTGACGACCTGTTCACGCCCGCCGCCCGCCGTCGGGCCGGGGGATCACGCTGCTCGCGGCTCTTGCGCTCCCAGGCGGGCCGGGTCCGGCGCCCGCGGGTGGAGCTCGCTCGGCTCGGGGTGCACGGGGCGACCGCCACGGCCAGCCTGCGTTCGCGCGCCCAGGGGCAGCCGCCGCTCACCGACCTGGTCGAGCTCCGTCGCAAGGGCGGCGAGTGGCGGATCGAAGCCCTTCGCTAGGCGCCGAGCCCCCAGGCCGTGGCAGCATGTCCGGCGTGGGATCGTCCGCTCGCGCCCCGCAGGGCCACCGCCCCCGGTGATCGGCGCCCTCCTGGCAGGCGGCGCCGGTCGCCGGATGGACGGGACCTCGAAGCCGGCCGCGCTGCTGCGCGGCCGTCCGCTCGTCTCCTACCCGGCCGCGGCGCTCGCCGCCGTCTGCGACAGGGTGGCGGTCGTCTGCAAGCCGTCCACTCGCCTTCCGGAGCTCCCCGGCACCGAGCGCTGGGAGGAGCCGGAGTACCCGCAGCACCCGCTCACCGGCATCACCCACGCGCTCGAGCGGGCGGACGAGCCGGTGATGGTGTGCGCGGCTGACATGCCGTTCGTGACGCCCGACGCGTGCCTGTCCCTGCTTACCGCCGCCGGCGGAGGGGGCGCGCCCGCCGCGGTGGCGATCGCCGACGGAGTCCTGCAGCCGGTTTTCGGGGTCTACGCGCCCCTGGCGCTCGACACGCTGCGAGCCGCGAACTCGGACGCGGCCCTGACCGCGACGGTGGAGGCCCTGGAGCCGATCCGGGTGGCGTTTCCGCCCAGGCTCGTCGCGAGTGTGAACACGCCCGAGGAGCTCAGCGCGGCCGAGGCGGCCCTTCCTTAGGCGAGTCGCGCCCTCCCCGAGGCCGGTCTTCCCTTTCCCTGGGCCAGACGAACAAGGCCACCAGCGCGATCGCGAAGGCGATCTGGCCGATCCCGAACGCGGTGCCGAGATTGGCGGCGCCCAGCAGCTCGGCGAGAGCGCTGACCACGGCGAATACGCCGGCGAGGATGGCGACCCGCGCGAGGAGGCCGAGTCGCGAGCGGCGACGTTCCGGGGCGGCCGCCTCCTCGATCCGCTCCGGCGGCTTGCCCCGCGCCGGCCGCCGCTCACGCGCCACCGTGGGCCCTCTCCTCGAGGCTTGCAAGAAGGGCGGCCACGTCCGCGGTCGGATCCTGCTCCCCGAGGAAGCGTTCGGCCTCGCGGCGACCGCCCAGTGAGCGGAGCGCGGCTTGGCCGCGCTCCGCGACCAGCTCCCTCAGCGCGGTCAGCCGGCGCGACCGCGCGCGGCGCGCCGGCAGGTCGAGACCGTCGCGGTGAGCGTCGATAGAGGCCACGAGATCGTCGATTCCGGAGGCCGGTGGCAGCGACGAGACGGCGATGACGGGCGTCTCCAGCGCCCCCAGCGCGGCCAGCGCCTGCGCGAGGTCGCGCCGGGCGCGCGCCGCGACGTCCCCGAGGTCGGCCTTCGTCACCACGAGCACGTCCGGCACCTCCATGATTCCCGCCTTCAGGAACTGGAGCGTGTCGCCGGAGCCCGGTTGCACGACCACCGCAACCGTGTCGCACACCTCCTCGACGTCCGTCTCCGACTGGCCGACCCCCACGGTCTCGATCACGACCAGGTCGAAGGCGGCGGCGAGGGCGTCGGCGGCCTCCCGCGTGGCTGGGGCGAGGCCACCGAGCCGCCCCCCCGCGGCCGTCGAGCGGATCAGCACCCCGTCGTCGCGCGGGTCGTGGTCGATTCGGGCGCGGTCGCCCAGCAGCGACCCGCCCGAGCGCTTGGATGAGGGGTCCACGGCGAGTACGGCGACCGTGCGACCGCCGTCCCGCCAGTCGGCTATGAGTGCCGAGAGCAGCGTCGACTTCCCGGCTCCAGGCGGGCCGGTAACCCCGACGAGGTGCGCGGGCGCCTCGCCCCCGAGCGCCGCCGGCGACACCTCGGCGAGGAGCGCGGCCGCCAGCCCGCGCGAGCGCGGTGAGCGGTCCTCGATCAGGTTGAGGGCGGCGGGGGCGGCCGAGCGGTCGCGCTCGCGCAGCCGCCGGCCCAGCTCGCGCGCATCGGTCATCGCAGCGGGAAGCTAGCTGGCGAGGCGGGCGGGGCGGGGCGGCGGTACGCGGTCGTCGAGCACGGCCCGGACGGTGTCTGGCACCTCGGCCGGGCCGTCCAGGAGCTGCTCGCCGCCGCAGGCGAGGACGGCGCCCATCCAGCGGCCCTTGGCCGTGAGCCCCGGACGGCCGACCGCGTAGACCCCGCGGTGGACTGGGTGGAGAACGCCACGCTGAACCCGCTTACGCACAGCGCTCGAGGTGAGCCCCAGCACCTTGAGCTGGGGAAGGGAGATGGTGCCGTGCTGCCGGTCGGCGATCCTCGCGATCGCGGCATCGAGCGGGGGCTTGGCGGGTTGCGTGACTAATAGTCCCGTAATCGGCCAAGCCCCCTCCATGGCCCCGTCCTGGCGCGCCGGGTGCGACAGCGGGGCCCGGAGCGTTACGGGTGCGCGAAAGCGCTATGCGCCCACGGTCACGCCGTGGTGATCGGCTATGAGATCGACGATGTCGCCCATGATGCGGGTGACCTCGAAGTCCTTCGGGGTGTAGACGCGGGCCACGCCGGCGGCCCGGAGCGCCTCCGCATCGGCGCGCGGGATGATCCCGCCGACCACGACGGGCACGTTCGCGCCCGCCTCTTCCAGCTCGCGCAGCACGGTGGGGATCAGCTCGGCGTGGGAGCCCGACAGGATCGAGAGGCCGACCACGTGGACCCCCTCGTCCACGGCGGTCCGCGCGATCCGAGCCGGAGTCAGGCGGATGCCCTCATAGACGACGTCCATGCCGGCGTCGCGAGCGCGCACCGCGATCTGCTCCGCTCCGTTCGAGTGACCGTCGAGGCCGGGCTTGCCCACCAGGATCTTGATCCGCCGTCCGAGGGCCTCGGAGACGCGCTCGACTCGCTCGCGCAGCTCGTGGAGGGCCGCGTCGTCCACCGCCATCGCGGCGTCGGAGACACCGGTGGGCGCGCGGTACTCGCCGAACACCTCGCGCAGCGCTCCCGCCCACTCGCCAGTGGTCGCCCCCGCCCGGGCTGCCGCCAGCGTGGCGGGCATGACGTTCACGGACTGATCCGCGGCGGCCGCCCGGAGCTCCCCCAGCGCCGCGGCGACGGCGCTCTGATCCCGCCCGGAGCGCCACTCCCGTACCGCCTCGATCGCCGACCGCTCAATCGCCGGGTCCACGCGCAGGATGCCGCCGTCCTCGCCGTCCTGGAGCGGGGAGGGCTCGTGCTCGGTGTAGACGTTCTGACCCACGACCTTGAGCTCCCCGGCCTCGATCCGCCGCACGCGCTCGCGGTGGGACTCGACGAGCCGCGTCTTCATGTAGGGCACCGCCTCGACTGCGCCTCCACGCTCGTCCACGACGCTCATCTCGGTCCGGGCGCCCTCGGCCAGCTCTGCCACGAGCCCGTCGATCACCTCTGACCCTCGGAAGATGTCCGGGTACTCGAGCAGGTCGGTCTCGTAGGCGAGGATCTGCTGGATTCGCAGCGACCACTGCTGGTCCCAGGGGCGCGGCAGCCCGAGCGCCTCGTTCCAGGCGGGGAGCTGGATCGCGCGGGCGCGGGCGTCCCGGCCGAGCGCGACGGCGAGCGCCTCGAGCACGATCCGGATGATGTTGTTCTCGGGCTGCGACTCCGTGAGGCCCAGCGAGTTCACCTGCACCCCGTAGCGCAGGCGCAGGTAGCGATCGTCCTTCACGCCGTAGCGGTTGCGCCCGATCTCCCCCCACAGGCGCGACATCGCGCGCAGCTTGGCGTGCTCCTCGATGAAGCGGATGCCGGCGTTGACGAAGAACGAGATCCGCCCGAAGACGCGCGGGAAGCTCTCCTCGGGCACCCGCGGACGGACCTGATCGAGCACCGCGATCGCGCTGGAGAGGGAGTAGGCGATCTCCTGCACCGGCGTGGCCCCGGCCTCCTGGAGGTGGTAGGAGCAGATGTTGATCGGGTTCCACTTGGGCACCTCGTCGACGGTGAACGCGATCATGTCCGCGATCAGCCGCATCGACGGCTCGGGCGGGAACGCGTAGGTGCCGCGCGAGAGGAACTCCTTGATGATGTCGTTCTGGGTCGTCCCCTGGAGTGCGTGGCGATCGACGCCGTCCTCCTCCGCGACGGTCATGTAGAGCGCGAGCAGCCATGCCGCGGTCGCGTTGATCGTCATCGACGTGTTCATCTCGTCGAGCGGGATGCCGTCGAGCAGGGTGTGCATGTCCCCCTTGTGGGCGACGGAGACGCCGACCTTGCCGACCTCGCCCCTAGCCAGCTCGTGGTCGGGGTCGTAGCCCGTCTGAGTGGGCAGGTCGAAGGCGACCGAAAGCCCGGTCTGGCCCTTCGCCAGGTTCTTGCGGTACAGGTCATTCGACTCCCGGGCGTTCGAGTGCCCGGCGTAGGTGCGCATCACCCACGGGCGGTCCGGCTCGGGCAGCCTGGGTTCGCGAGAGCTCACGACCGGGCATTCTACGAGGGGTGACTCGTGCCATAGACACCGTGCACATGGGCCGCGAGCGGGTCATTTGCGCCTATCTGGTCGACGGCTTCATCGTCGATCCGGGCCCCTCGACCGGCCTCGAGGCCCTGCTCGAGGGCCTCTGCGGCGAGGAGCCGCGCGGCCTCCTGCTGACGCACATCCACCTCGACCACGCGGGAGCCTCCGGCTCGCTGGCCCGCCGCTTCCCCGACCTCACCGTCTACGTGCACGAGCTCGGGGCGCCGCACCTGATCGACCCGTCGAAGCTGCTGAAGAGCGCTTCTCGCCTCTACGGCGACGACATGGAGCGGCTATGGGGGGAGGTCGAGCCCGTGCCCGAGGAGCGCCTGCACGTGCTGTCCGGCGGCGAGACGGTCGAGGGGTTCCGGGTCGAGTACACGCCCGGACACGCCTGCCACCACGTCTGCTATCTGCACGAGGCGAGCGGCGCGGCATACACCGGCGACACCGCGGGCGTGCGCATCCGGCCGAGCGAGATCGTGGTCGCGCCGACCCCGCCGCCCGACATCGACGTGGAAGCCTGGTTCGCCTCTCTCGACATCGTCGCCAATTGGGAGCCGACCGCGCTCTGCCCGACCCATTTCGGCCGCTCCGACGACGTCGAGTCCCATCTCGACCGCATGCGCGAGGCGCTCCAGCGGTCCTCCGAGCGCGCCCGCGGGGCGGACGAGGAGAGCTTCGTCGGGGGCCTCGAGGAATACGTCCGGGCCGCCGTGGACGAGGAGACGGCGCAGTGCTACTTCCAGGCGGCTCCGCCCGACCAGCTCTGGCAGGGGCTCGAGCGCTACTGGCGTAAGCGCGAGGAGATCGCCACTCCATGACCACCGGCGACGTCGTCGAGAAGCCGCGCCTCGACGAGCCCGGCTCGGGGATCGGCGGCGACTGGCGGGTGATCGTGCTGAACGACGACCACAACACCTTCGACGGCGTGGCCAGCACGCTGGCGCGGGTGATCCCGGGTGTCTCCTACGACCAGGGCATGGCGCTCGCCAGCCAGATCCACAACACGGGACAGGCCATCGTCTGGTCGGGCGAGCAGGAGCCCGCCGAGCTGTACTGGGAGCAGCTCAGGGACGCGGGCCTGACGATGGCGCCGCTCGAGCGCGCCTAGATGTAGTTACCCACTAGGTCGTTGATCCTGGTGGCTGGCGGTCGGTGGCCGAGAGAGCCGTGTGGTCGTCTGTGGTTGTAGCGCTCGAGGAAGGGTTCCAGGGCCCTGGTCCGTTCGGGTGAGCTGCCATAGATGCGGGCGTAGGCCCACTCGCCGAGCAGGGTCTGGATGAACCGTTCGGCCTTGCCGTTGGTCCGGGGGCGGCCGGGCCTGATCCTCACATGGCGGATGTTGAGCTCGGCGAGCGCGCGACGGTGGGCATAAGAGATGTAGGCGGAGCCGTTGTCTGTCATCACCCGCTCGATCGTGACCCCGCGCTCCGAGAACCAGGCCACCGCCCGGCGCAGGAAGGCGATCGCCGCCTTCGCGCTCAGCGCGTCGAGGACCTCGGCATAGGCGAGCCGGGAGTGGTCGTCGATCATCACGTGGACGTATTCGAAGCCCGTGGGCCGATAGGGCTCGCCGTGGCGGTGGGTCGAGATCTGGCTGCCGCGGTTGGACACCATCCGGTGGCCGGCTCCCCGCCCCGAGATGCGGCCCAGCTGCTTGATATCGACGTGGACCAGCTCGCCCGGGCGCGAGCGCTCGTAGCGGTTGGGAGGCTCGGGCGGCTCGAGGCGTGAGCGCTTTCCGAGCCCGATGCGCTTGAGCCAGCGCGAGACCGTGGACACGGGCAGCGACAGGACCTCAGCGATCTGGGCGGCGGTCATGCGCAGGCGCCTGAGCTTCTCGATCGCCTCGACGCTGGCGTCTGGGATGCGCTGAATGCGCCTCGGGCGCGAGGAGCGGTCCAGCAGCTCCGTGTCGCCGGCCTTCGCCCGCGCGACCCACTTGCGGACGGTCACCACGCTCACGCCGGCGGCCTCGGCCGCCGCCGCGAGCGTCCAGCCATCATCGATCACCCTGCTAGCGATCAGCCGGCGGCTGTTCGGACAGGTCCTGGCACTACGGTGGAGCTTCATCCGGCGTCCTCCTCGGAGGTGGTGGCTTCGACACCCCCAGCCTCCGAGAGGGCCCGGATGAAACGACGTTGTGAGGAGCTACACCTAGCCGCGCCCGCCGTCCAGAGGGATCGTCGCCAGCACGCGCGTGCCCTTCGGGTCGTCCCGGAGCACCGTGAAGTCGCCGCCCAGCGCCTGGACCCGTTGGGCGCACGAGGCGAGGCCGATGTGGCCGTCCGTCGGTGCGGCGGCAAGGCGCGAGAGGTCGATGCCGTGCCCGTCGTCGCGCACCTCGAGGACGAGCTCGGCGCCCGTGCGCGCCACGGCGACTGTCACCTCGCGCGCGTGGGCGTGCTTCGCCGCGTTCACGAGCAGCTCGCGGGCGAGCGAGAGGATCAGCTGTTCGTGCTCGCCGGAGGCGGCGGGCCCCACGCGTACGCGCGCGTGGAAACGGCCGCGGCGACTCTGCTCGGCAGCCACGGCCTCGAGTGCGGCCGGCAGGCCGACGCTCTCGAGCAGGTAGGGGTGGAGCTCGAAGACCGCGGTCCGCAACTGCTCCACGGTGCGGTCGAGTCCAACGCGCGCGCGGCGGAGGCTCTGGCCGTCGCCCCGCTCCGCCTCTCCTAGCTCCTGGCGCGTGGCAAGGAGGTTCTGGATCGCCTCGTCGTGAAGCGCCTCCGCCAGCCGGCGCCGCTCGCGGTCCTCGGCGTCGAGGGCCTCGGCCACCAGGCGGCCCCGGAGCGCGGCGAGCTGGTCGATCCGTTCCGCCCGCCGGGTGAGGATCACAGACAGCACCACCGCGGCCAGGCCCATCCAGGCCACGTACAGGGCCTGGGTGAGGATGAACTCGAGGTCCTCGCCCCGCTGCGTGGCGGGGTGCGGCAGCGACACTCCGACGTACGCCGCCACGACGACCACCGAGGCGAGGGCGGTGAGCGGCGGGGTGAGCAGGAAGGCCGCTCCCACCGGCAGCACGAAGAAGGCGTAGCGGAGCTGCGAGAACGGGCCGCCCGACGTGTACGCGAGGGCGCAGATGAACGCGAGGTCGAGCGCGGCGTAGAGGCCGCCGGGCACCCGGCGCCCGGCGCTCGAGAAGCTGAGCGCGAAGGCGGCTACCGCATAGACCGCCGTGGCCGCCAGCACCCAGTCGAACGGGTCGCCCGGCAGCTCGGGATGCTCCACGAGCCGCTCCCCGATGAGGATTACCGGCAGCGCCGCGAGGCGGATTACCGCGAGCGCGCGTGCGGGGTTCACTCGAGGAGGCCGCGGCGCATGGCCTCGGCCACGGCGGCCGCGCGGTCCGAGACCCCGAGCTTCTCGTAGAGGTGCTGAAGGTGCGTCTTCACCGTTGCGGTGCTGAGGAACAGCTCACCGGCGATCTGGGGGGCCGAGCGGCCCGCAGCCGTGAGCTCGAGGATCTCCTGCTCGCGGGCGGTCAGCGCGGGTCGATCCTCCTCACGCCTCAGGCGGACCTCGCGGGCTATGCCCGCCTGTGCCTCGGGCGCGAGGATGGTCTCCCCCCGCGCCACGGCGGCGATGGCGTCGCAGATCTGGCCCCGGTCCGCCTCCTTCGAGAGGTAGGCTGCCGCCCCGCCGGCCACGGCCGAGTACACCACCGCGCCCTCGAGGTAGGCGGACAGGAAGACGACGCGCGTCCCCATCCCGTCGCGCTCCAGGGCGTTCAGCACGGCCGTGCCGTCGAGCGACGGCATCTTCACGTCCAGCACCGCCACGTCCGGCTCGAGGCGTTTGATCTCTTCGAGCGCCGAGCGGCCGTCGTCGCACTCCGCCACCAGCTCGAGGTCCGGCCGATCCCTGATGGCGCGCACCACCCCCTCCCGGTACAGCGGGTGATCGTCCGCCACCAGGACGCGCGTGCGGTCGGCCATCACAAGCGGTTGTAGCAGTCGCGGAGAGCGCCGGGGCGGGGCATCCCCCGACAGCCCGTCATCCGTTCGGGGGAGGCCGGCTCCGCTGCCGAAGAGAGCCCGCGGTCGATGGGCCTCGGGGCGCGGGCGCGTCACCCTGACTGCGTGCGATTCCCCGAGCACTCGAGCAGGGCAGGCCGCGCTTGAGCGAGCTCGCCAACGGCTCGCGCCGCCTCCGGCGGCGAGCGTCCCGTCGACCGTCCCTGCCCGGCGGGGACCGGCGTGATGCCGGCCCGACGGCGGTGGCCTCGTCAGCGGCCCAGCGGGCTGAGAGGCCCGACGGCGCTGGGCCCGACCTGGACGAGCGGCTCGAGCTGGGCGTCTACATAGGCGAGGAGCTCGATCGCGGCCGGGCTCTGTTCGACGTGCTCGGGGATCCATTCATCTGGTCCCGGGTGCAGGATGACCCTTTCCTGCTGAGCAGGGTGGCGAACGACGAGCGCGTTCTCGCCGCCTTGGCCCGGACCTCGAGCTGGTCCCTCCCCCAGAGCGATGGCGGGGCGGTCCGGAAGCCGCGTTCCCCGGGCCCCCCGCCATCGTGAGCTCTTCGGGCTAGCGCCCCGACCGATTTCCGTTTGAGGGGCGGAAGACCGCCCTCAAACGGGATGTTTGGGCGGCCGAAGGACCCCGGACCTTCAGGCCACGGACTGCTCCGCCCAGTCGCGGTAGAGGCGGGCGTAGGCTCCGTCCGCGGCCAGCAGCTCCTCGTGCGTTCCCTGCTCGATCACGCGGCCGTCGTCGAGGACCACGATTCGCCCCGCGCCGCGGATCGTCGAGAGGCGGTGGGCGATCACGATCGCCGTCCGGCCCGCCAGCAGCCTCCGGAGGCCGTGCTCGATCCGCCCCTCGGTGTGCACGTCCACGTTCGAGGTGGCCTCGTCGAGGATGAGGATGCGGGGATCGGCGATCGCGGCGCGCGCGAAGGCGACGAGCTGACGCTGGCCCGCGGAGAGATGACCCCCTCGCTCGCCGACCTCGGTGTCGTAGCCGTCAGGCAGGCGCTCGATGAAGTCGTCGGCGCCCACCGCGTGCGCCGCGGCCTCGATCTCCTCCGGGGCGGCGTCGGGCTTGCCGAACGCGATGTTGTCGGCGATGGAGCCCGAGAACAGGAACCCCTCCTGGGGGACGATGCCGAGCTGTGAGCGCAGGGAGCGCTCGGTCACCGAGCGTAGGTCGTGCCCGTCCACGAGCACGGCTCCCGAGTCGGGGTCGTAGAACCGGGCCACCAGCTTGGCCAGGGTGGACTTGCCGGCTCCCGTGGCCCCGACCAGCGCGACCGTCTGGCCGGGTGGCACGCTGAGCGAGACGTGCGAGAGCGCGGGCTTCTCGGCGCCGTAGGAGAACGAGACGTCGTCGAACTCGATCTCGCCGCGCAGGCGTGGGAGCTCGATCGCATTGGGCGCATCCTTGAGGTCGGGCTCCTCGTCGAGCAGGTCGAAGATCTTCTCGAGCGCCGCCATGCCGGCCTGGTAGGTCGTGTAGAGCTGCGAGAGCTGCTGGATCGGGTCGAAGAAGCTCTGTAGGTAGAAGACGAACGAGGCGAGCACGCCGATCGTCACCCCGTTGCCGTCCATCACCTGGTTGCCGCCGTAGATCAGGATCACCGCCGTCGCCACCGCGGAGAGCAGCTCGACCGACGGAAAGTAGGCCGCGTTCAGGTAGACGGTGCGCATGTTCGCTGCGCGGTTCTCCTCGTTCAGCTCGGAGAAGCGCTCCTCGTGCCGGCGCTCGCGGCCGAAGGCGCGCACGATCCGCACGCCGCTGAGGGTCTCCTGGAGGTACGCCGTGACGAGCGCGATCTTCTCGCGGGTCAGGCGGTAGGCGCCGCTCGAGACGATCCGGAAGGCGAGGCTGCCGGCGAGGAGGATCGGGAACACGGAGAACGTCACGAGTGCCAGCCCGGGGTCGAGGGCCACCAGGATGGCGGTCGTACCGAGAAGGGTGAGCGACGAGCCGAACAGCGTGGCGATGCCGTCCGTGACGAGCTGGTCGAGCGCCTCCACGTCGTTCGTTATGCGGGAGATCAGCACCCCGGCCTTGTTGCGGGAGTGGAAGCCGATCGAGAGCCGCTGGAGGTGACTGAAGATCTGGAGGCGCAGGTCCTGGAGCGCGCGCTGCCCGATCCAGTTGATGAGGAATGTCTCCGCGTAGGTGGCCGCCCAGTTCAATAGCGCGGCGACGAGGAACAGCACCACGATCACCACGAGCGCGCTGTCGTCCCCCGCCCGGATGCCGTCGTCGATGGCCCGCCCAGCCAGGTACGGAGGCGCCAGCGCGGCGCCGGTGGCCACGAGCAGGGCGAGGTACGTGAGCGCGACGCGCCCGCGGTAGGGGCGCAGCAGCGCGACCAGCTTGCGGAGCCGCCTCAGCCTCATAGGCCCGCCGCCTCCGCGGCCTCTTCGGGCTTCCTCGTGAGGAAGACCTGGTCGGGAAGGCCCTTCTCCGCGATCTCCCGGTACAGCGGCGAGGTCTCGAGCAGCTCGTCGTGCGAGCCGCGGGCCGCGACCTCGCCGTCCTCGAGCACCACGATCTCGTCCGCCAGCGCGATCGTGGACAGCCGGTGGGCGATGATGAACGTGGTGCGTCCCGCCATCACCTCGCGCAGGGCGTCCTTGATGCGGCTCTCCGTCGTGGCGTCGACGCTCGAGGTGGCGTCGTCGAGGATCAGGATGCGCGGCTCCGCGATAAGGGCCCGGGCGATCGCCACTCGCTGCCGTTGGCCACCGGACAGGGTGAGCCCGCGCTCTCCCACGAGGGTGTCGAGCCCGTCGGGAAGCTCCTCGATCAGCCGGTCGAGCCCGGCTCGCCGGGCCGCCTCCAGCACCGCTGCGTCGCTCGCCTCCGGCCGGCCATACGCGATGTTGTCCCGCAGGGTGGCCGAGAACAGGAAGGCGTCGTCCGATACGAGGGCGATGTCGCGGCGAAGCGAGGCGGCGTCGACGTCGCGCACGTCGGCGCCGTCCACGAGGACCGCGCCCCGCTGCACGTCGTAGAGGCGAGGCAAGAGCATCACGAGCGTGGTCTTCCCTGAGCCGGTGGCCCCGACCAGCGCCACGGTCGTTCCGGCCGCGACGTCGAGGTCCACGTCGCGGAGCACGGGGTCTCCCCCGTCGTAGGCGAAGGTCACATCGCGCAGCTCGACGTGGCCGCCCCCGGGCGGCAGCGGCGCCGCGCCGGGCTTGGAGACGAGCTGCGGCCTCCGGTCGAGGATCTCGAAGACCCGCGCGCCGGACGCCACGGCACGCTGGGCCATCCCCAGGGCGATGCCGAGCATTCGCACCGGGGAGGTGAGCATCAGCACGTAGCCGTAGAAGGCGACGAACTCGCCGACGGTGATGGTCCCGCGGATCGCCTGGCGGCCACCCACGAGCAGGAGCCCGGCCAGACCGAGCTGGGGGAGGAACGAGATCAGCGGCGAGTAGAACGCGCGCAGGCGGGTGGAGACCATCGACTGGTCGAACACGCGCCTGACGGCGTGGTTGAAGCGGCGCAGCTGACGCTCCTCGCGTGCGAACGCCTTCACCACGCGGATGCCGGAGACGTTCTCCTCGGCCTCCGCGGTGAGCTCGGCGATCCGCTGCTGCACCTCCTGGCTGGCCGGCCGGTTGCGGCGCCCGAACCGGGCGGCCACCCAGATCACCACCGGCATCGGGGCGAGCGACACCGCCGCGAGCTCGGGGTTGACCGCGATCATCACGCTCGCCGCGACGAGGATCGTGATCGCCGACTGGAGGATGAAGATCAGCCCGTAGCCGAGGAAGAAGCGCACGGACTGCAGGTCGACGGTCGAGCGCGACATCAGCTGCCCGGTCTGCTGGGAGTCGAAGAAGCCGAGCTCGAGCGACTGGAGGTGCGAGTACATCCGGTTGCGCAGGTCGAACTCGACGCCGAGCGACACCCGCCCGGCTACGAGCCGGCGGACGACGCTGAAGACAAGTCGAAGGAGCCCGGCGCCGGCGACGGCAAGGGCGAGTGGCCACAGGTCCGCGCCGCCGGCGCTGATCTCGTCAACGGTACGTCCGGTGAGGTAGGGGATGAGCACGCCCATCCCAAGGGCGGCGGCGGCGAGCGCGAACGAGACCAGGACCACGCGCCGGTAGGGGCGCAGGAAGCCGAGCAATCGCCAAAAGATCCTCACCCCTTCTGACTTTACTTAATGAAGCGTGGCGACCCTGCGGCCTAGCCCGTGCCGGGCGAGCAGCACGAGCGCCGGCCCGGTGGCGAGGGCGAGGGCGGCGAGGAACCAGCCGCGGGAGGCGTCCGTACCGGCTCCGAGCGCGTGGACGACCCCGAGCCCCCAGAACAGCGCCGTGAAGCGGTGCAGCCGCCGCCACCGCGCCGCGCCGATGCGGGCTCGCGCCCAGTAGGAGAGGCCGAGCGCCGCGAGGCCGTACCCGCCGACCACGCCGAGCGCGATCCAAAAGGGGCGGTAGGGAGAGGCGAGCGGCACGGTCACACCCGCGAGGCCGGGGTGAAGCCATGGGTCGGCGAGCAGAGCGGCGCCGTGGAGTGCCACGGCGGCGAGCGCGGCGACGGACAGGGCCTGGTGGAGCGTGCAGGTCGGTACCCCGGCCGCGCGGCATGCGTCCCGACAGCAGCAGACCCAGCGTCACCGAGAGGCTCGCGAGCGTAAGGGCGCTGATGCCGGCGGCGCGACTCGTGATCCAGACGACGTGCGCGCTCGCCGGCATCGCTCACGCAGCGATCGGGAGACCGTGGGCGGGCGCCCGCACCACCGTACCGTCGTCCAGGACCAGCATGCCGCCGTGCCTGAGCACGGGCAGAGCGCGTTCGGGCCCGGACAGGAGCGCGGCCTTGGCGAGAACCTCGGCCTCGAACGCGGTCGCTTCCGGCGCGGTGACCTGCACGATTCCCGTGTAGGCCGGCTCGCCCTCCGCGGGGTCGATCAGGTGGTGCCCGGGGCGGCGCGCGCTTCTCCACCAGCTCCGCCGCCCGATTCCGCTCGTCGCCACGGCGCCGGCCACGACTTCCAGCTCGGCCGCCGGGCCAGGGCGAATCGGGTGCTCGACCACCACCCGTCTGGGGAGGGCCGCCGAGCCGCCGATCCGCAGGTCGCCGCAGCAGTCGACGGCGAAGCAGGGCAGGTCGCGCAAGCGGGCGGCGGCGAGGTCGGCGGCGAGGCCCTTTGCGATCCCGCCGCCGTCGAGCCGAACGCCGGCCGGGCGCAGCACGGTGCCGGCGTCGTCGTCCGCCGCCACGCCGGCCCACCTGGCCGCCAGGCTGGGGCGCGCGGGACGACGTGACGGCGCTCGCCTCAGGGCCTCCTCCAATGTCAGCCCGGCGAGGCCGGCGCGCGAAGCGCGGTAGCCGGCGCGCTCGAGCGCGGGGAGGCAGGTGGCGTCGACGAGCCCTCCACTCAGCCGGCCAGCCTCGCGGACCGACGAGGCAAAGCGCCGCATCAGGGGGCTCGCCGGCACCGCGGCCCGCGGATCGCGATTGAGTCGCGCGAGCTCGCTCGTCTCGTCGAAGCGGGAGAGCCGCCTGTGCACCTCGAGGAGCAGAAGTTGAGCCAGGACCACGACGCGGGCGGCCCTCGGGCCGCCCGCGAGCACCGTGACGACGTCGCCGAAGCACGGGAATCGGCGGCGGCTCTCGCCGATAGTGCTCACGACTGGTGGCTCGTGACGGGGGCGGGGGCCGGCGCCCCGGTTTGGCGATCGGCCGGCGCTTGGGCGGCGGCGCCAGTGCCGGAACTCGGCTTAGGGGACTTCGACGACGTCTGCCCGGCCGAGGATCCGCCGAATACGGCGAGCCATGCGGCGACGAAGACCGCGACGGCGAAACCTGCGACGCCGCGCCCGAGGCCGCGGATGCGCCGCCGGCGAGCCTCGCGCGGGGCGGGTCTTTCCGGCATGGCGCGTACGCTCGCGACCGATTCCTCAGGGGGCCTAAGGGGAGCGTGAGAGTTCTGTAAGAGCGCCTTGTGCCGGCGCGTATACGGTCGAAGGACGCGCCCCGCCCCCACAGCACTCCTGCCGCTCCTCCTCGCCGTCCTGGCCCTGGCCGGCTGCCAGAACGGTGGGCCGAGGACCGAGGAGAAGGTGCTCGACTACTGCCGCTACGGCAGCGGCTCGC
>JBKPFJ010000101.1:0-14733 GCA_046728795.1 Actinomycetota bacterium | reverse complement strand
CCCTCCCAGCGTGAGGGCGATGGCCTGCATCCCGTAGCAGATGCCCAGCACCGGAACGCCGAGCTCGAGCAGCTCCGTTCGCAGCGCCGGGGCACCTTCGGCGTACACGGAGGCGGGCCCACCCGAGAGGATCAGGCCGCGTGGGGAGCGGCGGCGCACCTCCTCGAGCGGAACGTCGTGTGGCAACAGCTCTGCAAAGGCGCCGCACTCGCGCACCCGCCGGGCGATCAGCTGCGAGTACTGACCCCCGAAGTCAAGAACCAGGACCGCATCCGTCGCAACCGTCAGCTCCGTCCCCAGAGCCCGGCTGGCGAGGGTTTTCACGGCGCGACCTCGACGAGCGAAAGCCGGGCTGGGCGAGGACGCAGGTTCGCCGCCGTATACGCGCTTCGCGCGGCGACGACGGCGACCGTACGCGTGCTGTGCACGCGAGCAACCGAGGACATGGCCCAGCGAAGGCTTGCAGCCGTGGAGGGCGTGGCGGCGGTCACTCTGTGACGAGCGCCGGGTCGGGGCTGGTCGTCCCGTTGACCACCCCGTCCGGGGCGGGGGCCGCCTTGGCGGCCGACACCGCACCCATGCCGATCGCCTGGTCCCGCTGCAGCTGCTTGCCCTCGGTTTGGAGCGAGGGCGCCACCATCACCTCGGCGCGCTGGAAGTCGCGGATGTCCTGGTACCCGCAGGTGGCCATCGAAGTACGAAGGCTCCCCATCAGGTTGAAGGTGCCGTCGTTCTCGTGCGCGGGGCCGAGCAGGATCTGCTCGAGCGTTCCGTTCTGGGTGGTCTTCACGCGCGCGCCGCGCGGCAGCGACGGGTGGAAGGTGGCCATGCCCCAGTGGAAGCCGCGTCCGGGAGACTCGTATGCGCGGGCCAGCGGCGAGCCGATCATGACGGCGTCCGCCCCGCAGGCGAAGGCCTTGGAGACATCGCCCCCGTTGCACATGCCGCCGTCGGCGATCACGTTCACGTAGTCGCCCGTCTCGAGCATGTGCTGCGAGCGGGCCGCGGCCACGTCGGCGATCGCCGTGGCCTGCGGGACTCCGATGCCGAGCACCCCGCGTGTGGTGCAGGCGGCGCCGGGCCCCACGCCCACCAGGACGGCCACGGCCCCGGTGCGCATGAGGTGAAGGCCGGTGGCGTAGGAGGCGCAGCCCCCCACGATGACAGGCACGGGAACCTCGCGGATGAACTCCTTCAGGTTGAGCGGCGGTCGCGACTCGTCGGTAGACACGTGCTCGGCCGATATCACGGTGCCCTGGATCACGAGGATGTCGAGGCCGGCCTCGAGCGCCGTCTCGTAATGCTCTCGCACCCGCTGGGGGGTGAGAGAGGCGGCCGTGACCACGCCCTCGTTCTTGACCTCGCGGATGCGCTGCGCGAGCAGCTCCTCGTTCATCGGCTCGCGATAGATCTCCTGCATGCGCTGTGTGGCCTCGTCCTTCGGGGCCTGGGCGATCTCCGCGAGCCGCTCGCCGGCGTCCTCGTACCGGGTCCCGATCCCCTCGAGGTTGAGCACGGCTAGCCCGCCCAGGCGGCCGATGATGCCGGCCGTGGCGGGGGACACGACCCCGTCCATCGCGGAGGCCAGCAGCGGCAGCTCGAAGCGGTAGGGACCGAGGGTCCAGGTGATGTCGATGTTGTCCGGATCGCGGGTGCGGCGCGACGGGACGATCGCGATGTCATCGAAGCCGAAGGCGCGGCGGCCCTTCTTGCCCCGACCGATCTCTACTTCCATGGCGGCATCCTAGGTTCCGAGACGGACGAACCTTGACGGTATCAACCGCCCTATCCGCCGACCTCGACCCCGGCCTCGAGCGTCTCCACCTGGACCTCGGGGAGCAGCCTGTTCACCTCGCGCGCGTCGAGCCTGCCCGCGCCGAAGTGCTGGGTCGACTCCGCTCCGCAGGCCACCGCGAAGCGCAGGCAGTCCTCCGGGTTGCGGCCCGCGTAGCGGGCGGCCACGTAGCCGGCTAGGAAGGCGTCCCCGGAGCCGACGGCGGAGACCGGCTCGAGCGGCTCCAGGGTCGCGCGGTAGAGACGCCGCTCACCGTCCTCGACGAGGGCCAGGCAGCCGTCGGCCAGGGTCATGATCGCCTCGCGCGCGCCGAGCTGGACCATCTCGCGCACCGCCACCTGCCGGTCCTCGTCGTCGGCGAACTCGTGCCCCACGAGCTCCTCGGCCTCGAGCTCGTTGGGGCTCACGACGCTCGGACCCTGGCGGGTGCCGATCCGCAGCGGCTCGCCTTCCGAGTCGAGCACCGTGGTCACCCCCAGCCGCTTCATCTCGTCGACCAGGCGGGCGTACAGCCCGGGCTCCACCCCGCGCGGCAGGCTGCCCGCAAACACGCAGACCCCGGCGCCCTTGGCCAGGTACAGCAGCTTGTCGACGAACAGCTCGAGCTCGGTCTCGGACACGGCGGGACCGCGCTCGTTGATCTCCGTCTGCTCCCCGTTGGTGGGATCGACGACCGCAGTCGAGGTGCGCGACTCCTCGCGGATGCGCACGAAGTCGTTGAGGATCGCCTCCTCGGTGAGGTGCTCGATGATGCGCGTGCCGGTGGGGCCTCCGGCCACTCCGGTGGCGATGACCGGCTGACCGAGTGCCTTGAGCGCACGCGCGACGTTGACGCCCTTGCCCCCCGCCATCGCCGTCTGCTCCGTCGCACGGTGGCGGCGGCCGAGCCGGAAGTTGGGCACGGCGAGCGTCTTGTCGATTGCCGCGTTGAGGGTGACGGTGATGATCATCGGGTTCGCACGAGGCGCAGCCTGACCCGAAGCCGAGTCACGATGAGAGCCCCGGTCACGAGGATCCCGAGGACGAGCAACAGGGTCAAGGGGACGCCAAGCGTCGAAAGGACGATCCGCAGCGTACCCGCTCCCGGGACCGGCGCGGCCGTGACGAGCGCGACGCGCCTGACCACTTGGCCGTCGTGGAGGACGGTCACGGTGCCCACACGCTTTCCCCGCGCGAGCGGCCCCTCGAGCTCGTCCGGCGCCCGCACGCGCCGTGCGAGCCGTTCGCCCCGGCGCAGCGTGAGGGCCACGCCTCGGGCCGGCACGAGCTCGGCGCGCTCGTCGCGGTACTTCACGTCCGCGCGGGCCACCACGCGCCGCGCCGGCAGGGCGAGGACGCGCCGGTACTGGGACAGTCCCCAGCGCAGCAGCGCCAGCGTGTCGTCGTCGCGCGCCGGCTCGCTCGGCTCGCCGAGCACGACGCTCACGACCTGCGCGTCTCCCCGGCGCGCCGCGCCCACCAGCACGTCGCCCGCCTGGATCGTGTGCCCGGTCTTGACCCCGTCCACGAACGGGTAGCGGGCCACGAGGTCGTTGCGATTGTCGACCACCCGCTGCCGCGCGCCCGACCGCAAGACCGCCTCGGGCATGTCCACGATGCGCGCGATCCGCCGGTGGCGGAGGAGCCGCCGGGCGAGCGCCGCCAGGTCGCGCGCCGTCGAGTAGTTGCCCGGGTCGTCGAGGCCGATCGGGTTTGCGTAGTGGGTGCCCGACAGCCCGAGCTGTGCGGCGCGGCGGTTCATCTCGCCGACGAACGCGGACGTCGAGCCGGAGACACCGTCCGCGATCGTCACCGCGGCGTCGTTCGCGCTTTCGAGCAAGAGCGCCCGCAGGAGGTCGTGGACGGTCATCCGCTCGCCGGCGCTCAGGTGGATCTGGGACTCGGCAGGGGCGGCGTCGTACTGGGGTGCCGTGAACCGCTCGCCGGGCCGCGCGTGCTCGATGGCCAGCAACGCGGTCATCATCTTCGTGGTGCTGGCGATCGCCCGCCGCTCGTCGGGGTCCTTCGCCCACAGCACGTCGCCGTCCCGGGCGTCCACCACGATCGCCGACCTCGCGCCGTCCGCACGCGGCGGGGACGCGGCGGCCGGCGCGGCGAGCACGAGGCCGGCAGCCAGCACGGCGAGGAGGCCGGTCGGCCGCATCACTCGCGCAGCTTGATCTTCTGGCCGGAGACGAGGGCTTGCGGGTCCAGTTCCGGGTTCAGCTCCTGCAGCCGCTCGACGGAGACGCCGGTCTTCTCGGCGATCTGTCCGAGCGTGTCGCCGGTCTTGACGGTGTAGGTCGCACGGCGTGGCGCGCGTCTCGCCTGCGTTCGGGTCGGCGCCGTGGGAGTCTGCGCGGCGGGGCGCGCGGAGCCGCCGGAGCTTTCGTCGGATCCCGAGGTCAGCACGATCGCGAGCAGGGCGACGGTGCAGGCCACGAGCGCGAGCGGAGCCAGCAGGCGCGCGGGGCTGCGTTCGGGGTGCGCGGCCATTCCGGCCGGAGAATAGGACGGATCCCGGCGCTCCGGGCGGGCGTCGTCGCCCTAGTGGCTCCACGCGGCCGCGCGCAGCTCCTCAGCGGCCGCGGCGGCGGCCCGAGCGGGGTCGCCGCCGCGCTGCTCGTAGGCGTTCACGATCGAACGGCTGGCCGTGACGAGACCTGCGGCCCTGTGGGGGGCGAACGCCGGCCCGAGGTCCTCGACGCGCCCGCCCTGTGCTCCCACGCCGGGGAGCAGGAAGACTGCGCGCGGCATCAGCTCGCGCAAGCGGACCAGGAGCTCCGGCCGGGTCGCGCCGACCACTGCGCCCACGAGCGACAGGCCCGAAGTGCCCACCTGCTCGGCGCCGAGCTCGTCGACGAGCCGCGCCAGCCGCTCGTGGAGCGGTTGCGGACCCTCGTCCTGCAGCTCCGCGGCTCCCGGGTTGGAGGTGCGCACGAGCACGAACAGCCCCGCCCCGGCCCTGGCGGCCGCCTCCACGAACGGCTCGAGCGTGTCGCGGCCGAGCAGCGGGTTGACGGTCACCGCGTCCGCCCCGAGCCCCGGCAGCGCGCCGAACGGGCTCGGGGTCTCGCCGAGCAGAGCCTGGGCATAGGCGCGCGCCGTGACCGGAACGTCGCCCCGCTTGCCGTCGGCGATGACCAGCAGGCCGGCGTCGCGCGCCCAGCCCGCCACGCGCTCCATCGCTCGCCAGCCGGCCGCCCCCAGCCGCTCGAAGCAGGCCAGCTGGAGCTTGACCGCGACGCAGGCGGCACCCGCCGCACCGATGGCCGCGATGCAGTGGCGCTCGACCGCCTGTGCGGTCAGCTGCCTGGCGTCACCGACCTCGGCGCCCGCCGTGGCGGCGGGCCAGAGCGCAGCCGGATCGGGATCGAGCCCTAGGACGACACGGCTGCGGCGCTCGTCGACGAGCGACGCGAGGCGGTCGGCGAAATGTCCTGCCACCGACCCCCGGGACAACCTCTACGCCCTGGGCGAGCGAAAACCGAGCCTGCCTAGGAAGAGGGTTGTGAACCCTGCGTACGCAGGTGAGCGGCCCGATGACAACGGCAGGCGATGGTTTGCAGCCGCCTAGCCCTTGATGGCCTTTTTCAAGGACGAGCCGGCGCTGAAGCGCGGCACGCGGCTGGCGGGGATCTGGATGCGCTCGCCCGTCTGCGGGTTCACGCCCTGGCGGGCGCCGCGGTCCGCGACGGAGAACTTCCCGAAGCCGGTGAAGTTGATCTCGCCGCCACGCTGCAGCGTCTCCTGTACGACAGCGAGGAACGCGTCGACCGCATTGCCCGCGTCGCCCTTGGAAAGGCCAGCCTCGTCGGCGACCTGATCCACGAACTCGGCCTTCGTCACGATCTCCTCCTTACGGGGGATTGCGGGAATCTCGAACCTAACAGTGCCCCCGGACGACGGAAGCTCAAACCCGCATGGGAAGCCGCATTTTGCGAGGTCAGGCGCCGGACACGGCCATCTCGGCGATGTGCAGCGGGGCAGCTCGGACGCTGCCGCCGAAGGGCACCCAGCGCGCCTCGGAACCCACCGCCTCGACGGACCGGAGCATCGAAAGGAGGTCGCTGGCGATCGTGAGCTCCCGCACCGGGGCCCCAAGCTCGCCCCCCTCGATGAGCCGCCCCGAGGCGCCCACGGAGAAGGTGCCGGAGACCGGATTCACACCCGAGTGGAGACCTGCCACGTTCGTCACGTACAGCCCCTCGCCCACGCGTCGGACCAGCTGCTCGAGGCGCTCGGCGCCGGGCTCCACCACGAGATTCGTCGTGCCCACCGAGGGCGGGGTGCGATAGGAGCCGCGCCCCGCGTTGCCGGTGGTGGCGCGCCCGGCTCGGCGGCCGCTGCGCACGTCGAACAGGAAGGTCAGGAGCCGGCCGTCCTCGACCAGGGGGGTGCGACGGGTCGGGGAGCCCTCGCCGTCGAACGGAGCGCTCGAGGGCCCGCCGGGGGCCGTGCCGTCGTCGGCCAGGCGAAGCGCGGCGCCCGCCACCTCCTCCCCCTCCTTGCCGGCAAACAGCGAGCGCCCCCGCTGGACGGCCTCGGCCGACAGCATCCCGCCGATGAAGCCGACGAAGGAAGCCGCCACGAAGGCGTCTAGCACGACCGCGCAGCGGCGGCTCCGGGGCTGGCGGGCGCCGACGAGGGCGAGCGCGCGCTCCGCCGCCTCGGCGCCGATGGCCTCGGCCTCGAGCTCGCCGGGAGAGCGCCCGAGCCCCACCCCGAGCCCGGTCATCAGGTCCTCCCCCTCTCCCGCGAAGGCCGAGGCGAACGCCCAGGCCTGGGTCGACTCGTAGCCCGCCGCGAAGCCGCGCGAGTTGGCGATCGCGACGCGCCCCTCCGCATCCGAGTAGACGGCGGTCTCCACCTGGCTGACACCCTCGCGCGAGCGTGCCGCGCGCTCGATCTCGAGGGCCAGCTCCACCTTCCGCTCGGTCGGCCAGGTCGCCATCTCCTCCGCGGCGAGGTCGTCGACCGGCGTAGTCCCGAATTCGTCGGGGAGACCGTCGTGCTCGTCCGGGTCGGCCACCGTGGCGGCGCTGTGCGCGGCGCGCCCGAGTGCGGCCACGCCCTCGTCCGAGAGCTCCGTCCCGTAGGCGTAGCCGACCCGGCCGTCGTCGAAGGCGCGGATCCCCACGCCTCGGCCCCCGGCGTCGCTGAGGCTCTCGACCTGTCCCTCGTAGACGCGCACCTCCCGCCCCGTCGTCTCCTCGCACCAGGCCTCCGCTTCCGTGGCTCCGGCGGCAAGCGCCGCCTCGACCGCCCGCGCCGCTACTCCCTCCAGGGTCACCCGGCCGTCCCCCCCACGGTCAACTCCTTGATGCGCACGTGCGGCTGCCCAACACCGGCGGGCACCGACTGCCCCGCCTTGCCGCAGAAGCCGGTGGCGATCGCGAGGTCGGCGGCGATCCCGTCGATCGCCGCCAGCGCCTCGAGCCCGTTCCCCACGAGCGTCGCGCCGCGCACCGGCGCCGTTACCCGGCCGCCCTCGATCAGGTAGCCCTCGGACACGCCGAAGACGAAGTCGCCGGTGGCCGGCTCAACCTGGCCGCCGCCGAACGAGACCGCGTAGAGCCCGCGCTCGACGCCCGCGAGCAGCTCCTCGGGCGTGGCTTCTCCAGGGGCGAAGTACGTGTTCGTCATTCGCGGGATCGGCAGGTGGCGGAATGACTGGCGGCGGCCGTTGGCGGTCGACTCGACCCCGTCCTTGACGGCCCGCAGGCGGTCGTAGAGGTAGGAGGCGAGCCGGCCCTCCTCGATGACCGTGGTGCGCCGCGTCGGGGTGCCCTCGTCGTCGATCCCGTCGCTCCCCCACTCGCCTTGTCGCCGCCCGTCGTCGTAGGCGGTCACGAAGGGCTCGGCCAGCCACTCCCCGAGCCGCCCGGCGTAGACGCTCGCCCGCTTCTGCACGGCGTCCGACTCCAGCCCGTGCCCGACGGCCTCGTGCAGGAGGACGCCGCCGAACCCGTTGCCCACCACCACGGGCAGCCGACCGGTGGGCGCGTCCACGGCGTCGAGCATGGCCAGGGCCTTACGCGCGGCGCTGGTGGCGATGTCGTCGGGCCGTTCGCCGAGCGCCTCGAGCCCGGCGTGGCGGCCGGCGGTCTCGGTCCCGGTCTCCACCCGGCCGTCGCGCCGTGCCACGACCTGTGCGGCCAGCCGTGTTCGGGTCCGATCGTCCGCGGCCGCGCGCCCCTGCGAGTCGAACACCTCGACGCGCCGGCGCGCCTCGGCATAGCCGAGCCGGACCTGGGCCACATCCGGGCCCTCGGCCCGAGCGCGCTCGTCACAGGCTCGCAAGAGTTCGGCCTTGGCAGCCGCGGGCACGTCGCCGGGCGGGCGCTCGACGGGGTGACCCGCCGCCCGCTCGGCGGCCGCGAGCGTTGCCGGGCGCCGCGCTCCGCCGCGCAGCGCCTGGGCGACGGACCCCGCCACTTCGAGCAGGTCGGGTTCGGCCAGCCCGTCCACGTGCCCGTAGTAGGTCGAGTCTCCCTGCACCACGCGGATGCACGCCCCGCGCTCGCGACCGTCCTGCGGGCGCTCCACGCGTCCGTCGTCGAGGGAGAGCGAGAACCCGTGGCGGTCCTCCGCGTAGAGCTCCGCCAGCTCGCCGCCCCGCCCGAGCGCGCGCTCGAGGACCCTGCTCGCGAGCTCCGGGTCCACGAGGGCGGTCAAGGCCGCGGCTCGGCCTCGACCGCCGCGACCATGCGCTCGGCGACCTCGATGACCTGGTCGTAGCCTCGCGCGGAGGGCTGGAGCAGCCGCGCGCGGCCGGCCTCGTCGTAGGTCAGCACGCGCGGTCCCTTCTCCCGCTGCCGGCGGCGAACCGCGGCGGCGACGCCCTCCGCCACGGCGGTGGCTCGGCCGAGCGGCCCCTTGGGCTGCTCCTTCATGCGTTCACCCTCTCGAGGGTCGTGCGCAGGTCGTAGAACATCAGCGACGGGAGCGCGGAGCGGCGCGCCACGGCGGCCAGCGTCCAGCCGTTGCGGCGGGCGGCGAATACGGACCCCCGCTCCGTGTGGGCCTCGACCTGGTCAGTCCGCTCGCCGCGCAGCGCCCCGTCGACCGCCGCGAGCAGCTCCTCCGTGAGCGCGGCGAGCTCGGCCGCGTGTTCGTCGTCGCCCGCGGGCTCGCCGTCTGGACGGACGAGCACGGCCGCCCGAACATCCGTCGCCATCTCGCACAGGTGGCCGGCAGCGCGCTCCGGCAAGAGCGGCTCGGCCGTCACCGGGAGCGGCTGGCGAGGAACGTCGAGCGAGACACTCGGGGCAGAATACCGGCGTGCCCCTGTCGCGAATCTCGTGGATCGTGACGGTTGCGATCTGCGTGATCGCCTCCCTGCTCCTGCTTCTGAACGGGTACTACGGATACTCCGGCGTGCTGCTCGCCGTGGGCGCGGCGGCGGCCGTCAACGTGGTCTGACCGCGTCCTCCGGCTCGAGATGGATGAGCACGTCCGCGCCGCGGAGGCGGCCGCGGATCTCGCGCTCGAGCTCGTGGGATACCGCATGCGCGCGCTTGAGGCTGGTGCCGTCGCGGAACTGCACGTGGAGGTCCACGTAGCGCCGGCTCCCGCCTCTTCGCGCCCGCAGCTTGTGGAAGCCGACCACCTCCTCGCCTCCGTACTCCTGGATCGCGGTGCGCACCGACTCGAGCTCCTCGGCGGGCAGCGCCTCGTCGACGAGGACCCGGCTCGAGCGGGTGAGGATCCTGACGCCCGAGTAGACGATCGCGGCCGCCACGGCCAGGGCCGTGATCGGGTCGAGCGCCTGGATCCCGGTGAGCTCGACGAGGACAAGCGCCACGAGCACGCCGAGCGACGTCATCGCGTCCGTCCGCAGGTGCGCCGCGTCGCCTTCCAGAGCCGGCGAGTCGGTAAGGCGCGCCTGGCGGTAGAGATAGCCGGAGACGGCCAGGTTGGCCACTCCCGAGAGGGCGATCACCCCGATGCCGAGCCCGAGGGCCTCCACCTCGGGCGGGGACACGAGCCTCCGCGCCGACTCGAACGCGATGATCCCCGCGCCGACCAGGATCAGCATCCCCTCGATCGCCGCGGCAAGGTTCTCGACCTTCTCGTGGCCGTAGGGGTGCGACTCGTCCGCGGGCTCGTCGGCCACGCGAACCGAGACGAAGGCCACGATCGAGGCGATCAGGTCGATGCTCGAGTGGACCGCCTCGGTGATGATCGCGATGGAGCCCGTTATTACCCCGGCCACGACCTTGAGCGCGATAAGCGTGACGTTCGAGGCAATCGACAACCCCGCGGCGCGAGTCTTGGGCGGGCCCTGAGCGGCCGGTCCGATCGTCTGACCCGGTGCCCTGCCGGCCGCGGCGAGCCGTCCCAGGCGACCGCTCATCGCCGGCTCCACCGCCTCACGCGCTCGCGCCGGGCCCGCAGCCGCTCCCGAAAGCCGGGCACCGAGAAAGGATCGCGCGGCCGTTGAGGCTGAAGCGACTCCAAGCGCTCGAGAAGCTCCCGCGCGGCCCGCCCGCGGTGGCTGATCGCGTCCTTCTCGTCGGGGGTGAGCTCCGCCATCGTGCGCTCGTCGGGATAGTCGTCCGGCACGAACGCGGGGTCGTACCCGAAGCCGCCGTCTCCCCGTGGCTCGGGTGCGAGCAACCCCTCGCAGCGACCTTCCACCACGGCCTGGGCCCCGCCCGGTTCCACGTAGGCGAGCACGCACACGTAGGTCACGCGGCGGTCGCCGTCGGGCGGGACCTCGCTCAGGAGCTTGGCGAGGTTCTCCTCGTCGCTGGCGCCCTCGCCCGCGTAGCGGGCCGACCACACGCCAGGCGCGCCGCCCAGGGCCGCCGCCTGGATGCCGGAGTCGTCGGCGACCACGGGCGCCCGGGTGGCCGCGGCGGCGGCGCGCGCCTTGATCAGGGCGTTGTCGGCGAAGGTGGTGCCGGTTTCGGGTGGGAGATCGATGCCCTCGAGAAGCGGCTCGAGCCGGTGCGGGCGGAGCAGGGCGCCCAGTTCGCGGAGCTTGTGAGGATTGCGAGAGGCGAGCAGGAGTCGCACGACGCCGGCCCGCGCTCAGCTCGCGGCGGCCCGCACGGCCTCGAGCTGAGCGGCGTGCAGTCGCTCGATGCCGCGCGCCGCCAGCGCGAGGAGCTCGTCGAGGGAGGCTCGCGAAAGCGGGGTGCGCTCCGCCGTGGCCTGCACCTCGACAAGGCCACCGTCCCCCGTCATGACCACGTTGGCGTCGACCTCCGCGCTCGAGTCCTCCGAGTAGTCGAGGTCGAGGAGGCCCCGGCCGCCCACGATCCCGCACGAGACCGCCGCCACGGACTGAGTCAGCGGCAGGCGCTCGAGCTTGCCCTCGGCCATGAGCCTCCGCAGCGCGAGCTCCAGCGCCACGTAGCCTCCCGTGATCGCCGCGCAGCGCGTGCCGCCGTCAGCCTCGAGCACGTCGCAGTCGATCCAGACCGTCCGCTCGCCGAGGGACGCGAAGTCGATCACCCCCCGGAGCGAGCGGCCGATCAGCCGCTGGATCTCCACCGTGCGCCCATCCGGCCGGCCGCGCGAGACGTCGCGCTTCTTTCGCTCCCCGGTCGAGGCGGGCAGCATCCCGTATTCCGCCGTCACCCACCCACGGCCCTGACCCGCGAGCCAGTTGGGCACCTCCTCGTCCACCGCCGCGGTGCAGATCACCCGCGTGCCGCCCGCCGCGATGAGCGCCGAGCCCGTGGCGGTCCCGACGAACCCGGGCTGGATCGTGACCGGACGAAGGTCCGCGGGCGCGCGGCCATCGGCCCGAGCGGCGGCAGCCTCGACGCTCACGCGGCCTCCCTCCTGCTCACGCCGCCGCCCTCTGCGCGGCCACCTCGACGTGCTCGACCCGCTCGATCGGAAGCTGTAGGAAGCGAGTCCCCAGGCGGCGGAACTCCTCCACGTCGCCGGTGGCCAGGAACCGGTAGCTCCCCCTCCTGTCCTCTTGGTTCTCCAGGCCCGCCGCGCGCAGCTCCGCCTCCACCTCCGCGGCGATCGCCTCGCCCGAGCTGACGATCGCCACCCGGCGCCCCAGCTCGCGCTGCAACACGGGGCGCACCAGCGGGTAGTGCGTGCACCCAAGGATCACCGTGTCCACCTGCGCGGCCTTCAGCGGGGCGCACAGGCCGGACACGCAGGTCACGGTGCGGTGATCGACCTCGCCGCCGTCCTGGATCAGCGGGGCCAGCTCGGCCGACGCGATGGCGTGCAGCTCGGCCTGCGGGGCGGCCTCCGCAAGCGCCCGGCCGTAGGCGCCGCTGGCTACCGTCGCCGGAGTGGCCACGAGCCCAACCCGCCCGCTCCGCGTGGCCGCCGCGGCCAGCCGCGACTCGGGCCGCACCACGCCCACGACGGGCAGCCTCCCGGCGATCTCCGCACGCAGGGCGGGCAACGCGGCAGCCGTGGCCGAGTTGCACGCCACCACGAGCAGCTTGGCGCCCCGAGCGAGCAGGACGCCTGCGAGCTCGGTCGCGAAGGCGCGCAGCTCGTCCTGCGAACGGTCGCCGTACGGAAAGCGCGCAGTGTCGCCGAGATAGACGAAGTCCTCGTGCGGCAGCGACACGAGACACTCGTGCAGCACGGTCAGGCCGCCGACCCCGGAGTCGAAGACGGCGACGGGAAGCTCTCGCGCGGATCCCGCCACGGCCGGACATGGTCGCACGGCGGGCGGCCGCGACCACCGGCCCCGCCCGCGCCGGCGGGCCGGCCGCGCCCACCGCCGAGCGCCCGATGTGCTCCGCTGGGGGCTTGGCCGATTACGGGAAGCATGGTCCCGTTTCCGGCCAAGCCCCCCTCCCGGAGCGGCTCCGCCTACGCCGCGGGCTGCTGGGCCCGCAAGCCTGGGGCGTCGGGTGCCGCCGCGCTAGAACGCCAGCTTGCGCACGGCGTCCTTGATCTTTCCGAGGATCACGTCGCCGAGGTCCCTGCCCTGGTCGGTCTTGAAGCCCTTCATCGCGGCGATCACGCCGGCCATCACCAGGGCGATGAGCAGGATCAGGGCGACGTACTCCACGGTCCCCTGGCCCGCCTGCGAGCGCAGGGCGCGGCCGAGGCGGTGGAGATTCGCGTGGGCGAGTCCGAAGCAGCGGTACATGGGGCACCTCCCGGTCGGGTCGAGGTTCGGCTTCGATGCTCCGGCGGCGGCTGCGACGGCTCCAGACGCGAGCGTGACGATTCGGTGACGGGCTCGGCCGGCGTGGGGGGCTCGGCGGGCTGCCGCGGCTCCGCAGGGGCCCGACGAACCTCCCTGCCACCCGATGCGAGCCCTGACGCGGATGGTCTTCTCCTTCAAGTCGATGTCGCTCTTCAGCTTGTCCCGGTTCTCCTCCTCGGCCGCGTCGATGGCCTCGTCGACAGTCGCAGTTGGCTGGGCTCTCACGGGCAGGGCGCACCGCACGCGCGGTGCGCTCGCGCCCGACTACCCCTTCAGCTCCCCCTCCACCCGTCTGAGCAGCACCGCGTTGCTGGCGACGATTATCGAGCTGAGCGACATCAGGAGCGCCGACCACTCAGGCCTGAGCTCGATGCCGTAGGCGGGGAACAGCACTCCGGCGGCGATCGGGATGGCGGCGACGTTGTAGACCGAGGCCCAGGCCAGGTTCTGCTTCATCTTCCGCACGGTGGCCCGGGAGAGGCGCATGGCGTTGACGATGTCGTAGGGGTCCGAGCGCATGAGGACGACGTTGGCCGTCTCGACGGCCACGTCCGTCCCGGCGCCGATCGCGATGCCGATGTCGGCCTGCGCGAGCGCGGGGGCGTCGTTGACCCCGTCGCCGACCATCGCCACTTTCTTGCCCTCGTCCTGAAGGCGCTTGACGTAGTCGGCCTTGTCGGCCGGGAGGACCTCTGCGAAGACGCGGTCGATACCGAGGCGGCGCGCGACCGCGGCCGCCGCCCGCTCGTTGTCCCCCGAGATCAGCGCCACCTCGAGCCCGACCTCCTTGAGCGCGGCGATCGCCGCTTCGGCGCTGGGCTTGATCTGGTCGGCGGCGGCGACGAGGCCGGCGGGCCCCCCGTCGACGGCGACGAGCATCGCCGTCTGGCCCTCGGCGGCGAGCTCGCCGCCGCGCTCGGCCAGGCCGTCGGCGGAGACGCCGTACCGCTCCAGCAACCGTTCATTTCCGACCAGCAGCCGCCGTCCCTCGACGGTCGCCGCGAGCCCGTGGCCGGGCACGGCCTCAAACTCCTCGGCCTCCGCGAGAGCGATGTCCCTGGCCTCGGCGCCCTCGACGAGCGCTCGTGCGAGCGGGTGCTCCGAGGCCCGCTCGGCGCTTGCGACCAGTCGCAGCAGCTCGCGCTCGTCGACGCCTGCCGCGTGGACATCCGTCAAGGCGGGCCTGCCCTCGGTCAGGGTGCCGGTCTTGTCGAGCGCGATCGCGTCGAGTTCCCGGATCCGCTCGAGCGTCGCGGCGTCCTTGATCAGCACGTTGTGCTTCGCGCCAAGCCCGGTCCCGACGGCCACGGCGGTGGGGGTCGCGAGCCCGAGCGCGTCGGGGCAGGCGATCACGACCGCCGAGATCGCGAAGGTCAGGGCTGTGATGAAGCTCTCCCCGGCCACGAAGGACCAGACGGAGAAGGTGATCAACCCCGCGGAGACGGCGAGGACCACGAGATAGGAGGCGGCTCGGTCGGCGAGACGCTGGCCCGGCGCCTTCGAGCCTTGCGCCTGCTCCACGAGGTCGATGATCTGGCCGAGGGCGGTCTCCGCGCCGACCTTCGTGGCCTGGAAGGTGAGCGACCCGGACTGGTTGATCGCGCCGCCCACGACCTCGTCACCCTCCTGCTTCTCGACCGGCACGGACTCTCCGGTGACGAGGCTCTCGTCGATCGCCGACCGGCCCTGCGTGACCACCCCGTCGACGGGCACCTTGTCGCCCGGCTTCAGCACCACCGTGTCGCCGACCCTGATCTCACTCGTCGGCACCTCCAGCTCCGCGCCGTCGCGGACAAGGGTTGCCTTGGGC
>JBKPFJ010000067.1:0-13780 GCA_046728795.1 Actinomycetota bacterium | reverse complement strand
CGATGGAACGTGGCCTGAGGGTCGAGCGCCGCCGGACAGGCGGCGTGCACGTGGCGGTGCGGGTGCCCCTGCTGCTGCGCAGCTGGCGAAGCCCGGTCTCCGTCTCCGCGACGGCCTCCCTGGGAGGGCCACGGTGAGGCGCTCTCCGCCCGGGATGGCGCAAAGCGGCTCGCACTACGAGCGGGACCATCCGCCCGAGCGCGGCCAGGCCACGGTTGAGCTCCTGGGCGGCGTCGCCGCCCTGCTGCTGTTCGCCCTGGTTGTCCTCCAGGCGCTCGCCGTCGGCTACTCGAGCGTGCTCGCCGGAAACGCTGCGGAGGCGGGAGCGCTGGCCCTGGCGGCCGGTGGCGACGCCCGGGCGGGCGTCCGCGAGTCGTTGCCCGGCTGGACGCGCGCCCGTGCCCGCGTGTCGGTTCGCTCGGACCGCGTAAGGGTCCGCCTGCGACCGCCGTCGCCGCTGCGATCGATCTCGAGGAGACTCGAGGTCTCCTCGACGGCCGCGGTGACCGGGCCGTGATCGCGCGGTACGCGTCGGCCTCGTCGGGCCCGGGGCGCCGCGGCGTCGTGGCCACGGCGCTGGCAGCGGCACAGGCGTGGTTCGTCGAGCCCGCCGGGCCGGTGCTGGAGGATGCCCCGCCCGCGGCCTCGCTGCGGCCGGTGGTCGCGGTGTTCGGGCTCGCTCACGGCTGCGGCGCCACCACGGTCGCACGAGGTCTGGCAGCCGAGCTCGCGGCCCGCGACGCCGGGTCGGCCGCGGTGTCCGCGGAGGGCCCGCCGGGCGGAATCCCGCTCGCCGCGCCCGCCGCGTCGCGACTCGCCCGCACGCTCGCCGACGTTCCCGGCGCCCGTACCCGGGCGGTGGGCCGCCTGTGCCTGGTCGAGTGCCAGAACCAGCTCGCGCTGGCGGACACGGCCCGGCACCACGCACCCCTGGTGCTCGACGCCGGCGGCGGCGAGCTCGGCGGGGTGCCCGCCTCGCTGGCGGACCACGTCGTGCTCGTCGTAACCGCTGCCCAGGAGCCCTCGCTGGCTGCGGTCGCCTCCGCATGCCTGGCACGGGTCGGGCCCGAGCCGCTGGTTGTCGTGAACCGCGCCGTAGAGGCCGACGGCTGGGCCGGCCAGGCTTCGCTCCAGCTGCCACCGTCCCGTCTCGGGGCGAGCCTCGCACTGGCCGGACGCGAGCCGCGCGGCGAGCTTGGACGGGCGCTCGCGGCGCTCGCCCACCTGTGTGGTGAGGCCTCGTGAGACGGTGGCGGTCCCGCCCCGAGTCGGGACAGGCGCTCCTCCTGCTCCTCGGCGTCGTCGCCGCGTTGCTGGTCGGCGCGCTTGCGCTGGGGGCGCTCGGCCGGGCCTTCGGCGCCAAGGGCCGCAACCAGCGGGCGGGGGACCTGGCCGCGATCTCCGCCGCGCGGACCATGCGCGTGCTCTACCCGCGGGTCTTCGAGGCGCCGGTTCTGGAGGGCGGCATTCCGAACCCGCACTACGTGTCTCCGATCCAGTATCGGCTGCGGGCGCAGAGAACCGCGATCCGCGCGGCGCTCCGCAACGGCGTGCGCCTCAGGCCCTGGGACGTGAGCTTCCCGGCGGCCAGCCGTGGCGGTTCCGCCGTCGGTCGCTTCGCCGCGCTGGCTTCAGCCGCATACGCGCCGACCCGCGTGCGCGTCACTGTCCACGGCGGCACCCGCGTTCGCGTCGGACCGGGCGAGCCTGGGCGCCCGATCCGCGTCCGTTCCCGCGCCACGGCGGAGATCACGCCCTCGCTCGGGGCCTCCTTCGATCAGCCGGCCGTCGCGCACGGCGGCGGATACGACGGGCCGCTGGCGTACCGGATGGGAAAGCCCATGCGGCCCGACGTGGCCCTGGCCTTCGACCGCATGGCTGCCGCGGCGCGGCGCGAGGCCGGGCTCTACCTGTCGATCACGAGCGCGTTCCGCTCGGACGCCGAGCAGGCGCGGCTGTTCGCCGCCAACCCTAATCCGAAATGGGTGGCTCCGCCGGGCACCAGCCTCCACCGCTATGGCACCGAGCTCGACCTCGGCCCGCCGGCGGCCTACGGCTGGCTGGCCACGAACGCAAAGCGATTCGGGTTCATCAAGCGCTATGCGTGGGAGCCCTGGCACTTCGGCTACGGAGCGAATCCACGCGACCGAGCCCACCCCGCCAAGTACGAGCGCGGCTCGTGGGAGCCGCCCGGCGGCGACCACGGCCGCATCCACCACCATCTGCCGAGCTTCGTCCCGCCGCGGTTCCATGACCCGATCGCGCGCGCGGCGTTGCGCTGGAACGTGCCGATGGATCTCCTGTCGGCGCAGCTCTACGCGGAGTCGGGCTTCAACCCCTTCGCGGCAAGCCCGGCCGGTGCCAGGGGCATCGCCCAGTTCATGCCCGGAACGGCCCGTTCGTACGGGCTCGAGGATCCGCTCGACCCGGTCGCCTCGATCGACGCCCAGGCACACCTGATGAGTGACCTGCTGCGCCGTTTCTCGGGCAGGGCGAGCCTGGCCCTCGCCGCCTACAACGCCGGAGCGGCAGCGGTGGAGCGTGCCGGCGGCATCCCGCCGTACTCGGAGACGCAGGCCTACGTGAGCCGCATCCTCGGGTTGCTCGGCGGAGCCGGGGCCCTGCCGGTGCCGACCTTCGGCGTGCACCTCGTCGAGTGACGGGCGCCGAGCGATGACGGCCCTTGGGGGGCTCCCGGGGCCTGATCACGGCGAGGCTCCTTTCAGGGAGCCGTAAAGGTTCCCGGGCTGTTTCGCCGATCGGAGAATTGCACCGACTCCAGTTCGGAATCTGCGGCTTCGGATCGCGACGACAAACCCCGCTGTGCGGCACGACCAGAGCAGCACCGGCGACAACCTCTTTGGGAGCATTGTTGGGCGGGGGCCCCGTGCGCGGGTAATCCCGCGACAGAGCCCGCATCCCTGGATAGACCCCGCCCCGTCCGCGCCTACCGCTGGTACCTAGGCGCCGTATCCGCGGCAGGGCTCTCGGCGCTGGCCTTGCTCATCGCCTTCGCGGACTGGGTGACGGCCGCGCGGGTCTCCCTGGGAGTACGGGATGTTCGCCTTCTTCGTCCTGCTCGGGGAGCTGATGCCCATCGGCATCGCCCGGCAACGGAACGACGACGCCGTCACGATGTCGACGGCCTTCGCCTTCGTGCGGCAGCTCCTTGACAAGTGGAGCCTCCCGGCATCAGGCCTTCAGCTCGAGATCATCGAGAGCGCTCTCCTCGACGACGCGCGGCGTGCCAGGTCGGCGCTCGACGAGCTGAGCTCGCTGGGGATCCGTCTGGCGATCGACGATTTCGGGACGGGCTACGCATCGCTCACGTATTTGCGGCGGCTCCCCGTCTCGGAGATCAAGATCGACAAGTCCTTCGTCTCCAGCATGCTCGCGAGCATGGAGGACGCCGTTATCGTGCGTTCGACCATCGAGCTCGCGCGCAACCTCGGCCTCGAGACCACAGCCGAGGGCGTGGAGCAAGAGAGCGCCTGCCGGCAGCTCATGGCGTGGGGCTGCCACTTCGCCCAGGGCTACCTGCTCGGGCGTCCCGTCGAGGCCGATGAACTCGTAAATGCGAGCCTCACGCTTGAAGCCTCGTGGCGTCGGCTTCGAGCACTGCGCGCCGCCCCCGGACGCTGATCGTGCGCCGGCGAGGGCTCGGGCGGCTGGGACACGCTGAACCGCCCCGGGTAGCTACTTAGGCGCCACCCGCGGCCGGCTGCGCGGAGGTACGCTGGCGCTCGGCATGTGTCGCGTACTCGCCTACCTGGGACGCCCGATCCTGGTGGAGGACCTGCTCTACGCGCCGGATAACTCGCTGGTTGCGCAGGTCTACGACCCGGAGTTCTACTCGATACTCAATCTCGGTGGCTTTGGCATGGCCGCCTGGGGCGCGGAATTCGCTGAGCCCGATGTCCCGCTGCACTACCGGACGCCGTCCCTGCCGCCCTTCGACAGGAACCTCCGCAGCCTGGCCCGAAAGGTCACCGTCGGCGCGGCCCTCGCGCATATACGGGCCGTCTATTACGACGACAGCCAGACCTTGACGGCCTACAACGTGCACCCCTTCCGCTTCGATGGGGCATCGGCCGTGCTCGGGATGAACGGCACACTGACCCGCTTTGGAGAAATGCGGTACGACCTGCTGGATCACATCAGGCCGGAGATCGCGCGCCACATCGAAGGCACGACGGACAGCGAGTGGTTCTACGCCCTGTTCCTCTCGCACCTGCCGGACCCTGCCGCGCCGTCGACTCCCGAGCAGCTGGAGCAGGCGACCGAGGCTGCGTTACGGATCATTCGTGACGTCAGAGGCCGGCACGGCATCGACATGGAGTCCGAGATGAACGTCGTTGTCGCAGACGGCAGGACCATCGTCGCGACCCGCTTCAACTACGACTACGGGTGGTATTCCGAGGAGGAGACCTATTACTCGAAGCGGAGGCGCTACGAGTACACCTCGCTCTGGTGCACAGCGGGAGGTGAGTTCGTCCAGAGAGACGGGGAGTGGATCATGAGCGAAGACGAGCGCGTCCAGTCGGTGATCATCGCCTCCGAGCCGGTCACCAAGGATTCGTCGACCTGGGTGGAGGTGCCCGAGTATGCGATGTTGACGGCCTCGCTGCGCCATGGGGTCGTGGAGATCAGGGCGCGCGAGCTGCTTGTGTGAGCTCGGCCGCCCCTGACGAGCTGCTGGGTGCCCTGCCACTCTTCGACGGGCTCGCGCCGGAGGAGCTCAGCGATCTCGCCGGGGTCGCGCAGCCATTCCAGCTGCTCCCAGGTCAGCGCCTCTTCCGCCAAGGCGAGCCCGCCGACAGCCTCTACGTGGTCGAATCCGGGCTGCTCGAGAGCGCTGCCCGCCTGCCGGCGGAACGCGAGCTGTCGCTGGCACGCATCAGACCTGGAGAGGTGATCGGCGAGCTCGCTCTGCTGGGCGGGGGGAGCCGTTCCGCGACGGTGCGCGCCGTGGAGGCGACGGCCGGGCTGGTGATAGAGCGCCGTGCGTTCGACAGCCTCCGTACCTCCTTGAGACCCGGCGCGCGGGCCGTCATGCGGCGCCTGTGCGACGTGGTCTGCGAGCGCCTGCGTCGTCGTTATGCCGCGATCGGCGAACAGCTCGGCGGGGACGAGGAAGGGACAGCGGGCCAGCCGAGCCTCCCATCGGTCGGCCCGATGACGGCCGCGGAGCGACAGCTCGCGTCGGGTATTCCGTTCTTCGCAGCGTTTTCAGCGAGCGAGCTCGAGGAGATGCTGACCGGGCTGGGGAGACTCGACCTCGCGCGCGGCGACCCGCTCGTCAGCGCCGGCAATTCGCTGGACGTCTTCTACCTCACTCTGCGAGGCGCAGTCGAGGCGACGATCCAGCGACGCGAGCTAAAGCAGCGTGTGCGCCTCGCCGGCCCCGGTGCCGCGTGCGCCTACCTCGGCCTGATCGACGAGGGGCCCAGCCCGGTGGACTGTCGTGCGCGCGAGCGAGCGGTGGTGCTCGCGCTGCCGGGTGCCCGCTTTCACGACCTGCTCGATGGGGACCACCCGCTCGCACACCGATTCCTGGACGCCGTTCAGCAGGATCTGGTGCGAGCCCTGCGCAGCGCCGAACGCCGTCAGGCGACGCTGATCTCCGCGCGCGGGGGCTCGCGCGCCCACCAATGAACCCGGGCAAGGCCGCGCGTTACGCTAAAGACCTCGTGGCAAGGGCTGCGACTTCTGTCGACCGCCAGACGCTGATCGTCACCGACGACGGCCCCGCGGCGCGGGTCACACTGAACCGCCCGGACAAGCGCAACGCGCTCTCACTCGAGCTCATGGCCGAGTTGACCGGGGAGCTGCGTTCCCTCGGTGACCGTCGCGAGGTCAGGGCGATCGTGATCGAGGGCGCGGGCGTCGCCTACTCGGCCGGTCATGACCTGAGCGAGATGGTGGGGTGCGATTCGCCCTTCTACCAGCGCCTCTTCGATAGCTGCGCCGAGCTGATGCAGACGATCCACAGGCTGCCCCAGCCGGTGATCGCCAAGGTCCACGGCATCGCGACCGCCGCCGGCTGTCAGCTCGTAGCCGGGTGCGACCTGGCGGTCGCCTCCGACGACGCGCGCTTCGCCACGCCCGGCGTGAAGATCGGGCTCTTCTGCTCCACGCCGGGGGTCCCACTGTCCCGGGCGATCGGGCGGAAGCGCGCCCTCGAGATGCTGCTGACCGGCGAGCCGATTTCGGCAACCACGGCTCTCGAGTGGGGGCTCGTGAACCGGGTGGTGCCCGCCGTGGAGCTCGATGCGTCAGTGGCCGAGCTCGTGGACGCGATTTCCCGCTCGAGCGCGCTCATCGTCGGGATCGGCAAGGAGGCGTTCTACAAGCAGGTGGAGCTCGAGGAAGACCGCGCCTACGACCTCACCAAGTCGGTGATGGCGATGAACTCCATGGCAGCGGACGCCCAGGAGGGGTTCTCCGCCTTCCTGGAGAAGCGGCCGCCGAGGTGGACGTCGAGCTAGGTCTCGCCGCCCGCGCCGCGCAGGCGGCGGTCGGCTGGGCGGAGGAAGAGGGCTGGAATCCGGGGGTCGACGACGCGCAGCGCTTCCTGGCGGCAGATCCGGACTCGTTCCTCGCGACAGAACGGGACGGCGAGATCGTCGGGACGGTGTCCTGCGCGCTCTACGGCGACGCCTACGCGTTCGTCGGCTTCTACATCGTGCGGCCCGATCTACGAGGTCGCGGCATCGGGAGCGCTTTGTTCGATCGCGCGCTCGAGCGCGCCGAGGGGCGCGTCGTGGGGCTCGACGGCGTGCTGGCTCAGCAGGCCTCATACGAGCGCAGCGGCTTCCTGCTCGCGCACCACAACGTCCGCTGGCGCACGGCGGGCGGCGGCAACCGCCCGTCCGGGCTGGTCGAGCTCTGCTCGGTGCCCTTCGACCAGGTCCTGGCGTTCGATGCGGCAGTGTTCGGGGCGAGGCGAGAGCGCTTTCTGCGGGCGTGGATCGCCCGGCCCCCGGGCCACGCGCTCGGCTGCTTGACCGACGGCGGCCTGGCTGGCTACGGCGTGGTCCGGCCGTGCCGGGTGGGCCTCAAGGTCGGCCCGCTCTTCGCCGACGACCCGGACGTGGCGGAGCGGCTGCTCACCGGGCTGCTCGCGACGGTGGGCGAGGGCGCCGAGGTGTTCGTCGACATGCCCGCGGCGAACCCCCGCTCGGCGAGCCTGCGCGCGACGCGCGAGATGGAGCAGTCGTTCGAGACCGTCCGGATGTACCTGAACGGCCGGCTACCGGAGGACGTCCACAAGGTGTTCGGGGTCACGACATTCGAGTTCGGCTGATCGTCAGGCGGCCGGGCCGCCGCGTGGCTCGAAGGTGCCCAGCCGGTCCAGCATGAGTACGTCCGCCTCCGACGCGCTCGACGAGTAGTCGCTGACCGCGGCCACGAAGTGATGTTGGTCGAGGATGTAGAGCAGGAGCGGGGTGCGCGCGCGCACGGTCGTCGTTCGCACCGTGTCACGAAGCAGGGCGATCTCCCCGAACCCCTCCCCGGCCCTTAGCGTGCGAATCAGGCGCCCATCGCCGATGACGTCGGCCTCGCCTTCCTTGATCACGTAGAAGCGGTCGCCCTGGTCGCCCTGATGGAAGACCTCCCGACCCGCCGCCACCCGCGCATGGTCGATGTGGAAAGCGAGGTTTTCGATCGCCGGCATGGGCAGCGGGCGCAGCATGCCCACCCTCTGGAGTACCGCGATCTCGGCGTCCCGGTGCGCGATCGAGCCGTCTATCGCGCGAAGCCGCGGCCACGCGAGCGCGGCGAGAACGGGAGCCACCAGCCCCAGCAAGGCGAGGGCCCCCCGCACGCCCAGAAGGTCGATCGTGAGTGGCGCGATGAGCGCCCCGAGCGCGACGCTGAGCGCGGTCAGACTCTCCTTTCCGCCGAAGAGCCGTGCGAGCAGGACCTCGGGCACGAGCCGTGCCGGCAGCGTGTACAGGCCGATGTCGACGAGCGCGTTCCCGATGCCGATCACGCACATGAGTGCGAGCACGACGGGCTCGTGGGGGATGGCGCCGGCCAGGGCGAGCGGCAGGCCCCAGAGCGCCACGCCGACCCCTTCGAGGGCGGCGAGCCGCCGGCCGGTCACCAGCGCCGAGGCCCCGAGCGAGCCGAGCACGGCCCCGGCGCCGACCGCTCCGGTCAGCAGGCCCACGCCTGGCGCGCCGATGTCGAGCAGCTCGAGGGCCATCACCACCACGAATACGTTGAAGCAGCCCCGGGTCAGGGTCTGCACGAGGGCGAGACCGATCAGTAGACCGGCATCGCGATAGCGCGTCAGGCCGCGGAAACCCTCCGCCGTTTCCTGCACAATCCGTCGCAGGGGCTGCGCCGGGCCTCGGGGCGGCGCCTCGTAGGACAGTGCCCGCAACAGCAGCCCCGACGCAGTCGCGAGCGCCGCCGCGAACGCGAACACAGCGGCGGCGCTGCCGATGTCCAGAAGGAGCGCGGCCGCCAGCGGGCCGAGCAGCATGCTCAGCGAGTCGAGTAGCCCGCGGACGACGTTGGCGCTCGTCAGCTCGAGCGGTGTCGTGCAGAGGCCCGGCAGCAAGGCGGAGTGGCCTGGACGGAAAACCGTGAAGGCGGCCGTCGCCAGCACCGCCAGCCCGTAGACGGCGACGCGCGATCCGTCGGCTGCGAGGATCGCCGCGGCCGCGGCGGTCGCCAGGGCCCGGATGAGGCATGACCACATCAGCACCCGGTCCCGCGGGAAACGATCGGCGAGCGCCGTTCCGAACGGGGCCAGCAGTGCGGCGGGGGCCATCCGTACGAACCCCACGACGCCCACCGCCGTCGGGCCGCCGTCGCGGAAGGCCACCACGCCGAGGGCCACCGTGAATGCCCACTCGGCCGTCCAAGTGGCGCCGAACGACAGCTGGGCCCGCCGTAGGCTGGGATTGCGCGCGCTCGCCGAAAAGGCGCGCGCCGAATCCCTGAGCCGCTTTCGGATGCGGGGCCGCACCCCTAGCGTTCCGCCTGCGGGAACCCTCCGCTAGCAGCCCCGGCGCGCGACGATCCGGCCGCGACCCGGCGCGGTCGCCAGGTAGCTAAACGTTCGCCTCCATGCCGCCGCGGCGCCGTCCGGGCAGACCGACCAGAAGTCGAAGCTCTCGAAGGCTCGGTCCCCGGCCGCGTTGAGCGTGAGCCTTCCGCTCACGCCAGCATGTCCGTCGGCGATACGGCGTAGGGCACGCTTCAGGCGCCCGAGGTCGCCGGTCCCGGCGCGCTCGGCAGCCCTTACGGCCACGCGCAGGGCGTCGTACGCGCCCAGGGCGAGCGCATCCGGCCGGTGCCCAAGCCTCGCCCTGATCCGCCGCACCAGGTTTCTCGACCTGCGCGCCGCGGCGCGGTCAAGGCCCACGGTCGGGTTCGGATAGCCGACGCTCTCCGCGAAGGCAGCGGCCTTCGCGCTGGCCACGAGGTGAGGATCGAGCGCGACGCCGTCGCTCCCGTACCACGGGACGGAGCGGAGCAGTGGATCGCCGCTCGCCGCCTTGAAGAGGCGCACCACCTCCCCGAACGCCGCAAGGTACACGCCCACCCGGGAGGCCCCCTGCGACCGCAGCGAAGCGATCTGGGAGCGCACCCGCTCGAGCGTCGGTCCGAAGTCGCTGACGTCGGTGCCGTAGCGGATGCCGTTCGCGACCGTGCCGCCGAGGCGCTTGAACCGCTTGCGCACGGACGTTGCGAGGCCCGCGTTACCCGGGTCGTCCCGCCAGACGCGGACGAGGGCGTCGACGCCGTCGCGCTGTACGAGAGCGACCATCGCCTCGCCCTCCCGGACGTCGTCGGGGACGAAGCGGAACACGTTGTCGCCCCGGATCGCGAGCGAATGGGCGGTGCTCCCCTGGCTGATGAGAACCACGCCGCGCGAGTCGGCCACGGGTCGCGCTGCCCGCACCTCCGAGCTCGACTGGGGGCCGATCGCCAGCCGCACGCCGTCGGCGGCGAGCCGGCGCACCGCGCGGCGGGCGGCGGGCAGACCGCCGTGCACGTCGATGATCTTCAGCCGAACCCGCGTGCTGGAGCCGCTCTTCGCGAGCCGCGCGTTCGCGTCCGCAACCGCCAGCCGCAGGGTGACCCGGCTCGCGCGCCCGAGGGACGTCCAGCCGCTCTTCAGATCGAGGAGCGCCCCGACCGTGAGCTCATCCGTGGCGCGGGCGGCGCCGCTACCTCCCGTGTGCAGCAGACCGAAGCTCGCGATAACGGCGACTACCAGGATGCCCACGAGGAAACGCATCGGACTGCTCCTTGTCGGGGTTTGGTCATGCTGTCGACCCACCGGCCGGGGTGAAGGTACCGAGTCGGTCATCCACCAGGGTGTCCGCCTCGCGCGCGCTCGACGGGTAGCCGCTGATCGCGAGTACGAAGTGGCGTCGCTCGAGCGTGTAGAGGTCGAGCGGCGTCCGCGCCCGCACCGTGGTGGTACGCGCCGTGTCGTGGAGCAACGCGATCTCGCCGAAACCGTCTCCCGGGCCCATGGTCCGGATGAGGCGGCCGTCGCCAATCACCTCGGCCTCGCCGTGGTGGATCACGTAGAAGCGGTCGCCGTCGTCGCCCTGGTGGAAGACCTCTTTGCCCGCCGCGACGTGGGCGTGACCGACGTGGAGGGCCAGGGAATCGATGGCGGGCATGGGCAGTGGGCGGAACATGCCGACCCTGTTGAGCACGCCGATCTCCTCGTCGCGGTGCGCGATCGAGCGGTCGATCTCGCGGAGGCGGCGCCAGCCGAGCACGACGAGAGTGGGGGCCACGAGACCCAGAACCACCAAGGCGCCGCGGATCCCGAGCAGATCTATCACCGGCGGTGTGACGAGCGCACCGATCGCGACGCTAAGCGCGACCAGGCTCTCGAACGCACCGAACGTCCGGGCGAGCAGCTCCTCCGGTACCAGCCGTGCGGGCAGCGTGAACACGCCGATGTCGGTCAACGCGTTGCCCACTCCGATCAAGCCCATGAACACCAGCACGGTCGCCTCGTTCGGGAGGGCGCCGCTCAGCACGAGCGGCAGGCCCCAGAGGGCCACGCCGATTCCCGCGACCGCCGCGAGTCGCCGGCCGCTGACCACCATCGAGGCCCCCAGCGAGCCCGCCACCGCGCCCGCGCCCACTGCGGCGGTCAACACGCCCACGCCGGGGTCGCCGGTGCCGAGGAGGTCGAGCGCCACGACCACGAGGAAGACGTTGAGGAAGCCGCGGGTCATCGCCTGCCCGAGTGCGAGGCCGAAGAGGAGGCCGGCGTCCCGATAGCGAACGAGCGAGCCGAAGCCCTCCACCGTCTCCCGCACGATCCGCCGCAGGGGTTGCGGAGCGCCGCGCGGCGGGGCCTCGTAGGACAGCCGGAGCAACAGAACGCCCGACGCGAGCGACAGCCCGGCGGCGGTGGCGAACACAGCGGCCGGGCTGCCGACGCCGAGCAGCAGCGCCGCCACGAGCGGGCCGAGCAGGGTGCTCAGCGAATCGAGCAGGCCGCGGACGACGTTGGCGCTCGTCAGCTGTAGCGGCGTGACGCAGAGCGAGGGCAGCAGGGCCGTATGGGCCGGCCGGAAGACCGTGAAGGCGGCCGTGCCGAGCATCGCCATCACGTAGACGGGGACCTTCGACCCGCCGGCGGCCAGCAGCATGGCCGCGGCGCCGGTGGCGGCGGCGCGGATCAAGCACGACCAGAACAGCACGCGGTCGCGCGGGAAGCGGTCGGCGAGTGTGGTCCCCACCGGCGCGAGCAGGAACGCCGGCGCCATGCGCACGAAGGCCACGACCCCCACGGCGGTGGCACCCCCGTCGCGGAAGGCCACCACGCCGAGCGCCACCATAAACGCCCACTCGGCGCTCCAGCTGGCCCCGAACGACAGCTGTGCACGCAGCAGGCTCGGATTCCGGGCGGTTTCCGAGAACGCTCGAGCCGATTCTGCGAGACGCTTACGCATCCGTGCTGACCGCGAGGGATTTCACCAGCCCGTTTGAGCCGGCGTCAAGCGGTTGGGGTACGCCTGCCCTTTAGCGTGGTGCCGTGGCTCCTCGCACCCGCATCCTCGCGTTCGGGACGACCGCCGCGCTGATCATTGCGGGTGCGCTTTGCGCCGCGCTCGTCGGCGGCCTCGCCGCCCAGGTGCTCGCCATCGCCTTGATCTCGGCCGGGCTCGGCGGGGCGTTGCTGCTGGTCTTCTTCGAGGTGGGCCTCAGCGAGGACCGGGAGCGGGCGCGTGAGGAGGAGCGTCGCCGAAGGCGGGCGCCGAAGCACCTCGACGCCCGCCGGCGACCCTGGTCCCGCCGCTGGCCGCGACGCCCCGGCTAGGACCCTCCTGGTCTCGCTAGGGCAGCAGGTGGTCGATCGCCCGGCCCATGACGTCGTTCCGAGTCGCGGTGTTCGTGATGCCCTCGAAGCCGAAGCCCGTGTAGAGAGTCTTGGGCGTCCCCACCACGGCTCCCTCCTTGATTCCGAGCCTGGCGCGGCGGTTCCAGTCGTTCCGGTTCGGGCCCTCGATGCCCTGGTCGTCCTGAGGGGCACCCGGCACGGTCCAGCCGTCCATCGGGTCCGCGTCGTCCTCGAACGACGTGCTCCCGTCGCCGCCCGGCCCCTCGATGTCGTCGATGAACACGCCCGGGAACTGCTGGAAGCCCCAGTCGCTCAGCACGTGATGGAGATCTTCACCTGCTTGCCGGCGTAGCGGGACAGGTCGATCTGGAACCGCTGCCAGCCGCTCGAGCTGCCGTTGGCGGCGTTCGCCTCGCCTGTGGTGCCGGTGTTGCTGCACGTGTCGGTCGCCGGGTCGAACGTCTGGTAGTGGGTCAGGAACGGGTGCAGCAGGTTGGCCGCGTCGGCCGGATTGCTCCAGCCGCTTGTGCACGCCTGGTCGCTCGACAGGTCGTTGCTGGTGAGCCCGTTCTGATCGGGCAGGGTCGTCCAGTCGTCCTGGCCGACCGTGTGGGCCTCGACGATCAGGTAGTCGAAGTCCTGCTCGAGGTTGAAGCTGGTCCAGAAGGACAGGGTCGCCCCGCCGGCCGGGACGGTGATCGTGCGTGTCAGGCGCTTGTAGGCCTCGTCGGCCCGATCCGACCACATGAACCAGTCACCCGTGTGGGGCTCGAACGGCCCCGAGATCCCGCTCAGGTACGCCGCCGCCGGCCAGCTCTCGAACTGCGGGAAGCTGTCGGCGGGGTCGGTCACCTGCAGGTAGTCCGAGGTCGCGATGAACGACGAGTCGGTCGCCTGGTTCTGGGCGCTGTCCGCGCCGTTGAACCCCCAGCCGAGGCCGTCGAGCGGGTCGTCGATCCCGGCGACGTCGAACGGCTCGCCCGTGGTCGGGTCGATGCCTCCGTCGGCCGTCGTGATCGCGGCGCCGAACGTGTACTCGATCGGATCGCCCTGGGAGTCACCCGACCCGTAGAGCGCCAGGCATCGCGCCTGCACCGCCGGGTCGGCACGGCACTGCGCGTTCTCGAACGGGTCGTAGAGCTGCGCGCCGAGTGCCGTCGTGTACTGCTGACCCGCGCTCTGGCCGGTGTAGAGCACCCGCCCGCCCTCGTTGACGAAGTCGCGCACCTCGAGCAGCTCCTGCATCGCCAGCCGCGAGGCGTTGCCGGCCCCCCAGCCCGGCTCGCGGGTGACGATGTCATCGCCCGTGTACCAGACGACCGCGTCGTAGTGCGAGAGCACGCCGAGCGCGTCGGGCGCCGTGCGACCCTGGGCGTCGACGTCGTAGACGTCGAACGGGACGCCGTTGGCGTTAAGTGCGTCGGTGTAGAAGGACAGGAACTG
>JBKPFJ010000102.1:0-8418 GCA_046728795.1 Actinomycetota bacterium | reverse complement strand
GGCGTCTTGGGACTCTGACCCCCCGCGCTGCAACGCCCGAGCGTGAGCCGACCGTCAGCCAGGCACAAGCGCGCTGTCCCCGATCTCGATCACGCCCGGGGCCGGCTGGGGCTCGTAGAGGCGCTGGACGTCCCCGGCCCGCCGGTCGAGCACGGCGCGCTGGTTGATGTAGCCCTTGTCGGTGATCTCGCCGGCGTCGAGTGACGGCGGCTCCGCTAGCAGGAGCACGCGCGCGATCCGCGAAGAGGATCCGCCCGCCTGAGCGTTGTGGGAGGAGAGGCCCTGACGGACCGCCTCGACCACGGCATCGCAACGGACAACCGCCGCCGGGTCGCCGGCATCGACCGAAGGCGGCAGGATGCGCCTCGCCGCGGCCGCGTTCACCCACGCCAGCAGGCCCAGGTAGTCGCGGTCGTGTCCGGTGAGGACCGCGTCCTGCAGGAGGCCGTCGACCGCCGCGAGCGCTGCCGTCCTGACCGATCCCGCGGCCACCCAGACGCCGGTGGTGAGCTTGAACTCCTCGGCGATGCGCCCGTCGAAGACGACGCCGCGACTGCCGTCGTCGGGGTCGATGAGCGCGCCCGCGTCCCCGGTCCGGTAGAAGCCCTCCTCGTCGAAAGCGGCGGCCGTAAGGTCGGGCCGGCCCAGGTAGCCGGGAGTCACGTTCGGGCCCTTCACCCGCAGCTCGAGCCTGGCGCCCACGGGCGCAAGCTTGAGCTCGACGCCGGGGAGCGGCACGCCGATGTTCCCCGGGCCCTCCAGCGGGAAGTGCGCCGAGGTGACCGCCGGTGCCGTCTCCGTGGCGCCCCAGGAGGTGGTCATCGCGACGTCGGCGGCCCCGAAGTCCGCCGACAGCCGGCGGAGTCGCTCCCACAGATCCCTCGACAGGGACGCGCCCGCGTAGAAGATGACCCGGAGCCGCGCGAAGAAGCGCTCGGCGAGCGCGCGGTCGGCCTCCAGCGCGGGCAGGAGGGCGGAGAAGCCGGCCGGGACGTTGAAGTACACCGTCGGGGAGATCTCGCGCAGGTTGCGAATGGTCGTGTCCAGAAGACCGGGAGCGGGCCGGCCGGCGTCGATGTACAGCGACCCGCCGTTCTTGAGCACCATGTTGAAGTCGTGGCTACCGCCGAAGGTGTGGCTCCAGGGAAGCCAATCGACCAGGATCGGCGGAGCCTCGCGGAGGAAGGGCCACACCTGGGTCATCGCCTGCTGGTTCGAGCACAGCATCCGCTGGGTGGTAATGACCCCCTTGGGTCCGCCGGTGGAGCCGGAGGTGAACAGCACCTTGGCGACGGTGTCCGGCCCCACGGCGTCAAACGCGCGCCCCACCTCCGCTCCAGGCGAGCCGCTCAGCAACTCGCCGAACGGCGTCGCGCCGCCGCCGGTGGCGCCGTCGCCGGCCACGACCTCGACCCCTCGGTCCAGCGTGGCCAGGGCGCTCCCGAACGCATCGTTATCGGCCGCGTAGACGAGCGCCGGGCGAGTGATCTCGAGGACGTGGCGCAGCTTCGTGAAGTCCCGGCTCTGCAGCGAGTAGGCGGCGGACACCGGCACGATCGGCACGCCCGCGGTGAAGCAGCCGAGCATCAGCAGTGCGTGGTCCACGGAGTTCCCGGACAGGACGACGACCGGTCGCTCCGGGCCGAGCCCCCGATCGAGGAGCGACTGGGCGATCGAGTCGGCGGCCCCCCGGGCCTCGGCATACGTGAGTCGACGCCACTCGCCCGTGGCGTCCCGCTCGGCAATCAGCAGTCGCTCGCCGTCGACGCCCGCCCAGCCGCGGAGCATCTCGCCCACGCCGCGCTCGTAGTCCGCCAAGGTCGTCCGGGACGAGAGCAGCCAGCCTCCTTCGGGGGCGGGCCTCAGCTCGGCGTCGGGAGCTGCAAAAGGCATCTTGGCCATGCCCACGGCCAGCGTACCGCCGCGGGCGCTCTAGTCGCCCTGCGCGATCGCGATCAGAGCTGCCCGACCTTTCCGGTGAAGTCGGTGATCAGCGCGTCGAGCACGCCGACGACGACGCCCTCCCCCATCGACGCGGCCTTGCCGGTGATCTGCGCCTTCGTGTGGATCGATCCTCCCCCGTCCCTGAGCTGGAAGACGACGTCGGCGTTGGCATGGCCCTGCCCCCCGGCCTCCCTGGACTTGACGCGCAACAGGGCCCGATGCGCGGCGGGGTCCTTCTCTGCGACCTCCACGGTGCCAGTGAACTTCAGCGACATCGCGCCCATCTTCACGAGTATCTCGGCCCTGACGGAGTCGGGCCCCGTCGTCTCGAGCACCCGGCCCCCCTCCACACAGGGCACGACCTGTTCGAGATCGGTGATCGCAGCGAAGCTCTCGTCGATCGACTTCGTGGTCGAGAAGGAGTGATCCAGTTCAGTGGCCATCGGCTGATCTCCTTTTGCAGGGCGCCGGATATATCCTCGGCGCGTGTCGATTGAGTCGGGCACGCATCGCCTCGGGCCCGACAACGCCACGCTGACAGTGCTCACGCGGCGGGTCGGGGCCGTGTCCAAGGTCGGACACGACCTCGTCATCCGCGTCACCTCCTGGGAGGGAACGCTCGTCACCGGACCTGACCCGGCCGAGACGAGCATTGAGCTCACGGCCGACGCCACGTCGCTTCGGGTGGTCGAGGGCACGGGCGGCATGCAGCCCCTCGGCAAGGACGACATGGCGAACATCAAGCAGACCATCGACGAGGAGGTCCTCCGGCGCCAGGACATCGAGTTCCGCTCGAGGGAGGTGCGGACCGACGAACGCACGATCCACGCCGAGGGGGACCTGACCCTCGTCGGCGAGACCCGGCCGATCGCGGTGGATCTCGTGGTCGGAGAGGACGGAGAGCTCAGCGCGACCGTGGAGATCAGGCAAAGCGCCTGGGGGATGAAGCCCTATTCGGCATTGTTCGGCGCGCTGAAGGTCGAGGACGAGGTCGAGGTGGTGCTCGAGGGCCACCTCTAGGCCTCAATCGCGGTAGACGGCCTGGGCGTCGAGCCCGCCCTCGACGCCCGGCGGGAGGGCACCCGTTCCGTGCGCGTAGAGGGCGATGTCCTCGATCGTCTTCACCCGCGCCGGGTCGCTCCCGTCGCCGGCCGCCCACCCGCCCTTCACCGGCGTGAGGCTCTCCGGGTCCGAGTCCAGCGCCATTCCGGCCAGGAGTCGCGCCTTGTCGCGGATCTTGGCGCTCGCGCTGGAGATCGCCGCGGGCGTTCCCGCCGAGGGGCTGGTGTTGAACCCGTGGCCGACGCCGAACCGGTCGGTGTCCGCGGGGACGACCTTGACGTCGAGCGCGGGAACACCGAGCTCGCCGGCCACGAGCTCCGCGTACTCGCGCTCCTTGCCGTCGGCCTCGGTGGTCAGGCTGAGCACCATCTTGCCGGTCGGGTGCACGCGCAGGAACACCGCGCGGTAGGCCTCGTCAGCCATCCGTCTCCTCCTCGTCCTTCGTCTCCGTCCCGGCCGCGAGGCGCTGGCGCTCCTGATGAGCCGTCAGCGCGTTGTGCTCTTCGAGGTCGCAGAAGGCGGGTTGTGGCCCGCCGAGCGGGTGCGGTGCAGCCGCCGGCCGGTCGCACCCCGGATAGATGCAGGTCTTATCGGCCACCGTCGCCTCCCCAGCCAGGGGTCGTGTTGCCGCGGCTCGGCCCATATCCACTCGGCATCGCGACCGAGCTGCCGGGGACGGGCGTGGCGCTGGCCCACGGCTCCGGCTCCTCCTCGGCCGCGGCGGGTCGCGGCCGCTCGACGGCCCCGCCACCGATCGCATCGATCACCTCGCCGAGGGCCTCGAAGCTGTGGCCGCTCACGAGGGCGTCGCAGTGCTCGAGCGCGGCAACCATGCCGCCGGCCTTCACGGAGAACCCGCTCGCTCCGGCGCGGGGGTTCACCCAGACGATCCGATGGGCCAGTCGGGCCAGGCGCTCCATCTCACGGCCCACGAGCGCCGGGTCGCCGCGCTCCCAGCCGTCGGAGAGGATCACCACCACCGCCCCACGAGCCATTCCGCGGCGCCCATGGCGGTCGTTGAACTCCTTCAGCGCATCGCCGATCCGCGTCCCGCTCGACCAATCCGGCGCCGCGCGCGCGGCGCGCTGGATCGCCTGGTCCGGGCGGCGCGAGGCCAGGGCGCGGGTAAGGCGCGACAGCCGCGTGGCGAACGCGAACGCCTCGGCGTTCGGCCCGCTCCCGGCCGCGCTGGCGAGAAACTGGAGGTATGCGCGCCCGTAAGGCTCCATCGAGCCCGAGATGTCGCACAGCATCACGAGCCGGCGGCGAACGACGCGGCGGCGACGGCGCGCGAGGCGGACCGGGTCGCCGCCGGACCGCAGGCTGCTCCGCATGGTCCGCCGCATGTTGATGCGCCGGCCGTGGCGCGCCTTCTCGTAGCGGCGCGTGATCCGAGCCGGGGTCTCGAGCTCGAGGCGCGACATCAGCCGGTAGAGCTGCGCGAGCTCGTGCGGCTCGAGCGCGTCGAAGCTCTTGCCGGCGAGCCGCTCCTCGTCGCTAGCCATCGCCAGCGGAACCTCGACTTCGTGACCTTCCTCTGCCTCGCCGGGTGGCGATGAGCCCACGCTCGCGCGGCGGGTCTCACGGCTCGACTCACCGGACGCGCCCGTGCGATCGGATCGCGGCCGCTCGTCCGGCGGTGCGGGGGTCGTCGGCGCCGCCGGCGCGTCCCGGGACCGGGCCTTCTCGGGCGCGCCGAGACCCCCGAAGACCGAGCGGAAGACCTCGTCGAAGGCCTGGCCGTGGGACCGGTCGGACACGAACACCGAGCGGGCGGTCCAGTACAGCCGGCGACGGCTCTCGGGCCGCGTGAGCCTGAGGGCTCGCGCGAAGGCCGCCGAGCGCTCCGGGGTCACGGGCACTCCCGCCGAGCGCAGCCGCTTACCGAGCGACCCGGCCAGCGGCGCCAGGTCGAGCTCGATCGTCTCCACCCCGAACGCCCGCCGCTCAGCCACCGCTGCGCACGAGCTGATCGAGGCCGGCCGCGCGAATCACCTCCTGGTCCTCGTCGTACTTCAGGACCGAGCCGAGCGTGAGGTCCACCGCCGCGGCGTCCAGGTGCTCGATCCCGAGCACGTCCAGCGCCGCGAGCCAGTCGATCGCCTCGGCGATGCCCGGCGGCTTCTGCACGTCGCTGCCGCGCATGCGCGAGACGGCGTCCGCCACCTCGACCGCCAGCGTCTCCGACGCTCCCTTCACCCGGCGACGCACGATCTCCACCTCGCGCTCGGGCGTCGGATAGTCGATCCAGCGATAGAGGCAGCGGCGCTTGACCGCGTCGTGGAGGTCACGGGTGCGGTTGGAGGTGAGGACGATGGCCGGCGGGTGGGTGGCGGTGACCGTGCCGAGCTCGGGGATCGTCACGCTCGCGTCCGCCAGGAGCTCGAGCAGGAACGCCTCGAAGTCGTCGTCAGCCCGGTCGATCTCGTCGATCAGCAACACGGCCGGCCGCGGGCCGGGGTGCTCGAGCGCGCGCAACAGCGGCCGCCGGATCAGGTACTCGGAAGCGAACAGGTCCGCCTCGCTCAGCGACGAGCCGCTGGCCTCGGCCAGGCGGATGCTGAGGAGCTGCCGGGGATAGTTCCACTCATACAGAGCCTCGGCCGCGTCGATCCCTTCGTAGCACTGGAGCCGGACCAGCGGGGTGTCGAGCACGGCAGCCAGCGCCCGGGCCGCCTCGGTCTTCCCGACGCCCGCCTCCCCCTCGAGAAGGAGCGGCTGGGGCAGGCTCAGGCTGAGGAACATCGACGTCGCAAGGCCCTCGTCGACGAGGTAGTCGACCGCGCCGAGGCGCCGGGCCAATGTCTCGACGTCGGGCACGAGCCGCCGGACCTCTCCGGCCGCCTCGCCCGTGACCTCGGGCGGTGTCATGCGATGCTCAGGGCGTCGAGGACCGCCCGATAGTCGTCCGGGGTGTCCACGTCCCGCGGGACCGGCCCCTCGATCGGTATGCGCGCAGCGTCGGCGGAGCGCCTATCGAGCAGGCGCCAAACCCCCTTGTCGCCGTGAAGGTCGGCGAGGTCCGGAAACACAGTGCGCCCGAACGCGATCGGATGGCCGTTCCCGTCGTCGTAGCGGCACACGGCAAGCGGCACCCGGCCACGGCCGGCCAGCAGCTTCGCCACGGTATCCGGGGTCACGCCCGGCTGGTCGCCGAGCATCAACACGAGGACGTGGCAGCGTGGGTCGACGACCGTGAGCGCGGCGGCGATCGAGGACGAGCAGCCCTCCCCGAAGTCCTCGTTGACCACCACGTCGACACCGTCGAGGTCGACGGCGCCCCGCACGGCATCCGCGGAGCCGCCGAGGGCGACGACGGTCTGGTCGAAGGCGCAGGCCCGTGCGGTGGAGAGCACGTAGCCGAGCAGTGTGGTCTCGCCGAAGGGCAGCAGCTGCTTGGGCCGGCCCAGCCGCTTCGAGCCGCCGGCGCTTAGGACGAGGCCGGTGACGAATTCGTCAGTCGGCGACGGCATGCTGGTGGGCCGCCTCGAACTTGGTCTTGCAGCCCTCACCGCAGAAGTAGACGGTCTCGCCGTCGTGGCGGACGGAGAGCGTCCCCGCCGCGGCGGCGACGGTCATACCGCAGATGGGGTCGATGGCGGTCGCCGCGGGAGTTGCGGTGGCCCTGGGTGCGGGCGCCCGGCGCCGTACCTCGACCACCCTCGCCAGGATCGAGATAGCGATCTCCGCGGGGGTGCGTGCGCCGATCTCCACGCCGGCCGGCACGTCGATTCGGTCGAGGAGCTCCGAGGGAACGCCGTCGCCGCGCAGCTCTGCGATCACGCCGTCACCGCGCATGGGGCTGGCGACCAGTCCCACGTAGGGGAGGCCCTCCTCGAGGCCGCGGCGCAGCGCGCCCAGCTCGCCGCGCCCGTGCGCCGCCACGACCAGCGCGAGGTCGCCGGGCCGGGGATCGATCGTCTCGTCGTCCACCGCCGTCGGCTCCAGTCCGAGCTCGGCGCCGAGCCGCAGCAGGGCGCCTGCGATCGGCGTATCGCCGACCACGAGCACCCGAGGCGCCGGGAGCGCGGGCTCGAGGAACACCTCGATCGCGCCGCCGGACAGGCACGGGTTCTGGACCGTCACCGCGCCGGCCTCGCTTGCCACCTCGCGCCCCTCCGGGCCCACCTCGGACTCGTCCCCAAACGGGAGGATCCGGAGCAGCAGCGGTTCGCCGGTCTCGATGGCCTGGAGCGAGTACGCGCGCACGCTGTGCTCCGCGCACGAGCCGCCGACGAAGCCCTCGATGGTTCCGTCGCCGAGCACGAGCGCGACGTTCCCCGCCAGCACACTCGTGGGTGACTGGGCCCGCACGACGGTCGCGGTCACGAACGACTCACCCCGGTCGGCGAGCTGCCGCGCTCGCCGCGACATGGCGGCGGACATCACTGCGGCGGCTCCGGTCGCCCCTGCATCGCCGCCCAGACTCGAGCCGGCGTGCAGGGCATGTCGATGTGCTCCACCCCATGCGTCTCGTGCAGCGCGTCGATCACGGCATTCACGATGGCAGGCGGGGAGCCGACGTTGGGCGACTCGCCGACGCCCTTCGCCCCGAGCGGATGGTGCGGGCAGGGCGTGACCGTCTCACCCAGCTCGAAGTCGGGGGTCTCGAGCGCGGTCGGGATCAGGTAGTCCATGAACGACGAGTTGAGGCAGTTCCCCTCCTCGTCGAAGGTGAGCACCTCCATCAGCGCGATGCCGATGCCCTCTGCCAGGCCGCCGTGGATCTGGCCGTCCACGACCATCGGGTTGATCCGGACGCCGCAGTCGTCGACGGCGATGAAGCGCCGCACCTTGACCTGGGCGGTGTCGGGGTCGACGTCGACGACCGCGATGTAGGCGCCGTAGGGGTACGTGAGGTTCGGCGGGTCGTAGATCACCTGGGCGTCGAGCCCGCCCTCCATGCCCTCCGGCATCGGCTCGCCGCTGTACGCCCGCTCCGCGATCTCCTCGATCATCGCGCCCTTCTCGGGGTCGCCCTTCACGTACCAGCGGCCCTTCTCCCAGGCCAGGTCCTCGGGCCTCGTCTCCAGCATCGTCGCGGCGATCAGGCGCGCCTTGTCGCGCACCTTGCGCGAGACGACGGCCACCGCCCCGCCCGAGACCGGCGTCGAGCGACTGCCGTAGGTGCCGAGGCCGTAGGGCGTCCTGTCGGTGTCGCCGTAGCGGACCTCGACGTCCTCCGGCGGGATGCCGAGCTCCTCGGCCACGATCTGCGCGAACGTGGTCTGGTGCCCCTGGCCCTGGGTCTGCGCGCTGATGCTGACCACCGCCTTGCCCGAAGGGTGCACCCGCAGGTCGGCCCCGTCGTTCATCGCCAGCCCGAGGATGTCCATGTGCTTGCGCGGCCCCGCGCCGACGCCCTCGGTGAAGAAGGCCACGCCGATGCCCATCAGCTCGCCGCGCGCCCGC
>JBKPFJ010000231.1:0-30177 GCA_046728795.1 Actinomycetota bacterium | reverse complement strand
CCACCGGGGCCGCCCCCGCGACGCCACCGGCGCCCACGACCCCCACGCCCCCCGCGCCGGCTCCAACCCAGCCAGCGCCCGGGACCGCGCAGGGCGGCACGACGGCGCCGTGACGAGCGCTGCCACAACCCTCAAGCGACGGTTGAGTCTTGCTCGCACCCTCCACCTTCGGTGGAGCCTGCACGTGCACGAAAGCTTGCGAGGAGGTTTGACATAACCGCGGAATTCAACCTACAGTGCGGTCTTTGCGGCGATCCTCGTGGCCTCCCGACCCTCGATGATCGCTTGAGCTTCGAACGGTAAGGGACCCGGGGAAAGCCAGAGGCGAGGATGGACACGGGCAGCTACTTGTCGGTCATCAAGGTCGTCGGAATCGGCGGCGGAGGGACCAATGCCGTCAACCGGATGGTCGACGCCGGCCTCAAGGGCGTCGAGTTCATCGCGGTCAACACGGACGCCCAGGCGTTGCAGATGTGCGACGCGGACATCAAGCTCCAGATCGGCGACCAGCTCACGCGCGGGCTGGGCGCCGGGGCGGACCCGGCCGTGGGCCACGGCGCCGCCAGCGAGAGCCGGGACGAGATCAAGGAGGCGCTCAAGGGCGCGGACATGGTGTTCGTGACCGCGGGCGAGGGCGGCGGCACCGGCAGCGGCGCCGCCCCTGTGATCGCCGAGGTCGCAAAGCAGGAGATCGGGGCCCTCACCGTGGGCGTCGTGACCAAGCCGTTCGACTTCGAGGGCGCCCAGCGAGCGCGCCAGGCCGAGGAGGGGATCGAGCGCCTCCGCGAGCAGGTGGACACCCTGATCGTGATCCCGAACGAGAAGCTTCTGGCCGTGGTCGAGCGCCGCACGAGCATCCTCGATGCTTTCCGCGAGGCCGACAACGTGCTGCGCCAGGGCGTCCAGGGCATCACGGACCTGATCACGATCCCCGGCCTCATCAACCTCGACTTCGCGGATGTGCGGACGATCATGTCGGATGCCGGCTCCGCCCTGATGGGCATCGGCGACGCGAGCGGCGAGAACCGCGCCGCCGAGGCGGCCAAGAACGCCATCTCGAGCCCCCTGCTGGAGCAATCCGTCGAGGGGGCGACGGGGATCCTGCTGAACATCACCGGGGGGTCGGACCTGGGCCTCTTCGAGGTGAACGAGGCGGCGGAGATCATCCAGGGCGCGGCCGACCAGAACTCGAACACGATCTTCGGGGCCGTGGTCGACGACGGCCTGGGCGATCAGGTGCGCGTCACGGTGATCGCCACGGGCTTCGAGGGCCGCCGCGGGCTGCCCCTGTTCACCGAGGACACCACGGGCAGGCGCCGCGAGCCGCGCCGCCGCGACGTCTCGCTCGACGAGCGCCAGCGCAGCTCGCTCGAGATCTCCGAGGACGAGATCGACATCCCGTCGTTCCTGAAGGACTAGCCGCGGCGGCCGTAATCGGACCCTCGTGCGAGTGCGGCCGGCTCCATCGCCTGCTCGACTCGTGAGGGCGGCGGGGGGATACTGGGGGCCATGAGGTTCAGTCGGGCGGGGAGCTCATCCACCGACGGTCTGACGCCGCTTGAGGTAGCAAGTCCGATCCTGCACCGCGCCTGACGGCGCTCGCATCGCGTACGCGATCCACGGGAGGGGAGCGCCGCTCGTGTGGACAGCCACGTGGCTCACCCATCTGGAGTTCGAAGGGCAGAGCCCGTGTGGCGGCATTGGCTCGAGGGACTGGCCGAGGGGCACACCGTGCTCAGGTACGACGAGCGGGGCTGCGCAACCAGGACGAGGTAAGTCGCGAGGCGGCACAGGTGGCGTCGCCTACGCTCGTGCTGCACGCGCGAGATGACGCGCTCGACTTGACTGCAACGGCGCGAGCCCCTATAGCCTCCACACGGCTTGGCCTCCGCCGCCGACACGCTGCGCCGAACGCCGCTCTACGAGCGCCATCGCGAGGCCGGCGCGCGGCTCGTGCCGTTCGCAGGTTGGGAGATGCCGGTCCAGTACGAGGGGATCCGGCAGGAGCACGTGGCCGTGCGCACGCGCGCCGGGGTGTTCGACGTCTCGCACATGGGCGAGGTCGAGACGAGCGGCCGCGACGCGGAGGCCTTCCTCCAACGCCTGCTCTCGAACGACGTGACGCGAATCGTGGAGAACGGGGCGCAGTACAGCGTGCTCTGCCGCGAGGACGGCGGCGTGCTCGACGACCTCTTCACCTACCGGACGGGCGACGGCTTCCTCACAGTCACGAACGCCGCGAACCACCGGCGCGACCACGCCTGGCTCGCCGACCAGTCCCGCGACTTCGAGGTCGGCGTGCGCGACGCGGCTGATGACTACGCGATGCTGGCAGTTCAGGGTCCCGCGGCGCGCGCGGCGGTGGAGCGGATCACGGACGGCGAGCTGCCCCGGCGCTTCCGCACCGCGCGGCTGCGGGTGGCCGGGGTCGAGTGCCTCGTCTGCGGCACGGGCTACACGGGGGAGGACGGGGTCGAGCTGCTGATCCCGCCCGACGGCGCCGGCGCGGTCTGGGATGCCCTGCTCGCCGAGGGGGTCACGCCCGCGGGTCTCGGCGCCCGGGACACCCTCCGCCTCGAGGTCTGCTTCCACCTCTACGGCAACGATCTGTCCGAGGACCGCAACCCGATTGAGGCCGGACTGGCCTGGTGCTGCAAGCTCGACACGGGCTTCATCGGCTCGGATGCCCTGCGCGGCTTCGAGCCCGACCAGACGCTCGTCCCCTTCGCCTTCACGGGCCCCGGCATCCCGCGCCAGGGCAACCCGGTCCACACGGAGGTGGGCGAGGGAGTCGTCACGAGCGGCACGCTCTCTCCCTGCCTGGACACCGGTATCGGCATGGGCTACGTCCCGCTCGCCGCCGCAGAGCCCGGGACCCGGATCGAGGTCGACGTGCGCGGCAAGCGTCGAGCGGCGGAGGTTCGCGAGAAGCCCCTCTACAAGAAGAAGGAGGATTGACCCCTTGGCCGACGAGAGCTACCCCGACGAGCTGAAGTACCACCCAGAGCACGACTGGGCTCGGGTCGAGGGCGACAACGCTACCTTCGGGATCACCTGGTACGCCCAGGACGCCCTGGGCGAGGTCGTCTTCTTCGACCCGCCCGAGATCGGCGCGCAGGTGACGAAGGACCAGGCCTACGCGGAGGTCGAGTCGGTCAAGGCTGTCTCCGACGTCTTCGCGCCGCTCTCCGGCGAGGTGACGGAGGTCAACGACGAGCTCGAGGAGCACCCCGAGAGGGTGAACCAGGACCCCTACGGCCAGGGCTGGATGGTCAAGATCAGGCTGAGCGACCCGACCGAGGTGGATCAGCTTCTCGACGTGGGCGCTTATCGCGATCTGCTGCAATCGGGAGTCTGATGAGCCGCTACACGTCGGCCACCGAGGCGGATCGCCGCGCCATGCTGGACGCCGTAGGCGTCGACTCGCTCGATGAGCTGTTCGCCGAGATCCCGGAGGGCGTGCGGCTGAAGCGGCCGCTCGACCTTCCGGACGGACGCTCCGAGCAGGAGGTCTACGAGGACCTCGCCGCGCTGGCGGGCCGGAACCGGCACTGCGACGAGGAGGTGAGCTTCCTCGGCGCCGGGATGTACGACCACTACGTGCCATCGGTGGTCGACTCGATGCTGTCGCGCTCCGAGTTCCTGACGCCCTACACGCCGTACCAGCCCGAGGTTTCGCAGGGCACGCTGCAGCTGATGTTCGAGTACCAGACGGCGATGTCCGAGCTCACCGGGCTGCCCGTCTCGAACGCCACCCTCTACGAGGGACCCTCGGCCGCGGCGGCGGCGGCCTACATGGCGAAGCTCGAGACCCGGCGTGGGCGGCTCGTGTACTCGCGCGGGCTCCATCCGCACTCGCGCGCGGCGCTGCGCACCCACGCCGTGGGCTACCGGATGGATGTCCAGGAGGTGCCGCTCACCGCCGCCGGCGCCACCGACCCGGAGGCGCTCGCGGCCGCCGTCGACAAAGACACGGCGGCGGTCTTCCTACAGCAGCCGAACTTCCTGGGCACCGCGGAGGACCTCGGACCCCTGGTCGAGGCCGGGAAGCGGACCGGCGCGCTCGTCGTCTGCGCCGCGGATCCGTTGCCGCTCGGCGTGCTGAAGCCGCCGGGCGAGCTGGGCGTGGACGTCTGCGTGGGGGAGGGGCAGTCGCTCGGAAACCGGCTCGACTACGGCGGACCCAGCTTCGGCTTCATCTGCTCGGCCGAGCGCTATATCCGCAAGCTCCCGGGCCGGATCGCCGGCGAGACGCGCGACGCGGACGGCAAGCGGGGCTTCGTGCTCACCCTCCAGACCCGAGAGCAGCACATCCGGCGCGAGAAGGCCACCTCGAACATCACCACCGCCCAGACCCTCAACGCGCTGGCGGGGATCGTCTACCTGAGCTGGCTCGGCAAGCGCGGGCTCGTCGAGCTCAGCGAGCTGCTCCTGCGCCGCACCCACTACGCCCGCAAGGCGCTGGGGCTCGAGCCGATCAACCCCGGGCCGGTGGTGCGCGAGTTCGCGGTGCGCGTTCCCGACCTCGACGGCCTGTTCGAGCGGGCCCGCGCCGAGGGCATCAACCCGGGCTACCGGCTCGGGCGCGACTACCCGGAGTACGAGGACGGCCTGCTCGTGGCGATCACGGAGCGCCGCAGCCGCACGGACATCGATCGCCTGGCCACGGTCGCGGCCGAGACCCGGGCGCAGGTGCCGGCATGACGGACGAGGTGCTCACGATCTTCGAGCGCTCGCGCGAGGGGCGGCGCGCGTTCGTCGCCCCGCCCGCGGACGTGCCCGACGTGCCGCTCGACGAGCTGCTGCCGGGCTCCATGCGCCGCGGGCGGCCCGCCGAGCTGCCGGAGGTCTCAGAGCCCGAGATCGTGCGCCACTACAACGTCCTGTCGCGCAAGAACTTCGACGTGGACACCGGCTTCTACCCGCTCGGCTCGTGCACGATGAAGCACAACCCCAAGCTGCACGAGCGCGTGGCGGCACTGCCCGGGCACGCTCGCCTGCACCCGCTCCAGGACGACGAATACGCCCAGGGCGCGCTCGAGCTCATGTGGTACCTGGAGCTCGCGCTGGCGGAGATCGCCGGCCTGCCTCACATCTCGCTCCAGCCGAGCGCGGGCTCGCAGGGGGAGCTCGCGGGCCTCCTCCTCACCCGCGCCTACCTGGCCGACCGCGGCGAGGAGCGCGCCAAGGTGCTGGCGCCGGACGCGGCCCACGGCACCAACCCGGCGAGCGTGACGATGGCCGGCTTCGAGCTCGTGAAGCTCGGCACCGATGCCGACGGGGGCGTGGACATGGACGACCTGCGGGCCCACCTGGACGAGGACGTGGCCTGCCTGATGCTCACCAACCCGAACACGCTCGGGATCTTCGACCGCAACATCGAGGAGATCGCCGGGCTCGTGCACGGGGTGGGGGCCACGCTCTACTACGACGGGGCCAACCTCAACGCGGTGATGGGCATCGCCCGCCCCGGCGACATGGGCTTCGACATCGTCCACTACAACCTCCACAAGACCTTCACCCAGCCCCACGGCGGCGGTGGCCCGGGCGCCGGGCCGATCGCCGTCTCGGACCGGATCGAGCCCTATTTGCCGGTGCCCCGGGTGGTTCGACACGCTGGGCGCGGCGGAGCCGGCCCCGAGTCCGACTCGAGCGGTGCGGACGGAGCGGAGAGGGCCGGCGGAGCGGGTGCGGAGCCGCGCTACTCGCTCGATCACGACCGCCCCAAGTCGATCGGCCGCCTGCGGGGCTTCCAGGGCAACTTCGGCGTCTTCGTCCGCTCCTACGCCTACATCCGCTCGCTCGGGGGCGACGGGCTGAAGGAGGCATCGGAGTCGGCGGTGCTGAACGCGAACTACCTGCGCGCCCGGCTGGCGGAGCTGTCCGAGTACCTGCCGATCGCCTTCGATCGGATCTGCATGCACGAGTTCGTCCTGAGCGGCTCGGGCGCGAAGCGGAAGCTCGGCATCACGACGAAGGACATCGCGAAGCGCATGCTCGACCACCAGGTGCACCCGCCGACGGTCTACTTCCCGCTGATCGTGGACGAGGCGCTGATGATCGAGCCGACGGAGACCGAGCCCAAGGAGCGGCTCGACGACTTCGTCGACGTGACGCGCTCGATCCTCGACGAGGCGAAGGAGGATCCGGAGATCGCCCGCACCGCCCCGCATACCACTCCCGTCCGCCGGCTCGACGAGGCGGCGGCGGCCAAGCGGCCCGTGGTCAGGCAGCCGGCGCGTCGCTGACGGGGTCGCTTCCGGAGGATCGAGCCTCGCGCGTAAGGGCAGCGAGCAGCGCGCTCACTATGCGGGCGTCGAACTGACCCCCGCTGCAGCGCAGGAGCTCCGTGCGCGCGGCCGCATCGCCGAGCGCCGCTCGGTAGGGGCGATCCGCGGTCATCGCCTCGTAGGCGTCCGCGACGGCGAGGATCTTGGCTTCGAGCGGGATCTGCTCGTCGGTAAGGCCCCTCGGGTAGCCCTTGCCGTCCGGTCGCTCGTGGTGCGCGAGGACCCAGGAGCGGATGTCCTCGAGCCCCTTGGCGCCGAGGCACTGCGCGCCGATCTTCGGGATGGGTCCGGATCTCCAGGAACTCGTGCCTTGAGAGCGCCGTCCTTGCGAAGGATCGCGTCGGGGATGCCGATCTATGTCGGGATCGCCGCGCTCCCCGTCCCGCACGGCCTCGGAGAGACGGCGGAGCTCGGCCCTGGTCCTAACGCTCTCCCACTCGTACTCCAGGAGCCGGGAGCAGACGGTAAGCAGATCCGCGTGGGCTTGCGTGTAGACGTCCGTCGCGGGCGAGAGCGCGCACAGAATCCCCACGGGGTCGCCCCTCACCGCGAGCGGCGCCGAGCAGGCCCTCGGCGCGGCAGCACCGCGAATCGCGGCGCTCGGCGGCCTGGTGATCGCGCTGGTCCTGTTCGTCGCCGGCTACGACGGCGCCATCCAGGCCCTGCGCGCATACGCCGGGCCCTTGTATGGCGTTAGGTTCTCCGCCGTGGCGAGGGAGATCGAAGCGGTGGCCGTGGTAGGGGGCGGCTTCATGGGATCCGGCATCGCCGAGTCGGTGGCCGTGGCGGGGCTGCCGGTGGTGGTGCGCGAGCCCGAGCAGCGCCTCGTGGAGCGGGCGCGCGAGCGGATCGAGACTTCCATGGGGCGTGCGGTCGAGCGCGGCAAGCTCGAGGAAGGCGCCCGTGACGAGGCGCTCGGCCGGATCACGCTGACCACGGATCTCGACGCGCTAGGCGAGGCCGACCTCGTCCTGGAGGCGGTGCCGGAGGACCTCGAGTTGAAGCGTGCGGTGATGCGGGAGATCGCCGGCGTCGCGCTCGAGGACTCGATCGTCGCGTCGAACACGTCCTCGATACCGATCGCCGAGCTCGCCCGATTCGTGTCGAGTCCCGAACGAGTGCTCGGCCTCCATTTCTTCTCGCCGGTGCCGGTGATGCGCCTCGTGGAGGTGGTGCGGGCGCTCGACACGAGCGACGAGACCGTGGAATCGGCGCGGGCCTTCGCCGAGCGAATCGGGAAGCAGCCGATCGAGACCAGGGACCGCTCTGGGTTCATCGTGAACATGCTGCTCGTGCCCTACCTGATGGCCGCTGTGCGCATGTACGAGGACGGCTTTGCCTCGCGCGACGACATCGACACCGGCATGCGCCTGGGCTGCGGGCACCCGATGGGGCCGCTCGCGCTCTGCGACCTGATCGGCCTCGACGTGCTCTACGCGGTCTGCAACTCGCTCTTCGACGAGTTCAAGCGCGACGAGTACGCCCCGCCGCCGCTCATGAAGCGGATGATCGCCTCCGGCCGGCTGGGCCGGAAGTCCGGCCGCGGGTTCTACGAGTACGGCTGAACGCCGCTTAGACTGCCCCGCCGTGCGCATCTTCAGCGGAATCCAGCCCACGGGGCGCAAGCACCTGGGGAACTACATCGGGGCCATCCGCCAGTACGTCGAGGGCCAGGAGCGGGGCGATCCGGCGATCTACTGCATCGTCGACCTCCACGCCACGAGCGTGGCCTACGACCCCGCCGCGCTGCCCGGCTACGTCCTCGACACCACGGCGATGCTGATGGCCGCGGGGCTCGACCCCGAGCGCTGCATCCTCTTCCGCCAGTCGGACGTGCTCGAGCACGCCGAGCTGTGCTGGCTCCTGTGCTCGGTCACGCCATACGGCGACCTGACGCGCATGCACCAGTTCAAGGACAAGTCACGGCGCGAGCAGGAGCTGGTGCGGACGAGCCTGTTCCTGTACCCGGTGCTCCAGGCGGCGGACATCCTCGCCTATAAGACCGACGAGGTGCCGGTGGGCGAGGACCAGCGCCAGCACGTCGAGCTCTCGCGCGAGATCGCGCGGCGCTTCAACTCCACCTACGGCGAGGTGCTGGCCGAGCCCGAGGCGCGGATCCCGGCGACCGGCGCCCGGATCATGGACCTCCAGGATCCGACGGCCAAGATGTCCACTACTTACGGCTCCGAGGCGGGTTTGGTCTTCGTGGACGACGAGCCGGACGCGATCCGGGCGAAGCTGAGGCGCGCGCAGACCGACTCGGGGCGGGAGATCGTGCGCGCGCCCGAGAAGGCCGGTATCACGAACCTGATAGAGATCCTGGCCGTGGTAAGGGGGGCGAGGCCCGAGAAGATCGAGCGTGAGTTCGACGGCCAGGGCTACGGCGCCTTCAAGGAGGCGGTCGGCGAGGCGGTGGTGGAGTTCCTGGCGCCGGTGCGAGAGCGCTACGCGGAGCTGCGCGCCGACGAGGCGGGACTCGAGCGGGCGCTCGGGGAGGGCGCCGAGCGCGCGCGGGGAATCGCCTCCGGCACACTGGCCGAGGTGCGCGCCGCGATGGGGATCGGGCCCGCCGCGTGAGCCCTCTGCGACGGGTCACCCGCCGCCGGTTCCTGAAGCAGGGCGGGCGCGGGGCCGCCGGCCTCGCCCTGCTCGGAGCGCTCGGTCCGCGCGCGGCGGCGGCGGCGGGCCGGATGAACGTGGTCGTGATCATCGTCGACAGCGTGCGCGCGGACCACGTGGGAATCTACGGCGGCCATCGCGTCAAGACCCCCAACATCGACCGCCTCGCGCGTCAGAGCCTGCGCTTCACGCGCGCCCGCCCGGAGGCCTTCCCGACCGTGCCGGCCCGTCGGGCCATCATGTCCGGCAAGCGCTCGTTCCCGTTCCGCGACTGGCACCCCACCCCCGGCCTGCCGAAGAATCCGGGCTGGGAGAACATCCCCAAGGGGCGCCCTGTGTGGACCGACCCGCTGCGCAAAGCGGGCTGGCGCACGGGCTACGTGACCGACAACCCGTGGATCCTGAACGTGGCCTGGGACGAGTTCCGGTCCCGATTCGACCACCCCGTGGTGGTCAAGGGGCAGACCCCCTACCGCGGCACCCCGCCCGGCAGGGTCTCCGCGCGCTCCCTGCGCCGGCACCTGCTTCCAGCGCAGAGGCGCACCTCGGAGGCCGGGCGAGTGAGGGAGTGGCTCGCGGCGAACTTCGGCAGGAAAACCGAGGAGGACTTCCTCCCCGCGCGAGTCTTCAAGGCCGCGATGAGGTGGCTCGACCAGGAGGCGGGGCGCCCCTTCGCGCTCGTCGTCGACTCCTTCGACCCGCATGAGCCGTGGGACCCGCCGAGCTCCTACGCGCGGCGCCAGGGCGGCGGCACGTACCACGGGGTCAAGCCGATCCAGCCCTTCGGCGCCCCGGGCCAGCGCATGCGGGACGCGGAGCTGCCACGCGCGGCACTGCGGCCGATCCAGAATCTCTACGAGGCGGAGCTCGCCCTGGTGGACAAGTGGCTCGGCCGCTTTCTCAAGAAGCTCGACGACCTGGGGTTGCGCGACAGCACGCTCGTCGTGCTGCTGAGTGACCACGGCGTGCTGCTGGGCGAGCGCGGCTGGGTGGGCAAGCATTCCTCGCAGATCCACCACGAGATCTACCGCGTCCCGTACATGATGCGCGACCCCCGCGGGCGGCGGGCGGGCGGCAAGAGCTCCTACTTCGCCTCCACGCACGACGTGGGCCCGACGGTGCTCTCGTACCTCGGAGTGCCGGTGCCGGCCGGCATGGACGGCCACGACCTGTCGCCGCTGCTCGCGGGCAGGCAGCCGCGCAAGCGCTCGGTGTTCACCGCCCGCTATGGGAACTACGCCGCTGCGGGCGACGGCCGCTGGCTCCTGATCGTGGCAGTGGACGGGAAGCAGCCGCGCCTCTACGACACGAAGCGCGACCCTCACGAGCGCCGCAACCTCGCCCGGCGCAAGCCGCGGGTGGTGCGCCGCCTGTGGCGGCGGATCCTCATCGACGCCGGCGGCCCGCTACAGAAGTACTGACCGTCGGCGGCTCGCTCTAGGCTGGGCCCAATGGCGCTCGCCAACCTCGACCTCGACCTCGAGGTCTTCCAGGGCCCGTTCGACCTCCTGCTGACCCTCGTGCTGCGCGAGGAGGTCGACCTGCTCGAGGTGGAGCTGGCCGAGGTGGTGCTCGCCTACGTCGATCATCTGGAGCGGGCGGGCGAGCTGGATCTCGAGGCCACAACCGAGTTCCTCGTCCTGATCGCGGCGCTGCTCGAGCTGAAGTCGCGCCTGATGCTGCCCGTGGAGGACGAGGAGGGGCTCGACCTCGAGCCGGCGGAGGCCGCGGAGGAGCTGCTCGCACGCATGCTCGAATACCGCCGCTACCGCTCGGCGGCGGCCTTCCTGCGCGAGCGCCTGGCCGCTGAGCAGGGGCACCGCTATCGATCCGCGCCGCTGCCCCCGGCCCTGCGGCGCGTGTCCCTCGAGGGGGCCGCGGCGGTGTACGGCCCCGAGCTCCTGGCGCGGGCCATCGGCGGGCTGCTCCGGGTCCCCCCGCCCATCGACGTCACCCACGTCCGCCGCCCTGCCGTCTCGGTGGAGGTGCGCTTGCGTCACCTCCGCGAGCTGCTGGCCGGCCGGGTCCGGCTCTCATTCGACGAGGCCGTCCGCGGGGCGGATCGCCTCACCGAGGCCGTGACGCTCTTCGCGCTGCTCGAGCTGTACAAGGCCGGCGAGGCCGACTGGGAGCAGGAGGTGCCGTTCGGGCCGATCACGATCAGGCGCACGTCCCATGAATGAGCTGGCACGCGTCGTCGAGGCGCTCCTCTTCCTCTCGCCCGAGCCGGTCTCGGCGGAGCGCTTGGCGGACGCCTGCGAGGTCTCCGAGGGCGAGGTGGTGGAGGCCCTGGCGCGGCTCCGCGAGCACTACGCCGAGGGCTGGCGCGGCGTAGTGCTGCGCGAGGTGGCGGGCGGCTTCACCCTGGCCACCGATCCGGTCGCCGAGCACGCCGCGCGGCGGCTGCTCGCCAAGCCGCGCACCCCGCCCCTGACCCAGGCCCAGGCCGAGTGCCTGGCGATCGTGGCCTACCTCCAGCCCGTCTCCCGGCCCGAGATCGCCCGCATCCGCGGCGTGGCCTCGGAGTCGGCCGTCGGGACGCTGCTCGAGCGCGGCCTGCTCGAGGAGTCGGGCCGCTCGCGCTTCGGCGCGGTGATGTACCGCACCACCGAGCTCTTCGAGAAGCTCTTCGGCCTCGCCGCCCTCGACGCCCTGCCCGACCCGTTGGCGTTCGACCCGGCGCCGGAGGAGGAAGCCGAGCTGCGCGAGCGCCTCCTCAGGGCGGGCGAGCAGCGCGCGGAGGCATGAGGGCCCCGCAGGCCTCCGGCCAAGGCGGCCACCGGCGTCACCGGCGGCCGAACCAGCGGCCTCCCCGGTTCTCGGGCTTTTCCGCCCCCGCGTTCGCCGAGGCCTGAGTGCCGAGCTTCCGGGAGCACGTCGACACGCTCGCTCGCTGGCGGCGCTTTCCGGGGCGGGAGTGGGCCGACCGCGGTGTCGCGCTCACCTTCGACGACGGGCCCGACCCCGACGGCACGCCCCAGGTGCTCGACGAGCTCGACGCCGCCGGGGTGCGCGCCACCTTCTTCCTGGTCGGCGAGCAGCTGCTCGCCCATCACGAGCTGGGCGCCGAGATCGCCCGTCGCGGTCATGTCGTGGGCCTCCACGCGTTCCACCACGTGGAGGGAGAGGGGCGCGACGGCCTGCAACGCGGGCTCGACGCGGCCGAGGCGGCCGCCGGCTCGCGCCCATCGCTGTACCGCCCGCCCTACGGTCGCATCGGCGAGGCGACCCACGCGGCCTGCACCGAGCTGGGGCTCGAGATCGTCTACTGGTCAGCCTGGGGCTACGACTGGGAGGACATCGCGCCGGAGCGGATCGCCGAGCTCGCGCGCCGCGACCTAGTCGAGGGCGCGATCGTGCTGCTCCACGACTCGCCCCGCTACGGCCATCGGCCGAGCGCCTCCGCGACGGCCGAGGCGGTGCCGCTGATCCTCGAGGCGCTGGCCGATCGCCGCCTCGAGCCGGTGACGCTTTAGGGCCCTGGTGCCTATGCCGCGGCCAGGCGGCTCTCGAAGCTGAACTCCTCCGAGACGTCGCGCAGGATCTGGAGCATCGCCTCGCTGGCGGCCGAGTGGTAGGCCCCCTCGACGCGCGCCGCCCAGACGCGGCGCACGGGCGCGTTCGAGAGCGAGCGGGGCACCACCGCGGGGTGCACTGTGGAGAGCGCCAGCTGGGGGAGGAGGGTGACGCCCACACCCGCCGCCACCAGCGCCTGCGCCGCGAGGGTCTCGTCGGCCTCGAAGGCCACGCGCATCTCGAAGCCGGCCTCAGCGCAGGCGCGCTCCGTGATCTGGCGGCAGCCGCAGCGCTCGGTCGAGGCGATCCACGGCTCGTCGGCCAGGTCCGAGAGCTTCAGGACCCGGCGGTCGGCGAGACGGTGGTCCTTCGGGAGCAGGGCGTCGTAGCGATCGTCGATCAGGGTGGTGAGCTCCAGATCGCCGTCGAGCGTGCCGGGGATCGCCTCGTAGTCGTAGACCAGCGCCAGGTCGATGTCGCCGCACTTGAGGCGGGCGCTCGCGTCGTCCGGCTCGGCTTCGATCATGCTCAGCTCGACGTCCGGGTGGCGCTCGTGGAAGGAGGCCACGGCGCGGGGAACCAGCGTGGCGCCCGCGCTCTGGAAGCTCGCCAGGCGCAGCCGCCCGCCGCGCAGTCCGGCGATGGCGGCGAGCTCGTCCTCGGCGTCCTCGAGCCGGGAGAGGATCGCCTCTGCGTGCTGGACGAGCGCGCGGCCCGCCTCCGTGAGCCGCACGCCGCGGGGGCTTCGCTCGACGAGCTTGGCGCCCGTCTCGCGCTCGAGCGCGGCCACGTGCTGCGAGATCGCCGACTGCGTGAAGGACAGCGCCTCGGCGGCGGCCGAGAAGGAGCCGCGGGTCGCGACCTCGCGTAGGACCTTCATCCGGCGCACGTCGAGCATAAGAGGACCTTATCGCAGCTCCCGGACATCTTCATTTGAGCTGATGCCCGCCGGCTGCGATCCTCAAGGGGGTGGGGGCCGATCTCACAACGCGCGCGCCGGGGGCGTTCACACCGTAGATGGACCGTCGCACCTGGATCCTCTTCGCCCTCCTCTCGGCCGTCTGGGGTGCCTCCTACCTGTTCATCAAGATCGGCCTCGACGAGCTCTCGCCCGGGATGATCGTCTTCACGCGGACGTTCCTGGCGGCGCTCGTGCTCCTGCCGGCCGCGGCCAAGCTCGGCGCGCTCGGCGGCCTGCGCCAGCGGATCGGTCCGATCTTCCTGCTCGCGTCGGTCCAGGTCGCCGCGCCCTTCCTCCTGATCACCTTGGGCGAGGAGCACATCTCCTCGTCGCTCGCGGGCATCCTCGTGGCCTCCGCGCCGATATGGACCGCGCTGCTAGCCATCTGGGTCGACCAGGACGAGCGTTCCCACGGCTGGAGCCTCGTCGGCGTGGTGCTCGGCATGGCGGGCGTCGTCCTTCTGCTCGGGGTGGACGCCGGCGGCGGCACTGCCGCGCTCGTGGGCGGCACGATGGTCGTGCTCGCGAGCCTCGGCTACGCGCTCGGGGCCTTCTACTTGAAGCGGCGCTTCTCCGACCTCGCCCCCGTGGGCGTCGGCGCCGCCACGATGGGAGCCACCGCGCTCCTTACCGCGCCGTTCGGCCTGGCCACCGCGCCGGGCTCCCTCCCCGGCGTCGGCGCGGTGAGCGCGGTGGCCGCACTGGGCATCTTCGGCACTGGGCTCGCGTTCTGGATCTTCTACTTCCTGATCGCCAGCGCGGGACCGGCCAAGGCGACGCTGGTGGCCTACGTCGCGCCGGGCTTCGCGGTGATCTACGGCGTGACCCTGCTCGGGGAGCGCTTCAGCGTCGGCACGGCGGCCGGGCTCGTCCTGATCGTGGGCGGCTCCTGGCTCGCCGCCGAGGGGCGCCTGCCCCGCCCGTTCGCCCGTACCCGCGCCGCCGCCCTGGCCCGAACCGGAGCCCGGTGATCCGGCTCTACCGGGCGCCCTTCTCGACGAACGTCGAGCGGGTCGCGCTGGCCCTCGCCCACAAGGGGCTCGAGGTCGAGTCGGTCGTCATCGACTACGCCCACCGCGAGCAGGTGATGCGCGCCAGCGGCCAGCCGCTCGTGCCCGTGATCGACGACGACGGGACCGTGGTGGCGGACTCGCGGCGGATCCTCCGCTACCTCGAGCGCACGCGGCCGGAGCCCCCGCTCTTCCCGGCCGACGCGGCCGCCCGCGCCGAGTTCGACGTCTTCCTCGACTGGTTCGACGAGGTCTGGAAGCTGGCCCCGAACGCCATCGAGGCGGAGCTCGAGCGCTCCGAGCCGGACCGCGAGCGCGTCGCGGAGCTCGGCGAGCGGATGGCGGGCTGGCTGGATCGCTTCGAGGATCTGCTGAGCGGGCGCCAGTTCCTGCTGGGCGACGGCCTGAGCGCCGCCGACTGCGCGGCCTTTCCCTTCCTCAAGTACGCCCGCGGCCGGCAGCAGGGCGACGACGAGCTCTTCCACCGGATCCTCGACGAGCACCAGCCGCTCGGCGACCACCCGCGCCTGGCGAGCTGGATCGAGCGGATCGACGCCCTGCCGCGCGCGCTCTAGCCCGAGCGGGCGGCGAGCTGGCCGCAGGCCGCGTCGATGTCGCGCCCGCGGGTGAGGCGGATCGTCGCACGCAGGCCGCGACGCTCGAGTGCCGCCTTGAAGGCGGTGATCGCCTCGCGGGTCGAGCCGCGGAACCGGGAGCCTGTGGGGTTGTACGGGATCAGGTTGACCTTGAAGGCGCGCGCCGGCTCGAGCAGGTCGGCCAGGGCCAGGGCCTGCTCGTAGCGATCGTTCACGCCGTCGAGCATCAGGTACTCGACGAACACGGGCCGCCGCCGTGCCTCGTGCCAGCGCAGGCAGGCGTCCACCACCTCGCGCAGCCGGTAGCGCTCGTTCACCGGCATCAGCTCGGAGCGGAGCGCGTCGTCCGCCGCGTGCACCGACAACGCGAGCCGGACCGGCGGTCCCTCGCGCGTCATGCGCTCGATGCCCGGGAGCCAGCCCACCGTGGAGATCGCCGTGTTCGAGGTCGCGACGCCGAGGTCGGGCAGCCGCCGGGAGGCCTCGAGCGCCGCGTCGAGATTCATGAGCGGCTCGCCCATGCCCATGAAGACGGCGTGGTTCGGGCCGCGCTCGCCGGCCCGTGCGAGGGCCCGGCGGAAGTGGAGCGCCTGGTCGAGGATCTCCGAGGCGCTGAGGTTGCGGCCAAAGCGCATCTGCCCGGTGGCGCAGAACGTGCACGTCAGCGGGCAGCCCGACTGGCTCGACAGGCAGAGCGAGCGACGGCCGTCCCGGTAGCGCATCAGGACGGCCTCGACCGGCTTGCCGTCGGCGGTGCGGAACAGCGCCTTCTCGGTGCCGTCCGAGGCCCGCGCCTCTCGCTCGGGCTCGAGGGTCGAGAAGGGCAGCTCGCGATCGAGCTCCTCGCGGAGGGCGAGGGGCAGGTTCGTCATCTCCTCGTACGAGGAGGCGCCGCGGGCGGCCCACTCCCACACCTGGCGGCGCCGGTAGGCGCGGTCGGCGAGCGAATCCAGCAGCTCGAGGTCCACGCCGCCGAGTGTGGCAGCCTGCCCGCCGTGCGTCTGGCCAGGTTCCTCGCCCATGCGGGAGTGGCGTCCCGGCGCGCCGCCGAACGGCTCGTCGCCGAGGGGCGGGTGACCGTCGAGGGCGAGGTCGTGACCGACCCTGCGCGGGACGTGGAGGGCGGTGTGGCGGTGGACGGCGCCGCGGTCGAGCCCGAGCCGCGGGAGGTCCACGTGCTCAACAAACCCGCCGGGGTGGTCTCGACCGCGCGCGACACGCACGGGCGCCCAACCGTGGTCGAGCTCGTGGAGTCAGAGCGGCGCCTGTACCCGGTCGGGCGGCTCGACGCGGACACCACAGGGCTGATCCTGCTCACGAACGACGGCGAGCTCGCCGAGCGCCTCACCCACCCCCGCTACGAGGTGGAGAAGGGCTATCGCGCCCAGGTCCGCCCGGCCCCTGTCCCGGAGGCGGCGCTGCGAGCGCTGCGCGAGGGGGTGCAGCTCGAGGACGGCCACACCGCCCCTGCCCGCGTCCGCCAGCCCGAGCCCGGCCTGCTCGAGATCGCGATCCACGAGGGACGGAAGCGCCAGGTGCGCCGCATGTGCGAGGCGGTGGGCCACGGGGTCGTCGCGCTGGAGCGGGTGGCCTTCGGCCCGCTCCGCCTCGGCGACCTGGCGCCGGGCGCCTCGCGCCGCCTGAGTGCGGCCGAGGTGGAGCGGCTGCGGGCGGCGGCCCGCATGCGGCCGTCGTAACACCGGCTCCCGCACCGTCCTATCCAACCGGGCTCCTGGCCCCCCTAAGTAGGACAGTCGCCTAGCCGACAGTTACGCGAGCGTCACGTGCGTGCGGCAGCGACGGACCCGGCGCACGGCTTTCCAGCCTAGGTGGGGTGGCGACCGTCGCCAGCACCCGTCCGCAGGCGCGAGGTGCCCCGCATGTGCGTCCGGTCGGCATTGGCCGAGCGCCTCCGGGCGGCGGCCGCCGGTAGCTTGCCGGGTCAATGCGCGTCTTCGTGATCGGCGACATGGAGGGCGTCTCCGGCATCGTCAAGTGGGACCAGACGAGGGGCGGGCATTCGCTCTATGAGGAGGGCCGAAGGCTCTACACCGAGGAGATGAACGCGGCGGTGAGGGGCGCCCGGGGCGCGGGTGCCAACGAGATCGTCGTAATGGACTGTCACGGGGCCGGCGAAGGCTGGAGCTTCAACTCGCTGGTGCCGGAACGGCTCGACCCCGACTGCGAGTGGGTCGTGCAGAGCCAGTGGACCGAGTACACGGAGGTGCTCGAATCGGGGTGCGACGCCGCTCTCTTCGTCGGCATGCACGCCAGGGCGGGGGTCGCCGACGGCGTCCTGAACCACACCGTCTCGAGCCGCGAGTGGAGCGACCTGCGCTTCAACGGAACGCTGGTCGGCGAGACCGGCATCAATGCGGCGCTCTGCGGCCACTGGGGAACCCCGGTGCTGATGGTCACGGGCGACGAGGCGACGTGCCGCGAGGCGACCGAGCTGCTCGGCCCGGGGCTCGTCACCGTTCCGGTCAAGCGCGGCCTCGGGCGCTACAGCGCGAGGCAGATCCCACCGCAGCGGGCCCGCGCCATGATCGAGGAGGGCGCCACCCGCGCCCTGCGCCAGCCCCGGGCGGTGCGCCCGTTCCGGCTCGAGCCACCGGTCGAGATCACCGTCGACTTCACGACCACCGACCTCGTCGACGGCTACCGCCTGTGCCCCGGCGTCGAGGTCACCGGCCCGCGCCGGATCGTCTCGCGGGCCGACGATTGGTGGACCGCTTGGCGCCAGTTCTTCCTCTGAAGACGTCCTGACACAATCCGCCGCCCTATGAGGCTCAGGGCGCTCCGGGGCGCGATCACCGTGGAGAGGAACGAGGCGGAGGCCATACTCGATGCAACCGAGCAGCTCGTGCGCGAGGTGATGGCGCGGAACGAGCTCGATCCGGATCAGATGGTCAGCTGCATCTTCACATGCACCGACGACCTGAACGCCGAGTTCCCGGCCGTCGCCGCGCGCCGGCTCGGGCTGAGCGCCGTGCCCCTCCTGTGCGCGCGCGAGATGGAGCGGCCCGGCGCCCTGCCGCGCGTGATCCGGCTGCTCCTCCACTGCTACGCGCCGGAGGGGGCGCCCGCTCAGCACGTGTACCTGCGGGAGGCGCGGAGCCTCCGGCTCGATCTCGAGGGGGCCCAGTGAGCCTCGAGTTCAATCGCCGCATCGAGTCGATTCCGATCTACCCGGCGGCGGAGACGTATGCGTTCGGCGGGCAGCTCGTGAAGCTGGCCTCGAACGAGACGCCCTGGGGCCCCCACCCGCAGGTGCTGGAGGCGGTGGAGACCCAGCTGCGCACGCTCAACCGATACCCCGACCCCGAGAAGTCGGTGCTGCGCACGCGCATCTCGGAGCGCACCGGAGTCCCCAGCGGGCGCGTGGCCGTGGGCAACGGATCGTGCGAGATCCTGCTAGCGGCGGCCGAGGCCATGCTGGAGCCCGGCGCCGAGGTGGTCTACGCGTGGCCCTCGTTCTCGATCTACCCTCACCTGGCGGCGATGAGCGGGGCCTCCGCGATCACCGTCCCTGTCGACGCGGCTGGCAGGCACGACCTCGAGGCGATGGCGCGCGAGGTCACCCATGCAACGCGGCTCGTGATCGTCTGCAACCCCAACAACCCCACCGCCACCGCCCATCCGCCGGCGGCGATCGACGACTTTGTCGCCTCGCTGCCACGCCACGTAGCGGTGATCGTCGACGAGGCCTACGTCGAGTTCTCGACGCTCCAGGTCCCCGACGAGTCCGTCGACCTGCTCGACCGCCATCCGAACCTCGTGCTGCTGCGCACCTTCTCGAAGATCGACGGGCTCTGCGGGCTGCGCTGCGGCTACGCGCTCGGCTCGGAGGCCTTCCGGCTCGCCGTAGACCGCGTCCGCCAGCCCTTCTCGGTCAACGCGCTGGCCCAGGCCGCGGCGGCCGAGGCGATGCTCCACGAGGACGAGGTGGCGCGCCGCGTCGAGCGCACGGCGATCGAGCGCCTCCACGTGGAGTCCGAGCTCGAGGAGCGCGGGCTCGCGACCACGGACAGCCAGGCGAACTTCTCCTGGGTGTCGCTCGCCGACCGGGACGAGGCCGAGGTCATGCGCGGGCTCGGGGAGCGCGGCGTGATCGTGCGCGCGGGGACCGCGCTCGGCGAGGAGGGGCGGCTACGCGTGACCTACGGCACGCGCGAGGAGAACGACCGGTTCCTGGCCGCGCTCGACGCGCTGATCTGATCGCTGCGGCAGACGAACAGGCAGGAGGGGTGCACGATCAGCCCCCCGACGTGCATCCGGTCCTCTTCCTCGCCGACAGCCCGGCCGCAGCCGGGGCAGCGTCCGACGGCGTCGCGTCGGGACATCGCGCTCGCCCGGGCACGGAGTGTCACCTCGAGCCTGTGGGCGTCCTCCCATGACAAACGGCTCGCGGTGTCCGCTCCATCCCGGTCCCTCCTCGGTGTGTCCCACGTCTGGGCGTCTACTTCTTACCCGACTTGCGGTACATACCCCATGCAAACGATTGCCAAACAGTTGCCCCGCGCGCGGGATGTTGCTACAAGTCAGCGCAATGCCTGACCTCGGCACGCCGACCCCGACCCGCGCCTCGATCCCCGGCGCCGCTCGGCGTGCTTACTGGTACTGGCGATTTATCTAGGCGTCCGGCCCTAGATTTGCCTGCATAGGCCCGCCGGGCGCCGACGCTCGCCGTACCCAGTCGATAGCGAGGTTCTGAAAGGCTTTAGGTACCAGATGATGATCGTGATGAAAGAGGGGGCGTCGGAGGAGCAGATCGACGCCGTCGTGAGGCGCATCGAGTCCGTGGGGGCGTCGGCCCATCTCTCCCACGGCGAGTTCGTCACGGTCATCGGCGCGATCGGCGACCGCGAGCACGTGGCGAACCTCGGCCTCGAGGGCCACGCCGGCGTGGACCACGTCGTCCCCATCCTCAAGCCCTACAAGCTCGCCTCTGCCCAGTACAAGCGCGGTGACCGCACGGTGGTGGAGGTGGAGGGCCGCAAGATCGGCGGCAGCCACTTCGCGACGATCGCCGGTCCCTGCACGGTCGAATCGCAGGACGTGATGCTGGAGGCGGCCCGCGTGGTCCGGGACGCCGGGGCGCAGCTGCTGCGCGGGGGCGCCTACAAGCCGCGCACCTCGCCCTACTCCTTCCAGGGGCTAGGCGAGGCGGGGCTGCGGCTGCTGGCCGAGGCCAGGGAGGAGACCGGGCTGCCGATCGTGACCGAGCTGATGGACGTGCGCGACCTCGAGTCGGTGCTCGCGGTCGCGGATGTGGTGCAGCTCGGTGCGCGCAACATGCAGAACTACACGCTGCTCACCGAGGTGGGCCGCTCGGGGAAGCCGGTGCTCCTGAAGCGGGGCCTCTCGGCCACGCTCGAGGAGCTCCTGATGGCCGCGGAGTACGTGCTCAAGGAGGGGAACGAGAACGTGCTGCTGTGCGAGCGCGGCATCCGCACCTTCGAGTCGAGCTACCGCTTCACGCTCGATCTGATGGCGGTGCCCGTGCTGAAGGAGCTCACGCACCTGCCGGTGATCGTCGACCCGAGCCACGCGGCCGGGAAGCGGAGCCTGGTCGAGCCGCTCTCCCTCGCCGCGGCAGCCGCCGGGGCCGACGGGGTCATCGTCGAGGTGCACCCCTGCCCCGAGGAGGCGATCTGTGACGGCCCGCAGGCGCTCGTGGCCGACGAGTTCGAGGGCTACCTGCGCAAGCTGGAGGCGGCGGCGGAACTGGCCGGCAAGCAGCTTCAGACGGTGTGAAGCTCGCCGTCCTCGGCGCCGGGCTGATCGGCGGCTCGATCGGCCTGGCCGCGCGCCTCGACGGCGCCGAGGTGGTGGCCTACGGGCGCAGCGCGGAGCGGCTCGAGCGGGCGCGCGAGCTGGGCGCGATCGACCACGTGGCCGGCTCGCTCGAGGAGGCGCTCGAGGGCGCCGAGGCCTGCTTCGCCTGCGGCCCGGTGGGCGCCCTCCGCGACCAGGTGGCCGGGGCGCTCCGCGCAGCGCCCGAGGACTGCCTCGTGACGGACGTGGGCTCGACGAAGCGGCAGCTCGTGGAGTCGATCGAGGACGAGCGCTTCATCGGCGGGCACCCGGTGGCGGGCGCGGAGACGAGCGGGGTCGAGCATGCGCGCGGCGACCTGTTCCAGGGAGCTACCTGGTACCTCACACCGCACGAGCGGTCATCCGGGCTGCTCTACGAACGGCTGCACCGGCTCGTTCTGGGGTTCGGGGCCCGACCGGTGGCGATCGACGCTGCCACCCACGATCGCCTGCTCGCGACGGTGAGCCACCTGCCCCACGTGCTCGCCAACGTGCTGGTCTCCCAGGCCGCCCGCGCGCTGGGTGACCAGCCCCTGCCGCGGGTCGGGCCAAGCTTCCGCGACGCCACCCGGGTGGCGGGTGCGGCGTCGGCGGTCTGGACCGACATCTACCTCTCGAACCGCCAGGCGCTCGCCGCGGAGATCGACGAGACCGTGGAGCGGCTCCAAGCCGTGGCCGGCGAGCTGCGCGCGGGCGAGGGAGGAGCGGTCGAGCGCTGGAACGACGCCGCGCGCGAGGACCGCCGGAGGCTGCTCGAGGCGGACCTCGCCGGCGGGGCGGTCCACGAGCTTCGCCTCACCGTGCCGAACCGCCCGGGTATCGTCGCGCAGGTGGCGGTGGCGCTCGGCAAGGGAGACGTGAACATCGTGGACATGGCGCTCGCCCCCGCGCCCGACATGCGCTCGGGCGCGATGACCCTGTGGATCGCCGGCGACGACCAGGCCGCCCGCGCGCGCGAGCTGATCGGCGGGCTCGGCTTCCCGGTCGCCGAGTCGTGACCCGGTTCGCGCCCTCCGGGGCGCTTCGGGGCCAGTACCGCCCGCCGCCCGACAAGTCGATCTCCCACCGCGCGGCCCTCTTCGGTGCGATGGCCGACGAGCCGGTGAGGGTGCACAACTACCTCGATTCCGCGGACACCCGCTCGACCCTCGCCGCACTCTTGACGCTCGGCGCCGGAGTGGAGGAGAACGGGCAGGGGCTCCTGGTGCGCGGCGTGGGGCTCCACGCCGCGCTAGAGGCGACGGGCGGCCGCCTCGACGTGGGCAACTCTGGAACGCTCCTGCGCCTCCTGCCGGGCTGGCTCGCCGGGCAGCCGGGCGGTGTGTGGACGCTCGACGGGGACGCGTCGATCCGTCGCCGCCCCGTGGATCGGGTCGCGGAGCCGCTGCGCCTGATGGGGGCGGGGATGGAGGCGCGGGATGGCCGCTTTCCGCCGCTCACGGTCACCGGCGCCGAGCTGTCGGGGATCGAGTACGAGCTGCCGGTGGCGTGCGCGCTGGTGAAGTCCTGCGTGCTGATCGCCGGCATGCTCGCCGCGGGGGCGACGACGCTCGTGGAGGTGCGCCAGAGCCGGGACCACACGGAGCGCATGCTGCGCCGGGCGCGCGTACCGTTCGGCCGGGAGGGGACGATGATGACCGTATCCCAGGTGGACGAGCTGGAGCTCGAGACCGTGACCGTCCCCGGCGACCCCTCGTCGGCCGCCTTCATCGCGGCGGCCGCCACCCTCGTCCCCGACTCCCGTATCGTGATCCGGGGCGTTGGGCTCAACTGGACGCGCACGGGCTTCTTCCGGATCGCGCAGCGGATGGGAGCGGTGATCGTGGGCGATCTCGAGGAGCCCGGCGCACAGGCCGACGACGAGCCGGCCGGCGAGCTCGACGTCGCCGCGGCGCCGCTCGAGGCGACGACCGTGGAGCCACACGAGGTGGCGCTCGCGATCGACGAGCTCACGCTGGTGGGCCTGCTCGGCGCGTTCGCCGAGGGGGAGACCGTCGTTTACGGGGCGGAGGAGCTGCGGGTCAAGGAGTCCGATCGGATCGCCGGGGTGGTGGAGGGCCTGACTGCGATCGGCGCCGAGGCCGACGAGACCGCGGACGGCTTCGCCGTGCGGGGCAGGGGGGAGCCTCCCCGGGGCGGCGTCCTCGACGCCCGGGGCGACCACCGGCTTGCGATGCTCGGCGCGGTGGCGGGCCTGGCCTGCCCGGAGGGGGTCGAGGTGGTGGGGATGGAGGCGGCGGCAGTCTCCTATCCCCGCTTCGAGGCGGACGTCCGGGCCCTTCTGGAGCGCGGGTAGCCTCAGGCACGTGGTGGTGGCGATCGACGGCCCGGCCGGAGCCGGGAAGAGCACGGTCGCGCGCGCGGCGGCGCGCGCGCTCGGGTTCACCTACCTCGACTCGGGGGCGATGTACCGCGCGGTCGGCCTGGCGACGCTCGAGCGGGGCGGCGCCGCCAGCGACCGCGCGCGGGAGCTCGAGATCGAGATCGGCGAGCGCGTGATCGCGAACGGTCGTGACGTGACCGAGGCGATCCGCACGCCCGAGGTGTCCGAGGCGGCCTCCCGGGTGGCCACGAACCCGGCGGTGCGCTCGGCGCTCGCCGACAAGCAGCGGGCGCTCCTCTCCCGGGGCGACTGGGTGGCGGAGGGGCGCGACATCGGCACGGTCGTCGCGCCGGACGCCGTCCTGAAGGTGTTCCTCACGGCGAGCCCGGAGGAGCGGGCGCGGCGGCGGGCGGCCGAGCTGGGGGCCGACCCCGACACCGTGCTTCGGGACCAGGCGCTCCGCGACGCCCAGGACGAGTCGCGCGAGCATTCCCCGCTGACCGTCGCCCCGGGCGCGGTCGAGCTCGACACGACGGGTCTCTCGGTGGACGAGGTCGTGGCGCGCATCGTGGAGCTCGTGCGCGCGAGATGAGCCCGCTGCCGAAGGTCGCCGTCGTCGGCTACCCGAACGTCGGCAAGTCGACGCTCGTCAATCGCCTCTCCCGCACGCGTGAGGCGGTGGTGCACGAGCAGTCGGGCGTTACCCGCGACCGCAAGGAGGTGGAGACCGAGTGGAACGGTCGCGCCTTCCTGCTCGTCGACACGGGTGGCGTGGACATCGAGGAGACGGGCGGGCTGGCCGAGGGGGTGCGCAGCCAGGTGCGCGCCGCCCTGGCCGAGGCCGACCTCGCCGTGCTGGTGGTGGACGCCCGCGCCGGGCTGCGGCCCGGGGATGCGGAGCTGGCCCACGAGCTGCGCGGCGGGCCGGTGCCCGTGATCGTGGCGGCGAACAAGGTCGACGAGGGCTCGCAGGTGGCGGCGGCCACCGAGTTCTACGGCCTGGGGCTCGGGGACCCCGTCCCGGTGTCGGCCACCCAGGGCCTTGGCACGGGAGACCTGCTCGACCTGGTCGCCCAGCGGCTGCCCGAGTCCGCCGCAGGCGCCGAGGACGCCACGCGCCTGGCCGTGATCGGCCGCCCGAACGTGGGGAAGTCCTCCCTCGTCAACCGCCTGCTGGGGGAGGAGCGGGTGATCGTCACGCCGGAGGCGGGAACGACCCGCGACGCCATCGACACGCGCATCGAATTCGAGGGCCGCCCGGTGGTGCTCGTCGACACCGCGGGCCTGCGCCGCCGGACCAAGGTCGCGGGCACGATCGAGTACTACGCGCAGCTGCGCTCGGAGCACGCGGCGGAGCGATCGGAGGTGGCGATCCTGGTCTGCGACGCCACCGAGGGGATACGGAGCGAGGACCTGCGGATCGCCGAGATGGCGATGCAGCGCAAGTGCGCCACCGTGGTGGCCCTCAACAAGTGGGACATCGCCGCTCTGCGGGGTGACCCCGCGCGGGGCACCCCTCGAGAAGACCTCGAGGACGCGCAGGCCCGGGTGCGCCGCAAGCTCCGCCAGCGCCCCCGGGTGATGGCGGTCTCGGCGCTCACCGGCCGCGGCCTGAAGCGGCTCGTGGCCGACGCGCTGGCCCTCGCCGACCGCGCCGCAGAGCGCATCCCGACGCCGGAGCTGAACCGCTTCCTGGGCGACCTCCAGTCGATGCGCGAGCCCCCGGCGGTACGCGGCCGGCGCCTCCGCATGTACTACATGACCCAGTTCGAGACCGCCCCGCCCCGCATCGCGGTCCAGGTCAACGACCGCACCCGTGTGACGCGCGACTACGCCTACTTCCTGGAGAACCGCCTGCGAGAGCGCTACGGCCTCGAGGGGGTGCCGCTGGTGATCGACTTCAAGACGTCGCGCGGCCGTGACTGAGCCCTCGGCCGTCACTGAGCCGTAACGCTCGCAACCCACGGCCGTGCCGCGCTCGGTCACGGTCCGGGCGTGCATGCAGTTGTGGGCCAGTAGACCCGCAACCCGCGTCACCTGCCGGCGTGGAGGCCGTCATCCCGAAGCTCGCACGACACCCCGTACGCGTTCCACCGCGACGGTGCGCGCGACCTAGACCTGGAGCTGGCCGGCTGGCACGTGATCCGGCTCTCCTCGAGGCAGGTGGTGGAGGAACCGAAGCGGGTGGTGGCTCTGCTCAGGGCGAGACTGGCTCAAAGCGCGCCGTGAAGTGGCGGAGCTGCGCCGGCTCCTCGACGATCCGGAAGCCGCCCAGCTCCGACGCGCGCTCCGCCACCCAGGTGCAGACCTCGATCACGTAGTCAATGTGCGACTGCGTGTACGTGCGGCGCGGGATTGCCAGGCGCACCAGGTCCATCGCGGCCGGCGCCTCCGAGCCGTCGGGGAGCCTGCCGAACATCACTGTGCCGATCTCGCAGCCGCGGATGCCGCCCTCGCGGTAGAGGGCCACCGCCAGCGCCTGGCCCGGGTAGCGGAGCGGCTCGACGTGGGGGAGGAGGGCCCGGGCGTCGATGTAGACGGCGTGGCCGCCCACGGGCAGGACCACCGGGATCCCCGCCCGGTCGAGGGCCTCGCCCAGGTAGGCCGTCGAGCGGATGCGGTAGCGCAGGTAGTCCTCGTCCACGGCCTCGCGCAGCCCCTGGGCCAGCGCCTCCAGGTCACGCCCCGCGAGCCCGCCATAGGTGGGGAAGCCCTCCGTGAGGATGAGCAGGGTGCGGCAGCGCTCGGCGAGGTCGCCGTCGTCCATGGCGAGCCAGCCGCCGATGTTGCCGAGCGGGTCCTTCTTCGCCGACATGGTCATGCCGTCGGCGAGCGAGGCCATCTCGCGCACGATGTCCGCGACCGGTCGGCCCGCCTGGCCCTCCTCCCGCTCGCGGATGAACCACGCGTTCTCGGCGAAGCGGCAGGCGTCCAGGAAAAGCGGCGCCTCGTGGCGATCGCAGGCGGCGCGCACGGCGCGCAGGTTCTCGAGCGACACCGGCTGGCCGCCGCCCGAGTTGTTGGTCACCGTCACGAACACGACCGGCACATCGCGCTCGGCCAGCACGCTCTCGAGCGCGTCGACGTCCATGTTGCCCTTGAAGGGGTGGCGGGATGCCGGCACGTGGCCCTCCGGGATCACCAGGTCGAGCGCCTCCGCGCCAGTGAACTCCACGTTGGCCCGCGTGGTGTCGAAGTGCGTGTTGTTGGGCACGACCCTGCCCGGCCCGGCGAGCACGGAGAAGAGGATTTTCTCCGCCGCCCTGCCCTGGTGGGTCGGGATCACGTGCTCGAAGGGGAAGAGTTCGCGCACGGCCTCGCGGAAGCGGAACCAGGAGCGCGAGCCGGCGTAGCTCTCGTCGCCCCGCTGGAGCCCGGCCCACTGCTCGGAGGACATGGACCCCGTGCCCGAGTCGGTAAGCAGGTCGATGATCACGTCCCTTGACGGCAGGTTGAAGAGGTTGAAGCCGGCCTTCCGCAGCGCCAGCTCGCGCTCCTCACGCCTCGTCAGCCGGATCGGCTCGACGGCGTGGATCCGGAACGGCTCGATGATGGTCTTCCAACGCTCCACCGTGATCACCTCCGCGGGATTCGCGGGCCCGACTTGTACCCTTCCCCGACCGATGACCACTCAGCGCCTGTCAGACAACGAGTTCCTGTTCACCTCGGAATCGGTCACCGAGGGCCACCCGGACAAGATGGCCGACCAGATCTCGGACGGCGTGCTCGACGCCGTGATGGCCGACGACCCCACCGGACGCGTGGCCTGCGAAACGCTCGTGAACACCGGGCTAGTGGTGGTCTCGGGCGAGATCTCCACGAGCACCTACGTCGACATCCCGAAGATCGTGCGCGACACGATCCGCCGGATCGGCTACACGGACGCCTCTTACGGCTTCGACTGCCACACCTGCGCCGTGATCACCGCCATCGACGAGCAGTCGCCCGACATCGCGCAGGGCGTGAACACCGCCTACGAGGCGCGGCACGACCCGGCCGACGAGGACGAGCTCGACGTGGCGGGCGCGGGCGACCAGGGCATGATGTTCGGCTACGCCACGCGCGAGACGAAGGAGCTCATGCCGATGCCGATCTTGCTTGCGCACAAGCTCGCCCACCGGCTGGCCGAGGTGCGCCGCGGGGACGTGATGCCCTATCTGCGCCCCGACGGCAAGACCCAGGTCACCGTCCGCTATGAGAACGGGCGCCCGATCGAGATCGAGAAGGTCCTCATCTCGACTCAGCACAAGCCCGGCGTGGACTCGGAGACACTCATCAAGCCGGACCTCTGGGAGCACGTGCTCCACCCGATCCTGCCGCCGGAGCTCTACGACGAGAAGAAGCTCTACGACGATGACGGCCGTCACTTCCTCGTGAACCCCACCGGCAAGTTCGAGATCGGCGGTCCGATGGGTGACTGCGGGCTCACCGGCCGCAAGATCATCATCGACACCTACGGCGGCTCGGCCCGCCACGGCGGCGGCGCCTTCTCGGGCAAGGACCCCTCGAAGGTGGACCGCTCGGCCGCCTACGCCGCGCGCTACGTGGCCAAGAACGTCGTGGCCGGCGGCCTCGCCGACCGCTGCGAGATCCAGGTGGCCTACGCGATCGGCGTGGCCCATCCGATCTCGGTCATGGTCGAGACCTTCGGCACCGAGCGCGTCTCGCGCTCCACGATCGCCGGGCTGATCGACGAGCACTTCGACCTGCGGCCCGGCGCCATCCGCGAGTACCTGAAGCTCCACCGGCCGATCTACCAAAAGACCGCGGCCTACGGCCACTTCGGCCGCGAGGACCACGACTTCACCTGGGAGAAGACGGACAAGGCCGACCTGCTCCGCAAGGCCGCCGGTTTCGAGGAGCGCACAGGGGAACCGGCCAGCGCCTAACCCGCTTCGGGGCGCCGCACCCGGAAGACGGACACCTCTCCGCTCAGGCCCTTGAAGCGGCGCTTGCCGGCGAAGGACCAGGCGTACGCGTCCTCGGCGGCGTGCTCCCGCACCTCCTTCGAGGCGACCACGCTGCCCGGCCTGGCGAAGCCGGTGATCCGGCTGGCAAGGTTCACCGGCCGCCCATACCAGTCGCCGGCGCGTGGGAGGGCATCGCCGTAGGCGACCCCGGCGCGCAGCCGCAGGAGGCCATCGCCGGCCTCCTCCGATGCCTCGACGAGATCAAGGGTGGCGTCGAGCAACGGCTCGGTCTCGGGCGAGACGAGCATGGCGGCGTCGCCGATCGTCTTCACGAGCCGCACGGGCGCCACGGCTGCCTCCGAGGCCATGCGCTCGAGCCGCCCGGCCACGGCGCCGAGCTCGTCGGCCGCCACCTGCTCGCCCAGCTTCGTGAAGCCCACGATGTCCGCAAAGCCGACGCTCACCTCCTGGGCGCCCGGCAGCCGCCCCTCGGACAGCTCGGCCTGACCGAGCACCGCGCCGCGGAGCTGCTCGCAGAGATGCAGCGCGAGCATGTGCTCGAGCGTCGGACCCGCCAGCGGGAGCAGCCTCCGCGTCACCTCGGCATATCGGAAGGCGGCGTCGAACTCGGTGTCGCCGGGCTCGATGAAGGTCTCGCCAAAGGTGCGCGTCATCGCCGCGGCCACGGCCGAAACGCTGCGCCCCATCACGCGTGTCAGCTCCAGGAACTCCTCCTCGGGTAGGCCCGCGTCGAGCAGCGCCTTCGCGTTGCGCGCGGTCTCGAGGTCGTGATCGTTGAGGGCCCGCTCGGATGGATCCGGGGCCGGTAGCCCCATGGCGCGACGCGCGCGGAGGAGGGCGGGAGGATCGAGCCCGACGGCCTCGGCCACCTCCGTGCCGGTGTGGCTCGGCTGACCGCCCGCGATCACGCGCTCCACGGGCAGCAGAGCCAGGCGGCCCTCGGCGGCGGCGGGCTTCAGCTCCTCGAGTGGCACGCCGTCCTCGCTCAGCCGCCGCAGGAGCTCGAGGCGCCCGCGCCGGGCGTGCTCGTCCTCGAGCCCCGCCAGCAGACCCTCCGCCTCGAAGTCGATGGCCACGCCGGGAGCCTGTCACAGCGCAGCGTCGCCGAGCAATCGCTCGACGACCACCACGTCGCGCCAGCGGCCGTCGAGGCGGGCATGGCGGTTGTGGATGCCGACCTCGCGGAAGCCGCAGCGCCGCACCAGCGCGCGGCTCGCAGCGTTCTCAGGGAAGGCCTTGCCGACCAGCTTGTGGAAGCCGCGGCGCTCGGCCGCGGCGACCAGCTCCTCCAACAGGGCGGCGCCCAGCCCGGACCCGCGCGCGGGGCGCGCCACGTAGACCATCAGCTCGCCCACCCCCGAATACGCCTCACGCGCGCTGTAGGGCGCCACCGCCGCGAAGCCGAGCACCCGCCCGTCGCGCTCCGCGACGAGAAACGGGTGGCGGGTGGAGCCGAAGCGCGCCGCCATGTCCGCGGCGGACCGCGGGCTCGTCTCGAAGGTCGCGACCCGCTCCTCGATTCCCTCGTTGTAGATCGCGGCCACCGCCTCGGCGTCGCGTGGCGCGGCGGCTCGGATCCGCATGATGGAAGGCTGAGCGCTGGTCGGCCGGATGTCCATGGCCACCGGGCCAAACCGGATGCGCCCCGGGGGCGTCCGCTGCAGGTCCTACGGTGGCCGCCGTGATCGCCCGCGTGGAGCCGCTTACCCCTGCCCGCTCCCTGAGAGGGCCGTTCGACTACAGGGTGGGCGCCGACCTCGAGGGAATCGGTGTCGGGACCGTGCTCGAGGTCCCCTTTGGCTCGCGGCGGCTCGTGGGCGTCGTCGTGGAAGTGACGGACACGAGCGAGCTGCCCCCCGAGCGGCTCGCCGAGCCCCTGTCAGCCCTCGAGGCGCATGTGCCCCCTGCCCTGGTGCGGCTCGGCCTGTGGGTGGCCCGCGAGTACGTCTCCACGCCGGCCCGGGGCCTCTCGCTCGTGCTGCCGCCGGGCACCGGGACGGGTGGCCGGCGCGTTCGGCCCCGCACCGCGCTCAGCGTGCGCCTCACCGAGCCTGGCCGAGCCGCCCTCGTGGCCAACGGGGACGGGCCGAGGCTCGGCGCGCGCCAGCGTGAGG
>JBKPFJ010000178.1:0-30808 GCA_046728795.1 Actinomycetota bacterium | reverse complement strand
ACGGGTCGGGCAGCCCAATCCCCTAACGGGAGGAGAGAGACATGGAGGCCACAACCGGGCCAGGGCGCTACCCGCAGGAGGCCGTGGGCGGCGCCACCGCTCGCGTCGAGCAGGCCAAGCAGGAGGCAATCGGGGCGATCGCCGATCCGGCTCCGCTCGGCCTCGCGGGCTTCGCGCTCACGACGTTCGTGCTCAGCTTCTTCAACGCCGGGCTTCTCGAGGAAGGCGGCGAGCCTGTCGTCTTCGGCCTGGCGCTCGCCTATGGAGGCCTCGCGCAGCTGCTCGCGGGGATGTGGGAGTTCAAGAAGGCCAACGCGTTCGGGGCGCTGGCGTTCACCTCGTACGGGGCCTTCTGGCTCTCGTTCTGGGCTCTCGAGCAGTTCTTCGCCAAGGACATCCCGGAGGCCAACCTGGGTGACGCCGTCGGGCTCTATCTGATCTCGTGGGGCATCTTCACCGCCTACCTGTGGATCGCCTCGTTCCGCGTCAGCGTGGCGGTCAACGTGGTGCTCCTGCTCCTGACGATCACCTTCTTCGTGCTCGGGATCGGGGATGCAGCAGCCGAGGAGAACATCACGAAGGCCGGCGGGTGGATCGGCATCGCCACCGCGATCGCCGCGTGGTATGCGTCCTTCGCCGTCGTCATGAACAGGACGTTCGGGCGCGATGTGGTGCCAGTGAAGGAGCTGAGACGCTAAGCGCGGGGGTCGGCGAAGCGCCGTCGGGGCCGGTCAGTGAACTGACCGGCCCCGCGTGTGCCAGACCCCACGGTCGGGTACAACCCGAATAGAGAAAAGGAGGAGGGTCCAGCATGGCAACAGACGAGCGGGCCGCGGTCTCCGACTCGCACATCGCCGTTCACTGGCGCGAGGAGGAGTACATCGATCCGCCTGAGAGCTTCATTGCGCAGGCGAACGCGGCCGACCCAGACATCCTCGAGCGATTCAGCGAGGAGCACTTCCCGGAGTGCTTCACGGAGTACGCGGATCTGCTCACTTGGGACGCCAAGTGGGACACGATCCTGGACACGAGCAACCCGCCGTTCTGGAAGTGGTTCGTCGGCGGGCGGCTGAACGCCTGCGTCAACTGCGTGGACCGTCATCTGGAGACCAGACCTGACCAGGCGGCCTTCATCTGGGTGCCCGAGCCCGAGGAGGAGGAGACCCAGGAGATCACCTACCGGGATCTCCACAGGCGCGTGAACGAGTTCGCTGCGCTCCTACGGGACTTCGCCGGCGTGAAGACCGGCGATCGCGTGACGTTCCACCTGCCGATGGTCCCCGAGCTTCCGATCTCGATGTTCGCCTGCGCCCGGCTCGGCGTCATCCACTCCGAGGTGTTCGGCGGGTTCAGCGGCGCCGCGTGCGGGGGCCGGATCTCCGACTCGGAGAGCAAGATCCTCGTGACGATGGACGGCTACTACCGCAACGGCGAGCTGATCGACCACAAGGCCAAGGCGGACGAGGCCCTGGAGACGGCGCGTAAGGACGGTCACGAGATCGACAAGGTGCTGGTCTGGCGGCGGCATCCCGGCCAGTACGCGTCGAAGAGCGAGATGGTGGAGGGGCGCGACTTCTTCATCGACGAGCTCCTCGATGACTTCCGGGGCAAGGAGGTCGAGCCGGTCTCGATGCCCGCCGAGGCGCCGCTGTTCCTCATGTACACGAGCGGCACGACCGGGAAGCCCAAGGGGTGCCAGCACAGCACCGGCGGGTACCTGTCATACGTCGCTGGGACCTCGAAGTACTACCAGGACATCCACCCGGACGACACCTATTGGTGCTTCGCCGACATCGGGTGGATCACCGGTCACTCGTACATCGTCTACGGGCCGCTGGCGCTCGGAACGACGAGCGTGATGTACGAGGGAGTGCCGACCTACCCGGATGCCGGTCGCCCGTGGCGGATCGCCGAGAAGCTCGGGGTGAACATCTTCCACACCGCGCCCACGACGATCCGCATGCTGCGCAAGCTCGGGCCGGACGAGCCGGCGAAGTACGACTACCACTTCAAGCACATGACGACGGTCGGAGAGCCGATCGAGCCCGACGTCTGGCGCTGGTACCACGACGCAGTCGGGAAGGGCGAAGCGGTCATCGTCGACACCTGGTGGCAGACGGAGAACGGCGGCTTCCTGGGCAGCACCCTGCCGGCTCTCCAGGCGATGAAGCCGGGCAGCTGCGGCCCGGGGGTGCTCGGGATCTATCCCGTGATCTACGACGACGACGGCAACGAGGTGGAGGCCGGCAGCGGGCGGGCGGGCGCGATCTGCATCCGCAACCCCTGGCCGGGCATCTTCCAGACGATCTGGGGCCAGCCGGAGCGATTCGTCGAGACCTATTACGAGCGTTTCTGCAAGGACAAGGACAGCAAGGACTGGCACGACTGGCCGTACATGGCCGGAGATGGCGCCGTCCAGGCGAAGGACGGCTACTTCCGGATCCTCGGTCGGATCGACGACGTGATCAACGTGGCCGGGCACCGGCTGGGCACCAAGGAGCTCGAGTCGGCGAGCATCACGGTCGACGAGGTCGCCGAGGCGGCCGCCGTCCCGGTGATCGACGAGTTGCGCGGCCGGGCGGTCGAGATGTACGTCTCGCTGAAGCCCGGTCTCAGCCCGAGCAAGGAGATCGCGGACAAGGTGTCCAAGGCGATCGATACCGAGATCGGGAAGATCGCGCGACCGAAGCGCGTATGGATCGTCACCGACATGCCGAAGACCCGCTCGGGGAAGATCATGCGCCGGGTCATCGCAGGGGTCTCCAACTTCGCCGACGTCGGAGACGTGAGCACGCTCGCGAACCCGGAGATCGTCGACGAGATTCGGCATCACGTGCAGAGCGAGAAGGTGGCCAGCGGGGAGACTCCGCGCGAGCTGACGCCAGAGGAGCTCGAGGAGATCAAGAGGTTCGGGGCCGAGTAGTCCGCCGAAGGCACGGAGAAGGGCCCCTCCTGGAGGGGCCCCTTCTTCAGTGAAGAGTTGACACCGGGCCGAGGCGCGGCCTGGGGCTCGTGCGCCCGGTGTCACGCCTCTCGCACTGGGTACGAAGGCCTGGACGAGAGGTAAGGAGGAGACGGAGATATGGCCACGAGAGACCAGACGATCAGCGATTTCGAGCGCGAGCTTCAGGAGCTGGCCGAGCAGGAGCGCTTCGAACCGCCGGCGGACTTCCGCGAGCAGGCGCTGGTCAGCGACGACTCGCTACACGAGGAGGGCAGGAGGGATCCCGTGGCGTTCTGGGAGCGCCAGGCCGACGAGCTCCTCGACTGGTTCGAGAAATGGGACGAGACGCTGGATGAGTCGAACGCGCCGTTCTACAAGTGGTTCACGGGCGGCAAGATCAATATGTCCTACAACTGCCTCGACCGGCACGTCGAGAACGGTCGCGGCGATCGCGTCGCCTTCCACTGGCGCGGTGAGGAGGGCGAGGAGGAGGACTGGACCTACGCCGACATCCTTCGCGACGTCCAGAAGCTCGCCAACGCTCTCAAGGACCTGGGCGTCGAGAAGGAGGACGTCGTCGGCATCTACCTGCCGATGATCCCCGAGGTCTTCGTCGCAATGCTGGCGTGCGCGCGCATAGGAGCGCCGCACAACGTGGTCTTCGGCGGCTTCTCGGCCGATTCCGTCAACGAGCGGATGGAGTTCTCCAAGGCCAAGGTCCTGATCACGGTCGACGGGGCACGGCGCAAGGGCAAGACCGCCAACGTCAAGCAGGCGGTCGACGAGGTGATGGGCGAGCTCGAGTCGCTGGAGCACATCATCGTCGTGAAGCGCACCGGCGCCGACTGCGAGATGAGGGACGATCGTGACCTCTGGTATCACGAGCAGCTCGAGTCGGCCGCCGACGAGTGTCCGCCGGAGCAGCTCGACGCTGAGCACCCGCTCTACGTGCTGTACACGTCGGGCTCGACGGCGAAGCCGAAGGGCGTCCTCCACACGACCGGGGGCTACATGGTGGGCGTCGCGGCGACGCAGAAGTACGTCTTCGACATGCATCCGGACGAGGACGTCTTCTGGTGCTCGGCCGACGTCGGTTGGGTCACCGGCCACTCGTACATCGTCTACGGCCCGATGATGCTCGGGGCGGAGAGCGTGATGTACGAGGGCGCTCCCGACTACCCGGACAAGGACATCTGGTGGGAGCTGATCGAGCGCTACGGCGTGACGAAGTTCTACACGGCGCCGACCGCGATCCGGGCCTGCATCAAGTGGGGCACGGAGTACCCCGAGAAGCACGACCTCTCGTCGCTGAAGCTGCTCGGCACGGTGGGAGAGCCGATCAACCCGAAGGCCTGGGCCTGGTACCACGAGGTGATCGGCGGCGGCCGCTGCCCGATCGTCGACACGTGGTGGCAGACGGAGACCGGGCCGATTCTGATCACGCCGCTGCCCGGGGTCACGACGACCAAGCCGGGCTCGGCGACGCTGCCCTTCCCGGGCATCGAGCCCGCCGTCTTCGACGAGGAAGGCAACGAGTTGGAGGACGGCCGGGGCTACCTGGTCATCAAGCGCCCTTGGCCCGGCATGCTGCGCACCCTGTACCACGAGGAGGAGCGGTTCAAGGAGACGTACTTCAGCCGCTTCGGCGAGACGACCTACCTCGTCGGGGACGCCGCGCGGCGCGACGAGGACGGGTACTTCTGGATCGTCGGGCGCGTCGACGACGTCGTGAACGTCTCGGGACACCGGATGTCGACAGCCGAGATCGAGTCGGCGGTCGTCTCGTTCGAGAGGGTGGCCGAGTGCGCCGCCATCGGAAAGACAGACGAGGACACGGGCCAGGCGGTGGTCACATTCGTAACGCTCGAGGGCGAGCAGGTGGAGGGCGGCGAGGACCTCGAGCAGGCGATTCGTGACCATGTCGGCAAGAGGATCGGCAAGTTCGCGCGGCCGAAGGAGGTCATCTGGTCGGCAGACTTGCCGAAGACCCGCTCCGGCAAGATCATGCGGCGCCTGCTGCGGAACATCGCCGAGGGCGAGGAGCTCGGCGACGTGACGACTCTGAGGGAGCCCGGCGTGATGAAGGACCTCGAGTCCAAGTGGAGCCAGAAGGAGGGCGGCGAGGGCTAAACCCCGCCGCGCGGCGGCGGGGGTCTGCCCCCGCCGCGCGCCGGCCCCGTACCGGGCCCTAGCGCGGCCCTACATGTCCATGCCGCCGTTCACGGGCCAGACCGCGCCGGTGATGTAGGACGAGGCGTCGGCGCACAGGAAGTGCACGACCCGCGCCACCTCCTCGGGTCGGCCCAAGCGCCCAAGCGGGATCTGGCCCCGGATGCTGTCGAGCACCTTCTCTGGGACCGTGGCGAGCATGTCCGTCTCGATGAAGCCGGGCGCCACGCAGTTGACCGTTACTCCGAGGCCGTCGGTCTTGCCCTCCTTCTGGAGCTGCTTGGCGGCCTCACGCGCGAGCGTCTTCGTGAGGCCGAAAAGACCGGACTTCGAGGCAGCGTAGTTTGCCTGCCCGATGTTGCCCATCTCGCCGATGATCGACGAGATGTTCACGATTCGACCGCTGCCCCGCTCGAGCATGTGCTCCAGCGCGGCGCGCGACATGAAGAAGGCGCCCGAGAGGTTGACGGCGAGCACCTTGTACCACTCCTCTTCCTGCATCTTGAGCGCGGGCTTGTCCGCGGTGATGCCGGCGTTGTTCACGAGGATGTCCAGCCGACCGTGCTGCTCGATCACCTCGCTGACGGTGCGCCGGCAGTCCTCCGACGATCCGACGTTGCCCTGGTGGACGGACACGGTCGTGCCCTGGCCCTCCAGCTCCTTGCGCAGCACCTCCGCGCGCTCGTGGTCGCGACCGTAGCCGGCCGCGACGACGGCACCCTGGGAGGCAAGGCTCTTCGAGATCGCGGCACCGATGCCGCGCGTTCCCCCCGTCACGAACGCCACGCGGCCCTCGAGCTTGCGGGGCCCGGTCCCCGCGGCCTGTGGCGCGGTCTCCGTTGTCGCCGGTGCGGCCATGTCTCTCCTCCTCCTCAGTCGGAGCGTTCCGATAACCAGTCCGCGATGTCGGGCCAGATCTGCTCGCGGGCCTGCGAGCCGGCCATTAGGCCGATGTGCCCCCCGGGGCGGTCCAGGTGCGTGACGTCCTCGGACGCCACGAGTTCGAAGATCGGCACCGTGCCGGGGCGCGGCGCGATGTGGTCCGCGCCCGCGGTGACCACGAGGAGGGGCTGCTTCACCCGGGCCAGGTCCACGCGCTCCCCGCGCAGCCGCATGCGCCCCCGCACCAGGCGGTTCTCCTTGTACATCCACGTGATCCACTCGGAGTAGGCCCGCCCCGGGAAGGGCGGGTTGTCCGCGACCCAGCGGGCCATCGACTGGTAGGCCTCGCGCCGGTCCTTGCCGTCGAGCACGTCGTCCCACAGCTTGCGATAGGTCGTCCAGTAGTTCGTCACCGGCTTCAGCAGCTTGTTGGCCCAGTCGATCGCGCGGCCGGGCACCGCGGGGTAGGTCTCGGCCACGAGCTCCGGGTCGAACGATTCGCGCGCGACCCAGTTCGAGTACAGCGAGCCGCGCGTGTCGATCGGCGTGGTGAGCAGCACGAGGTTGCGGGCCGGGCCGGTGGGCTCGAGCGCGGCGTGCATGACGCACAGCGTCCCGCCGATGCACCAGCCGAGCAGCGAGAGATCCTCGCTGCTGGCCGCGCGCGCCGTCTCCCGCATCGCCCACCTCAGCTCGTCGCAGACGAACGAGTCGAGCCCCAGGTCGCCGTCCTCCTCGTCGGGCACGCCCCAGTCGGCGAGGAAGACGTCAAAGCCCTGCTCTAGCAGGAACTCGACGAACGAGTTGCCGGGCCGCAGGTCGAAGATGTCGGGCCGGTTGATGAGCGCGAAGACCAGGAGGACGGGCGTGCGATGCCGGCGCGAGTCCGAGCGATAGCGCCAGAGGGTCGTCTTTCGGTGGGTCCAGACCACGTCCTTCGGTGTGGCGCCGATCATGGCCTCGTCCTGGGTCAGGATGAGGTTGGTCCATTCGACGGCCGCGGTCGGGAAGCGAACGAGCCGGTCCGCGGCGCTCATCGCGACTGGCTCTGCTGGCGGCGACGCCGTGCGCCCGCGGCGCCCCTGCCGTTCACCTCCTGGCGCAACCGCTCGACCTCCTGGAGCACCATCTCGAGCTTGTCCTCGGTCCGGGCGAGCTGGCGGCCGAGGTTCGTCACGTCCCTGCGTCCCGCCAGGCGGAGGTTCCGCACCATCAGGTCCATGACGTCGAAGCCGATCTTCGTCAGCGCCATGACGTTCTCGGTCATGCGCGCGAGCAGCTCGCCGAAGGAGTCGCGGGCCACCAAGTCTTCCGCCGCCTTCGCGGTGCGGGCCTCGACCTCCTCTGTCTTGGCCATTTCCCAGAAGGTACCCGCCGCCGCGCCGATCTATGCTGCCGCTCCGTGGCCGAAGAGGAGCGCCCGACGCTCGGCGAGATCATCCGGCGCCAGCGCGAGCTGAGCGAGCTCTCGATGCGCCAGTTCGCCGCGATGGTGGGCATCTCGAACCCGTACCTGTCGCAGATCGAACGTGGCCTGAGGCGGCCCTCCGAGAGGGTGATGGAGAACATCGCCCGCTCGCTGCGAATCTCGGCCGACGCGCTCTATGAGCAGGCCGGGGCGATCAGCGAAGAGGACGAGGAGAGCGCAGTCGTGCAGGCCATTCGCACGGATCCCGCCCTCAGCGACCGCCAGCGGCGCTCGCTCATCGAGATCTACGAGGCCTTCGTGTCCGGCGGGCGACGCCGCTGACGAGCGGAGGCCAGTGCTCGTGCAGTGCCTCGCGGCCCATGAAGAGGCCGAGGTGACCGCCGCTCGTCGTGCGCCTGACCACTCGCCGACTGGAGACGGCGCGCTCCATCGCGAAGACTTGCGCGGGCGGGGTGATGTGGTCCTCGGCGCCGGCCAAGAGGTTGAGCGGGACCCGGATGCGCCGGAGGTCGACGGGCTCGCCGCCGACCTCGAGCTCACCCTTGATCAGGGCGTTGCGACGAAAGAGGTGCTCGACGATCCAGAGGTAGAACGCCCCCGGGATGTCCTGGGTGTACCGGTACCAGTCCTCGAACGCCCGGTAGCGCTCGACGTGCGCCGGGTCGTGCAGGTTGGCTAGCAGCCGAAGCTGCTTCGAGAGCTCATTCTCCGGCTTGATTCCGATGAAGCCGCCCAAGGCGAACGATCCTCTCAGCACCCCGCCGCCGAGCGCCACGGCGACCTCGTAGAAGCGCCGGTCGAGGAGCGCCACCCAGTCGGCGATCACCGCGCGGCCCGCGTGGAAGTCGATCGGGGCGCCGGCGACCGTGAGGGTGCGCACCTGCTCGGGTCGGAGCGCGGCGTAGATGGCAGCGAGCCAGCCTCCCTGGCAGTCGCCGATCAGGTGGAAGGGCTCACCGAGCACCGCTGCGGCGCGGTCGATGAAAGCGATGTAGTCGTCGATCGTCGCATCCTTGGTGGCGCTGTTGGCGCCCACCCAGTCGAGCGCCCACAGCCGCCGCAGGCCCGCCGAACGCAGCGTCCTCACCTGGCTCTGGTCCTCGCTGAAGTCGACGATGCAAGAGTCGTGCCCCGCCTGCGGGGGCAAGAGCAGCGCGGGCGGCGACGCCGCGCGCGAGCCGCACGAGAAGTCGCGCAGTCGGGCGATCGAGGTCTCGAAGACGATCTCGTTCGGGCTCGTCCAACGCGGGGGCCGGCGGTCGGCCATGAGCTCGATCCAGCGGACGGCGTCGAGCCGGCGCTCGGCGGCGCTGACCCAGAGCTCGGCGCTCGCGGCCCAACAGGCGAAGGCGCTCTCAACCGCTCGACCCAGCAGCGCCGGCCCAGGCGCGCTCGGCGGTGCGCAGGCGACGGCCATGGCGAGAGGGTACGGGGGGGCCGGGACGGGGAAAGAAGCTGGCGTGCCCGCGCTCGACGGAAAGGCCGCCCTGGTGACGGGCGCCGCGAGCGGCATCGGTCGCGCTGTGGCGGAGCGTCTCGAGGCCGACGGAGCGCGTATCCTCGCCGTCGACCTGCGCCCGGACCGGGACGGGCCGGGCGAGCCACACGAGGCCGACCTGACCACCCGCGAGGGAAACCGAGGCGCGGTGGAGGCCGCGCTCGAGAGTTTCGGACGCCTAGACGCGGTGGTGGCGAACGCCGGCTTCCAGCACGTCTCGCCGGTGCCGGACTTTCCTGAGGACCGCTGGGACGAGCTCGTGGCGCTGATGCTCACGAGCCCGTTCCTGCTCGCGAAGTACGGCTGGCGGGCGCTCGCGCGCTCCGGCGAAGGCCGGTTCGTCGCCGTGGCTTCGGTGCACGGGCTGGTGGCGTCTCCATATAAGGCCGCCTACGTGGCGGCCAAGCACGGCCTGATGGGACTCGTGAAGACGCTCGCGCTCGAGGGGGCTGCGGAGGGCATCCTGGCCTCCGCCATCTGCCCGGCCTTCGTGCGGACGCCGCTCGTGGAGGCCCAGATCGCGGACCAGGCCAGGGCACACGAGCTGCCTGAGGAGCGCGTGCTCGAGGACGTGATCCTCGCGCCACACGCGGTCAAGCGGCTGATCGAACCAGACGAGGTGGCCGGCGTGGTGGCCTTCCTCCTGGGACGCGACGGCCGCGCCTTCAGCGGCGCGGCCGTCACCATGGATCTGGGCTGGACGGCGCGTTAGCGCCGCCCTGGCTACTTCAGCAGGTCGCGCGCGCTCGCCGTGTAGATCCGGGCGAGCTCCCGGGTGAAGTCCGCGTGCGCCTGGGTCATCGCGGACACCCACTCGACCTGGCTCGAGCCGCCGACGCGCTCCTCGAAGTCGGCGATGCTCTTCAGGACGTTCTCGTAGGCGTCGAGGTAGGCCTGGCCGGCCTTCCGCGAGGAGTCGATGATCCGCTCGTTCAGGTCGCGGATGCGCTCCGTGGCCTCGTAAACCCGCTGGTCGGTGCTCTTGGTGGCGGTCGTCATGCTTGGGATTCCTCCCTGAATCGGGTGTGACTGCTAGCAGGTTAGCAGTTTTTCCATGCTAACTGCTAGCACCCCTGCCTTAAACCGCCGACGCCTTCGAGGCACGGAAAGGGGCCTCGCCGGGCCCTTCTTCCGTGAAGACGTGCCGCCGGCCGCCTGCCCGCGACCGGCTCGTCGGCCTTCGTCCCCATTCGGATCGGCACCGGCTCGCCAAGCTTTAGGATCCCGCCGCCATGCGCTACGTAATTACGGGCGGGTCCGGGTACATCGGCACTCGCCTCGTCCAGCACCTCGCGCAGCGCGACGAGACCGAGCGCATCGTCGTGGCCGACCTGAACCCGCCGCGCAGCGGATACCGACCGAAGACGGCCTTCGAGCGCCTGGACGTGCGGGACCGCGAGGGCGTGCGAGACGTGCTGGAGCGCGCCGGCGCGGACACGCTCGTACACCTCGCCTTCATCCTCAACCCGATCCACGACGAACGCCTGATGTACGAGATCGACGTGAACGGCACGCAGAACGTGCTCGACGCCGCCTCGGCGAGTGGCGTCCGGCAGGTCCTCGTGACGTCCTCGAGCAGCGCCTACGGCGCCTTCCCGGACAACCCAGTCCCGCTCACCGAGGAGCACCCGGTGCGGGGTGTCGCCGACTTCTCCTACGCTCGGGACAAGGCGGAGTCCGACCGCATCTGCCAGCTCTGGGCGGCCCGGCACCCGGACCGGGTGATGACGATCGTGCGCCCCTGCATCGTGCTCGGCCCGAACGTGGACAACTACCTGGTGCGGTTGTGGACGAACCAGCCCTTCCAGGTCGACCTCGGGAACCTCGACGGTCCGATCCAGTTCGTGCACGAGGACGATCTCGTGGAGGCGCTCCGTCGCCTGCTGGAGGGACGCCACGGCGGCGCGTTCAACATGGCCGGCGACGGGCTCATGACCTACCGCGAGTGCGCGGAGATCGCGGGGATGAAGGTGAGGCGGCTACCCGTGCCCGTGGCGCGGGCCCTGTCCCGAGCCAGCTGGCGGCTGCGTGCGGCGGAGGCGCCGCCCGGCCAGATCCAGTTCGCCCTCTTCCCGTGGGTGGTCTCGAACGAGAAGCTGAAGCGGACACTCGACTGGACGCCGCAGCACTCGAGCCGCGAGGTCTTCGAGCTCACGATGCGGGCCAAGGGCGCTATGCTCGCCGCCTAGCTCGCACGGGGCCGTTAGCTCAGTAGGGAGAGCGCCAGCTCGACAAGCTGGAGGTCGCTGGTTCGAGCCCAGCACGGCCCATGTCCTGCGCGACTGACCTTCGCATGGCGGCGTCATCGGGGCAAGGCCGTGCGGAGCACTGTTTTTCCCCCTCTTCCTTGCCCTGCTCGGTCCTCGCGCCGGAAATGGACCGTGCTTCGCACGGGCTCCCGCCCCGAGTCGCCCGCCATCACTTGCGGTCGTCGCTCGGGGACTGGGTCGTGCTTTGCACGTTGTCGGCTGCAGGTTCAGGTGCAGAGGCGAGTAGGGTTTGGTCCATCTTTGGCGCAAGATGCGCCATGTTTCGCTGGCCAGGATTGCGACTCGCGTCTAGATTGGACAAGGTCCGAGGGAGGCCCTCCCTCTTTACGCCCATGGATGATCGCGTGCGTCGTGCTGCCGGACGCAGGACCGTCGCCATCGTAACGACGGTTGCGGCTGCTGCCGTTATCGCGCCCGCAGGGCCGGCGGCGCTGGCCGGGAAGCCCGCTGCGCCGCCCGGGCAGGTGAAGAAGGCAGCGGCCCCGAAGGGCGCGGTCAAGGGGGCTCGCGGGCACCATGCCGGGAGGGGGCGCGGGCGCGGCGGTGGCCGTGGCCATGCGAAGAAGGCGCTTCCGCGGGGCCTTGCGAAGAAGACGGCGCCGACTCGGTCTGGCGCGTCGCGCCCGGCGCGGGCGCGCGCGTCGAGTCCGCCCGCCGGCTCGGCCAGCCGGGCCGTTTCCGGAAGAGGGCATGGTCGGAAGCGAGGGCAGCGGACCACCGCGGCGACGACCTCGCCGTCCGCGAGCGCGGCGAGCACCCGCTCGAGAGGGCACCGCACGCGCGGCTCGCGCCGCTCGAGTCGCGCGGGGACACGTGCCGCGGCGTCAGGGCTCCGCCGCTCGCGCGGATTCGCCGAGCCGCGGGTCGCTCCCGCCGCTGCGGCGGCGACGCTCGCGGCAGCGGCCGCCGGTGCTAAGTCGACGCCCTCGAGCTCGACGTCCGGCGCGGCAGGCTCGTCCCGGGAGGGCGACGGCTCGGGCGCCAAGTCAGGCGGCGAGGACAAGGGCAAGAACAAGGGCAAGGCCAAGGAGGAGAGCGGGGGAGTCCCCCGCACCGTCACGCGAACGCTGACCGACATCGTCGAGGTGGTGCCGAAGCCCCTCAAGGCGCTGCTCGGCGGCCTCGCCGCACTCTCAGTGATCCTGCTGGCCGCCTGGCTGCTCGCCGCGCTCCGCGCGCGGCGGCTCGCGCGCCAGCGTGGCGCTCTGCTCGCTGACGTCGGGGCTCTCCAGGGCGCGCTGCTGCCGATCGTGCCCGGTCGCGTCGGCGCCCTCGACGTGTCGGCCGCCTACCGGCCGGCCGACGGGCCCGTCGCGGGCGGCGACTTCTACGACGTATTCGCGCTCCCCGACGGCCGGGTGGGCCTCGTCGTGGGCGACCTGTCCGGGCACGGGCGCGACGCGCTCGCCCCGACCGCCTTCCTCCGCTACACGCTCCGCGCCCACATGGAGGCGGGGGCGAATCTTCGCGACGTGCTCAAGCTGACGCAGGAGGCCTTCGAGCGGTCCCCCGTCGGCTCCGAGCCCGGGGTGGGCGCTCCGGCGCAGAAGCGCTTCGCCACGGTGCTGCTCGCCGTCTACGACCCGGTCGCGCGCACCCTCGCCTACGCGGGAGCCGGGCATCCGCCGCCGATCGTCTCCGGGCCCGACCCGCGGCCACCCGTCACGGCCGCCTCCGCGCCGCCGCTCGGGATGGCCATGGAGACCGGCACCCGCCAGACCATCATCTCGCTGCCGCGCGGCGCCCTGGCCTGTCTGTACACCGACGGCCTGCCGGAGGCGCGCTCGGCCGGAAAGATGCTGGGGGATGAGCGACTCGCGCAGCTGGTCGGGGAGCTCGGCCCGGAGGAGGGGGCAGAGGAGCTCGTCGCCCGGATCGCGGGGGAGGCGGAGGTCATGCCCGACGACCTGGCCGTCTGCGTGGTGCGGCCCCTGCGTCCCTCCGAGGCCCCCTGGGTCAGGATCGAGGAGCTCGAGGTGGGCCCGGGCGAGGCAGACGCGGCGGGGCGCTTCCTCGACGCCTGCGGGCTCACCAGGGAGGCGAGCGCGGCGGCGCTGGGCCGGATCGGCGCGGTGCTCGCGCGCGGCGAGCGGGTACTGCTGAGGGTGGACATGACCGGCTGGCACCCCGTGGTCGAGGCGCTTCCGCTGGCCACCGCCGCTTAGTGCTGGCCCTCCTCTACGACGTGCACGGGAACCTGCCCGCGCTCGAGGCGGTGCTGGCGGAGGCGGAGGCCGCCGAGGCGGACCGCTTCGTCCTGGGCGGGGACTACGCGCTCTTCGGCGCCTGGCCGCACGAGACCGTGGAGCGCCTGCGGGGCCTGGACGCCCAGTGGATCCGCGGCAACGGGGAGCGATGGACCGCAGCGCCGGAGGAGGCCCCCGACGAGGTCCGGGGGGCGATCGCCCGCTGCCGGGAGCTCCTGGGCGCGCAGCTCGTGGGCGAGCTGGCAGGGCTGCCGGAGACCCTGACCGAGGAGCGCGTCCTCTACTGCCACGGCTCGCCGGTCTCGGACGTCGAGAGCTTCGCGCCGGAGCCGAACGACGCCGACGCCGAGCTGCTCGCGGGTGTGAAGGCGGAGCGGCTCGTATTCGGTCATACCCACCTGGCCTTTCGGCGCGTCGCGGCCGGAATCGAGCTGGTCAATCCCGGCAGCGTGGGCATGCCCTTAGACGGCGACCACCGCGCCGCCTGGGCGCTGGTGCACGACGACGGGCGCGTGGAGCAACGCCGCTCCGCCTACGACCACATGGCCAGCGCCGCGGCGGTGCGCGAGCGTCTCGGCGAGGCCGGGGAGCTGCCGGCCCGCCGCATCGAGCTCGCGAGTTTCGCAACCGAGTGATCCGGAACAACTGGTAGCGTGCCGCCGGCCATGCGGTTGTCAAGCGTCATGGCTCCTCGCGACCGGGAGTTCTTCGACCTCTTCGAGGAGGCCGGCGGCAACATCCTGCGCGCCGCCACGCTGCTCGAGGAGATGCTGCGCAAGTTCCCCGAGCACGGGGAGCTCGCCCGGGACATCCTGATCTGCGAGCAGGAGGGCGACCGGATCACCCACGACATCATCCAGCGCCTCAACCAGACGTTCGTCACCCCGATCGACCGCGAGGACATCTACGGCCTCGCCTCCGCGCTCGACGACGTCGTGGACTACACGGAGGAGGTCGCGGACTACCTCGGCCTGTACAAGATCGAGGCGCCCTTCGAGCAGGCCCAGCAGCTCGCCAGAGTGCTGCTCCAGGCCTCGAGACAGATCTCCGAGGCGATGCCCCGCCTGCGCGGCTTCAAGGACATCTCCCACTACACCGTGGAGATCAACCGGCTCGAGAACGACGGCGACCGCATCACGCGCGAGGCGATGGCCGCCCTGTTCGACAACGGCATCGACCCAATGGTCGTGATTCGCTGGAAGGACATCTACGAGCGACTCGAGTCGGCCATTGACGCGACCGAGCACGTGGCCAACATCCTCGAGGGCATCGTCATCAAGAATTCGTAGCCATGCACAGCGACGTCATCGTCGTGATCGTGGTCGCGACGGCCCTCGCCTTCGACTTCACCAACGGCTTCCACGACACGGCGAACGTCGTGGCCACCTCGATCTCCACGCGCGCCATGGCACCGCGGATCGCGGTCACCTTCGCCGCGGTGCTCAACTTCGCCGGAGCGTTCATCTCGCTCGAGGTGGCCGCGACGGTGGCGAGCGGGATCGTCGACGCGGAGGCCGTCACCCCGCTGATCGTGTTCGGCGGTCTCGTCGGAGCGATCGCCTGGAACCTCGCCACCTGGTACTTCGGACTCCCCTCCAGCTCCTCCCACGCGCTCATCGGCGGAGTTGTGGGGGCGACCTTCGTCGCCAAGGGACCCGACGCCGTGATCTTCGGCGAGGGGGTGGTGGGCAAGGTGCTGATCCCGGCGCTGATCGCGCCGACGCTCGCCTTCCTGGTGGCCGGCGCGGGGATCGTGCTGACCTACCGGATCGTGGGCAGCTCTCGCCCGGGACCGACGGCGGGGGGGTTTCGCCTCGGACAGGTGGTGTCGGGCGGCCTGCTCGCTCTGGCCCACGGCACGAACGACGCACAGAAGACGATGGGGGTCATGACGCTCGCCCTCGTGGCCAACGGGACCCTGGCGGCGGGCTCGAACCCGCCCGACTGGGTCGTGGTCACGGCGGCGACCGCCATCGCCCTCGGCACGTACGTGGGCGGGTGGCGCATCATCAAGACGATGGGCAGCCGCATCCACAAGATGGACTCCGCCCAGGGGTTCGCCGCCCAGGGCGCGGGCGCGGCCGTGATCCTCGCCGCCTCGCATGTGGGTTTCCCGCTCTCGACGACGCACGTGATCTCCGGCGGCGTGATCGGATCGGGCGCGGCCAAGCGGCTATCGGCCGTCCGCTGGGGAGTGGCCGGGAACATCGTGGTCGCCTGGCTCGTGACGTTTCCCGCGGCCGCTGCCATCGGCGCCCTGACGTATGGAGTCACGCGCATCTTCGGCACCGGCGCCACGGGGCCCGTGGTCGTGTCGGTGCTGATCCTGGGCGGGGCGGCGGCCCTGTTCGCACGTCGCGCCGCTCGCGGGCCCGCGGTCACCGCCGCGGCGGGGAGCTAGGCCGTGTTCGCGACGGTCGTGGAGTGGGGCGACGTGCTCGACGTGATCTGGAGCGCCACGCTCGCCGGGATCGGCGTGACCTGCGCGTACGCCTTTGCCATCCGCGGCGCCACGCGCGCGGTCGACCTGCAGCGCGACGGCCGAGTCACCGAGGCGGCGATCTACGGCGTCGTCGCGGCCGTGGCCCTCGTGGTGTTCGCCGGCGCCGTGGTGCTCGGCATCATCGTGATGACGTCGAAGTAGCCAGGCGGTCGAGCTCCTGCTCGCTCGACCAGGCGCCCACGGAGGCGCGCACCCACGGCCTGCCCGGCAGGTGGCGCACGACGATGTCCTCCTCGCGCAGCCGCGCGGCCTCGGCCTCGGGGTCGGCCGCGCGCCAGGACACGAGCGTCGACTCGCCGCGAGTGGCGACGTCCTTGCCGAGCTCGGAGAGCCGGTCCGCCAACCGGGCCGCCAGGACGGTCGCGCGCTCCTGCACCGCCGCGATGCCGGGTCGCTCGAGGACGTCGAGCGCGGCGAGCGCCCAGGCGATGTCATGCGAGGAGAGGAGGCCGGAGTCGAGCCGCCGGGCGTCCTCGTGCAGCGCGAGCTCAAGCGGGCGCGAGGCGTCGGTGAGCGACTGGTAGCCGGCCGCCGTGGGCAGGAGGTCGGGGACGAGCTCGGCCCGGGCGAACAGGTAACCCGCCCCGATCGGACCGCACAGCCACTTCTGGCCGGAGGCGGCGTAGAAGTCGCAGCCGAGCGCGCGCACGTCAACGGGCACCGCTCCGAGCCCCTGTGCGCCGTCGAGGAGCACCGGCGCGCCGACCGCCCGGAGCGCCGCTCCGTCCGCCACGCGCCCGGTTATCCAGGACACGTGCGAGACGGCCACGAGCCGGGTGCGCGACCCGACCTCGTTCGCGACCTCGGCGAACGGAACGCTGCGCACCTGGAAGCCGCGCCGCGCCCGGCCTGCGGCGAGCGGGGCGAGCACGCCCGGGTGCTCCTCGTCGCTCGTCAGGACCTCGTCCCCAGGGCCGAGCTCGAGGGCGGCGAGCACGGTGTTCACGCCGCCCGTGGTCGAGGCGGTGAAGGCGAGCTCCTCCGCCGAGCAGCCGAGCAGCGCGGCCACCCGGCGGCGCAGCGCCTCCGCCGGCTGGAGCAGCCGCTCCTCGAAGAAGGCATGGTCGCCCCGCCCGGCCTCTACCTGGAACCGGAGGTCGGCGGCGACCGCCTCGAGCGCGGCGCGCGGCACCGGCCCGTTGGACCCCGCGTTCAGGTAGGCGAGCCGCTCGAGGACCGGGAACTCCGAACGGAAGGCTCGGGCATCGAGCACGGCGCGGGATACTAGGCACGTGATCGTCGAGCGCTCGATGCACCCCGGCTGGCTCTCCAACTCCTACCTCGTGGCCGACGAGCCGGGCGGGGCGGGCGTGATCGTCGATTCGGGCGCCCCGCCCGAGCCCCTTCTCGAGGCCGTCGAGCGCCATGGGGTGGAGGTGGGGCAGCTGCTGCTCACCCACCACCACCAGGACCACGTGGCCGAGAACCACGTCTACAAGGAGCGCCTCGGGGTCGAGATCCTCGCCCATCCCCTGGAGGCGGAGCGACTGCTCGACGTGGATCGCACGATCGAGCCGGGGGAGACGCTGCGGGCGGGCGGGCTCGAGATCGAGCCGCTGCACACGCCGGGGCATACCGCCGGGATGCTCTCCTACCTGGTCGGCGGCACGGACGTGCTGACCGGCGACACCCTGTTCAAGGGCTCGGTCGGCGGCGTCAAGGCGCCCGGCTCGACGAGCTTCGCGGACATCAAGCGCTCGATCATGGACGTGCTGATGCAGCTCCCGCCCGAGACCCGCGTCCACCCCGGCCACACCGACCCCACCACGGTCGCCGACGAGTGGGAGCAGAACGCCTTCATTCGCCTGTGGCGGGGACTCGACCCGGAGTCGAGCGACCGCTGCACGGTCTGGGACAAGCCCGCGACCCTGGTGCTATGGGCGCCTGACTACGACGGCGGCCACAAGGCCTGGATCCGCTGGGAAGAGTCGGGCGAGGACGACATCGTGCCCGGAAGCCAGGTGGTTCGATAGGGCTGCGCGCTCGACCGCCACAACTTCACGCAAAGAGCAGTCCTGGCGGGTCGTGATGGCAAGCGTTTGCCCAGCGGTCACAACGCTCCGCGATTGCCACTCGGCGCGAGAATGTGGAGTTGTGTGGCCCCTCGGCGGGCGAGCGTGTGCGTCTCTACCGGCCGCAGACCGGCCAGTGGCCCGGGCCTGAGCGGGAGTAGAGGATCGTCGCGCGGCGGTCCTGCTCGGCCTCCGGCGCGGCAGCGGGGTCGCCCGAGCCGCCCACCGCGGCCCAGGTGGAGTACGTGAACTGATACTTGCCGCGGAACTGCCCGCCGCCACCGACGGCGGTCGGATCGCCGCCGGACTCGCACGCGGCGATGGCCTGAAGCTGGGGCGGTACCGCCGCGTGGCCTCGGTGGCGCCGGCGCTTCGCCGTCCGCCGCTCGCGGCGGCCGGCCTCGCGCAGCGCCTGTCGGTCGACCAGGCTCGAGGTCAAGAGCTTTTTCTGGCCCTCCGGTGCCGGGCGCTCGTCGGTCGCGGCCAGCGCGGTCGGGACGACGGCCAGGCCGAGCAGGCCGAGGAGCGGCATGAGCTTGCGCACGCGCGTCAGCACCTCCGTGCGTCGGGGAACGGCGTCCGCGCTTGGGGGAAGCACCCCTGCGCGGCTGCGAGTCGGCGGCGGCGCGGACGCGCCAGGCCGGCTCGAACTCGCCCCAAGCTAGGAGCGAACAGATGTTCGTAGTGTGACGGCCGTCACACAGCGCGTACGCTCACCGGGTGAGCGGGCAGCTCCAGGCGATGGCGTTGGGTCGCGGCGCCCTGGGCGCCCACGCGCCCATCGTCGGTGCCGAGGTCGTTGAGCGCCTGCGCGCCGCGGCAACCCCGTTGCGGGGCGCGCGAATCCTCCACGTGAGCGCCTCGGGCGCCGGCGTGCGGGTGCCGGAGCTGCTGGGAGCCGTGCTTCCGCTCGCGGCGGACGCCGGGCTGGACGTCGACTGGCGGGTGCTGTTCGGCGAGCCAGATCTGGGGGAGGTGGCGCGCCAGCTCCACGACGGGCTCCAAGGCGCCGAGACGGCGATCGACGACGGCGCCTGGAAGGAGTACGTGTCCTCTTGCACGGACGCCGCCCAGGGCCTGCCCGGGGCCGACGTCGTGGTGCTCCACGATCCGGGCACGCTCGGCCTGGTGCTCGCCGACGGCAGCTCGTCCCTTGCCGTCTGGCGCTGCCACGTGGACGCCTCGCGCCCCGAGGCCTCCGCGATCGAGCGAGCGGGGCCGGCGGTCGAGACGTGCGCGGCGCTCCTGTTCCCGGACGAGTCGTTCGCCCCGGAGCCCCTCCGCGGCGACCGACTGCGCGCGGCTCCCCGGGCATGGACCCGCTCAGCCGCGCAACCTCGGGCCGGCGCCGCGGCTGGCGGGCCGCGTCGTGCGCCCGCTAGGCGTGGACCTCGACCGGCCCTTCCTGTGCCAGGCCATGCGCTTCGACCGCTGGCAGGATCCGCACGAGGCCATCGAGGCCTTCGGCATGGCCCGCGCGGAGTCCGATGGCCTCCAGCTCGTCCTGGCCGGCGCGCTCGAGGCCGACGACGCGGCGGGGTGGCGGCTCGTGAAGGAGGTGACCGACTACGCCGGCGGCGAGCCGGGCCTGTACGTGCTCACGAGCTACGAGGGGGTGGGCAACCTTGAGCTGGGCGCCCTCCAGCGGCTCGCGCGCATCGCGCTCGTCCGCTCGCTCCGCCCAGGCTTCGGGCTCGCCGCGGCAGAGGCGCTGTGGAAGGGCACTCCGGTCGTCGGGACGCCCGAGGGCGGCCTGCCGCTCCAGGTCCGAGACGGCGTGGACGGTTTCATAACCGACGGGCCGGAGCAGACGGCGGCCCGCCTGCTCGAGCTGCTGCGCGACCCCGGGCTGGGCATCGAGGTGGGGGTCGCGGGGCGCGAGCGGGTGCGCGAGCGCTTCCTGACCATCCACGCGCTCGAGCACGAGCTGCGGGCGCTGGGCGATACCGTGGGAGCCGCATGAAGGTCACGCTTCCCGACGGCAGCCCGCTGGAGCTCCCCGAGGGCTCGACGGGCGAGGATGCCGCACGCGCCATAGGCGCCGGCCTGGCCCGCGCCGCCCTCGGCATTCGCGTGCGCCGCGACGGCGGCCCGCCCGACCTGCGCGACCTGACCGCGCCGCTGAACGACGGCGACCGCATCGAGATCGTGACCGGCCGGGACGGGACCGACGCGCTGTGGCTGATCCGACACGACGCCGCCCACGTGCTCGCGACCGCGGTCATGGAGCTCTACCCGGGGGTCAAGATCTCGATCGGGCCGCCGATCGAAGACGGCTTCTACTACGACTTCGAGTTCCCCGAGGGGGTCAAGGTCTCGGAGGACGACTTCGAGCGCATCGAGGCCCGCATGCGCGAGCACATCAAGGCGGACGAGCCCTTCGAGCGCAGCGAGCTCCCCGCCGGGGAGGCGATCCAGCGCTTCCTCTCCGAGGGTCAGGACTACAAGGTCGAGCTGATCGAGGACCTGGTGCGCGACGAGGGCGTGCGAACGGTCTCCCTCTACCGCAACGGACCGTTCACGGACCTCTGCCGTGGGCCCCACTCCCCGAGCACGGGTCGGGTCAAGGCGTTCAAGCTCACTAGCGTCGCCGGCGCCTACTGGCGCGGCAACGCGGAGAACCAGATGCTCACGCGCATCTACGGGACCGCGTTCCTCTCGAGGGACGAGCTCGAGGAGCACGTGCGAAGGCTGGAGGAGGCGCGGGCGCGCGACCACCGCAAGCTCGGCCGGGAGCTCGAGCTGTTCATGCTCTCCGAGCTCTCGCCGGGCTCGCCCTTCTGGCTCCCGAACGGCACGCACATCTGGAACGAGCTGACCACGCTGTGGCGCACCAGCAACGTCGAGCGCGGCTACATCGAGGTGCGCACGCCGATCCTCTACGACGTCGAGCTCTGGAAGCAGTCCGGCCACTGGCACGTCTACAGGGAGCACATGTACTTCACGGACGTCGAGGACCGCCCCATGGGCCTCAAGCCCATGAACTGCCCCGCTCACGTCCAGATCTACAAGCGCGAGCTGCGCTCCTACCGGGATCTGCCCATCCGCCTGGCCGAGCAGGGGCTCGTGCACCGGCACGAGCCGAGCGGCACGCTTCACGGCCTGCTGCGCGTCCGGCACATCACGCAGGACGACGCGCACGTGTTCTGCTCGGAGGAGCAGATCGAGGAGGAGGTGCTGCGCTGCATCGACTTCGGCTTCTACATCTACGACCAGTTCGGCTTCTCCCCGCGACTCGAGCTCTCCACGCGGCCGGAGAAGCGCGTCGGCGAGGACGAGATGTGGGACAAGGCGGAGGCGGCGCTGCTGCGGGCGCTCGAGAGCCGCGGCCTCGAGTACGACCTGAACGAGGGCGACGGCGCCTTCTACGGCCCGAAGATCGACCTCCACATGACGGACACGATCGGCCGCTCCTGGCAGCTCGGCACCGTGCAGCTCGACTACTACATGCCCGAGCGCTTCGAGCTCGCCTACACGGGGGCGGACAACTCGGAGCACCGCCCGGTGATGATCCATCGTGCGCTGATGGGGTCCTTCGAGCGCTTCATCGGCATCCTGATCGAGCACTACGCCGGCGAGTTCCCGCTGTGGCTGGCTCCGGTGCAGGCGATCGTGCTGCCGATCGCCGACCGCCACGTCGGCTACGCGAGGCGCGTCGCCGCTCAGCTCGAGCTGCGCGTGGTGGTCGACGAACGCTCCGAATCGGTGGGGAAGAAGGTCCGCGACGCCGAGCTGCGCAAGGTCCCGTACATGCTCGTGGTGGGTGACGCGGAGGAGCGCGACGGCACGATCGCCGTGCGCCGCCACCGCGAGGGGGACGCCGGAAGCCAGTCCGTGAGCGAGTTCGCGGCCTTCGCAACAGCGTCTATACTCGCGCGGGAATGACGGGCACCAACACCACGCGCCTCCGCACCTCTTGACGTCGCGCACCATCTCGCCGTAGTGCCGATTCCGCGGAGGTTCGATCGGCGCCCGCCCGAGCGCGACGAGACGCGCGTCAACGAGCGGATACGCGTCCCGCAGGTGCGGCTGATCGGGGAAGACGGCAAGCAGATCGGCGTCGTCCCCACCGAGCAGGCGCTCCGCTACGCGCAGGAGCGCGACCTCGACCTGGTCGTGGTCGCCGCCGACGCGCGGCCGCCCGTCACGCGCGTACTCGACTACTCGAAGTACAAGTACGAGCAGGAGCAGAAGGCCAAGGCCGCGCGTCGCCACCAGAAGCAGGTGAACGTGCGCGAGATCAAGCTGCGGCCGAAGATCGCCCAGAACGACTACGAGACGAAGCGCAACCACGTGGTCCGCTTCCTGAAGGGGGACGACCGCGTGAAGGTCACGATCATGTTCCGCGGGCGCGAGCAGACCCATCCGGAGCGCGGCGAGGCGCTGCTCATCCGACTGGCCGAGGACGTGGCCGAACTGGGCTCGGTCGAGCAGCGCCCGCAGCAGGACGGGCGCAACATGACCATGCTGCTCGCCCCCCACAAGCGCAGGCCGGAGCAGGGCGCAGCCACCGCCTAGCAGGGCGTCAGGCGCTCACATCGAATCCAGTAGGCGATGGACGCCTACACGATTCCAGAGGCCGCCAAGGAGCTCGGCGTCACTCCGCGCGAGCTGCGCCACTGGATCGAGGAGGGCCGGGTGCCCGCCTACGAGGTCGCTGGTCGCAGGTTCGTGCCGGCCGCCGAGGTGCGGCGGGTCGCACGGCGCCCGCCCGACTTCCGTGGATCGGCGTCGGCGGGGAGGGTCCCGCCGCTCGAGGCGCTGCGGGCGGACGTGGAGGAGCTGAGGCGGCGGGTGGAGGCGCTCGAGCGCGACGAGGGAGACCCACTTCCGCCTGGTGGGCGGCCGGCGCTCACGCCGGTGCCGGGCCCGCCCGGCGACGGCGGCCGCTAGGGTTTCGGGCCCATGCCCAAGATGAAGACCCACTCGGGGGCGAAGAAGCGCTTCCGCAAGACCGCCCGCGGCAAGCTCCGTGCGCGTCACTCCTTCACAAGCCACAACCTGGGGAAGAAGGCGCGCAAGCGCAAGCGGCGCCTCGGCCGGCCGGTGGAGGTGGCCACCCAGGACCGCAAGCGGGTCAAGGAGCTGATGCACTCGTGAGCCGGGTCAAGCGCTCGGTCCCGGCCCGCAGGAAGCGCCGCGCCACGCTGGCCCGGGCGAAGGGCTACCGCGGGCAGGCACACTCGAGCTACAAGCGCGCCAAGGAGGCCCTGCTCCACGCCGACCGCTACGCGTACCGCGACCGGCGCGCCCGAAAGCGCGACTTCCGGCGCCTGTGGATCACCCGCATCGGCGCCGCCGCGCGCCGCGAGGGCCTCTCGTACAGCCAGTTCATGCACGGCATGCGCGCGGCCGGCATCGAGCTCGACCGGAAGGTGCTGGCCGACGTCGCCGTGCGCGACCCCGAGACGTTCCGACGCTTTGCCGAGAAGGCCCGGGAGGCGGTGGGCGCCTAGAGCGAAGCGGCCGCAGCCGACTCTCCCGGGCGCCCAGCGAGGCGCCTTTTTCATGATCCGATCCCGCGACAACGAACAGCTCAAGACGATCAGGAAGCTCCGGCAGAAGAGCTGGCGCGAGCGGCTCGAGCTGTTCGTGGCCGAGGGCGAGGATCTGGTGGAAGCCGCCGCGGCCGCCGGTTGGCAGCCCGAGATCCTGCTCCGCGCGCCCGAGGACGTGGAGCCGGAGCTGCTCGCGGAGGCCAGCGCGCTCGGATCGGGCACGCGCGTCATCGGGGTCTACCGGCCGCGCTGGTCCGAGCCGGGCGGCTCCATCTCGGTCGAGCTGCACGACGTCCACGATCCCGCCAACGTGGGCGCCGTGATCCGCTCGGCGCACGCCTTCTGCGACGGCCCGGTGGTTCTCGGCCCTGGCTGCGCGGACCCGTTCTCACCGAAGGCCGTGCGGGCGAGCATGGGCTCGATCTTCGGGCGGCCGCCGGCGCGGAGGGGCCGGGGGGCGGGGGCGCGACGGATCGCGCTCGACCCCGACGCGCGACGGACGCTCGCCGACATCGAGCCGAGGCCGCCGCTGACGCTCGTGCTCGGGGGCGAGCGCACAGGGCTCCCTGCGGCGCTCGACGTCGACGAGGTGGCGCGCATCCCGCTGCGCGACGACGGCCCGCAGTCGCTCAACGTGGCCATGGCCGCCACCGTGGCCCTGTACGAGCTCACGACTAGGATGGCCGCCCATGGCTGACCGGCCGCCCACCGCCGACCTCGACGGGCTGCGCAAGGAGGCGGAGGCGGCCATCGCAGCGGCGGGCGCGAGCGCCGAGCTCGAGGAACTGCGCGTGCGCTACCTCGGCCGCAAGTCCGAGCTCACCCGGACGCTCCGTTCGATCGGCGAGCTGCCGCCGGAGGAGCGGGGGCCCGCGGGTAAGGCGGCCAACGAGGCGCGCGCCGCGCTCGAGTCGCTGCTGGCCGCGCGCACCGCGGAGCTCGGAGCCGCCGAGCTCGACCGCCGGCTGCGCGAGGACCGCATCGACGCGACTCTGCCCGGCGACCCGCCCCGCCCGGTGGGCCATCTCCACCTCGTGACCCAGACCCGGCGCGAGATGGAGGACATCTTCGTGGGCCTCGGCTTCGCCGTCGTGGAGGGACCGGAGGTCGAGTTCGACTACTACAACTTCACCGCGCTCAACATCCCGGAGGGCCACCCCGCGCGCGGCGAGATGGACACCTTCTACTTCTCCGAGCGCGTTCTCCTGCGCGCCCACACCTCGCCGATGCAGGTGCGCGCGATGGAGGTTCAGCCGGCGCCGATCTACATCGTGGTGCCGGGGCGCGTGTACCGGCGCGACTCAGACGCCACGCACACGCCGATGTTCCACCAGCTCGAGGGCCTCGCCGTGGACGAGGAGATCACGCTCGCGGACCTCCAGGGCGTTCTGCTCGAGTTCGCCCGGGCGATGTTCGGTGCGGAGCGCCGGGTGCGCCTGCGCTCCGGCTACTTCCCCTTCACGGAGCCGAGCGTGGAGGTGGACATCGACTGCTTCCGCTGTGACGGCAAGGGCTACCTGCGCGACGGCTCGCGCTGTCCCCTCTGCCGCGGCTCGGGCTGGATCGAGATCCTCGGCGCCGGCATGGTGGACCCGAACGTCTACGGGTTCGTGGACTACGACCCCGAGCGCGTGCAGGGGTTCGCCTTCGGCATGGGCATCGATCGCATCGCCCTGCTGAAGCACGGGGTGACCGATCTGCGCCTGATGTTCGACAACGACGTGCGCTTCCTGGAGCAGTTCGGCGCATGAGGGTCCCGGTCAGATGGCTCCGCTCCTACTGCGACCCCGGCCTGCCGGCCGAGGAGATCGCCGCGCGGCTCTCGCTCGGCGGACTCGAGGTGGGGCGGGTCGAGCGCACCGGCGTTCCGGCCGCCGACGCGTTCGTGGTCGGCAAGGTCCTCGCGGCGGACCGACACCCCGACGCTGACCGCCTGTTCGTCTGCCACGTCGACGACGGATCCGGCGCCCCGCGCACGATCGTCTGCGGGGCGCCCAACGTGGCCGCCGGCCAGACCGTGGCGGTAGCGCGCCCCGGAGCGGTGATGACCGACGGCTCAACGCTGGGCGAGGCGACCCTGCGCGGGGTTCGCTCGAGCGGGATGATCCTGGCCGAGGACGAGGTCGCGATCGGCGAGGACCACACCGGGATCATGGTCCTGCCCGACGACCTGCCACCGGGCGCTCCCCTCGTCGAGCACCTTCCGATCGCCGACGAGGTGCTCGACATCGAGGTAAACCCGAACCGGCCGGACGCGATGGGCGTCTACGGGATCGCCCGCGACCTGCACGCGCTAAGCGCCGCCCCGCTGGCGGAGGATCCCTCCCTGGCGGACGCCGAGCCGGCCGCGATCGACCGGCCCGCCGTGTCGGTCGAGGTCGCCGACCCCGAGGTGTGCCTCCGCTTCACGGCCCGGGTGTTCGAGGACGTGATGATCGGCGACTCGCCGCTGTGGCTGAAGCAGCGCCTGACGGCCGCCGGCCAGCGCCCGATCTCGAACGTGGTTGACATCACCAACTACGTGATGCTCACGATCGGGCAGCCCCTGCACGCGTTCGACCTCGACGAGGTGCGCGGTGGGCGGATCGTGGTGCGGCGGGCCCGCGAGGGCGAGCGGATGGTGACCCTGGACGACGTCGAGCGGGAGTTCGACTCGGAGATGGCGCTCGTCTGCGACGCCGAGGGCCCCTCGGGCATTGCGGGCGTGATGGGCGGCCAGATCTCCGAGGTCTCGGACAAGACCACCCGAGTCCTGATGGAGGCGGCCACCTGGGTCGGGCCGAACATCCTGCGGACCTCAACCCAGCTGGGGCTGCGCACCGAGGCGAGCGCGCGCTTCGAGAAGCAGCTCCACCCGGAGGCGGCGATGGCCGGCCAGCGGCTGGCGGCCAGGCTGATGGTCGAGCTCTGCGGCGCTCGGATGGCGCGGGGCACGATCGACGCCTACCCGCGGCCAGCGGAGCCCCGAACGGTGACGTTGCGCCCCCCGCGCCTGGGCAGGCTGCTCGGCGAGGAGGTGCCGCCCGACCAGGTGCGCGCGATCCTGGGGCGCCTGGGCTTCGAGCTCAGCGGCGACATCGACGCCGTCGTGCCCTGGTGGCGCGACTCCGACGTGCAGCGCGAGGCCGACCTGATCGAGGAGGTCGCGCGCATCCACGGGCTCGACAAGCTCCCCACCACGCTGCCGGCGCGCCGCAAGGCGGTGGGCAGGCTCACCCTCGAGCAACGCCTGCGGCGCCGGCTGGAGGACGGGCTGCGCGACCGGGGGCTGGCCGAGGTCGTGGCCTACAGCTTCACGCGCCCCGCCGCCATCGAGGACCTGCGCCTGGGGGACGTGCCCCTGCTGCGGCTCGAGAACCCGCTCAGCGAGGACCAGAGCGTGATGCGACCGCTGCTCCTGCCGGGCCTGCTCGATTCGCTCGCACACAACGCGGCGCACGACCGCCCAAACGTCGCGCTGTTCGAGTCCGCTCACGTCTACCGGGCATCACAGGCGCTCGACGGGGCTGAGCCGCCGCGCGGGGCGATGGCCGCGCTCGAGCGCCACCACCTCGGGGCGGTCCTGACCGTAGCCGAGCCTGGCAGCTGGCGCTCGAAGCGCAGGGTGGCCGACTACTATGCGGCGCGCGCGCTGGTCGACGCGACCATGGCCTCCGCCGGGGTGGAGTGGCGACCGGCGGAGGGCCAGCACCCGTTCCTCCATCCCGGCAGGTCCGCGTCCGTGCTGGCCGCGGACGGGCGCGAGCTCGGCTGGATCGGCGAGCTGCACCCGCTGGTCGCGCGGCGCTGGGAGCTCCGCGCCGTGGCCGCCTTCGAGCTCGACGTCGACGCGCTCGCGGAGCTGGCCGGCGAGCCGTCTCCCTACCGCGACGTGACGAGCTTCCCGGCGGTGCTCCAGGACATCGCCGTGGTGGTGCCCGAGGAGGTAACCGCCGCCGAGGTGCAGCGGGCTGTGCGCGCGGGCGGCGGCGAGCTGCTCGTCCGCAGCGAGGTGTTCGACCTCTACCGCGGGGAGCAGGCGGGCGAGGGCAACAAGTCGCTCGCGCTGCGGCTCGAGTTCCGCGCGCCCGACCGCACGCTCACCGACGACGAGGTGGGCGAGCGGCGCGCCGCGATCGAACGCGAGCTGGCCGGGATCGGGGGACGGCTGCGTGCCTAGCCCCGTCGCCGTCGTCGGCGCGACGGGATACGCGGGCGCGCTGTGCGCCTACCTCGTGGACCGTCACCCCTCGCTCGAGCTCACGGAGGTCACCGCTCGCGCCGACGCCGGAGCTCTCCACTCCGAGATCTACCCCCGCTACGGGGTGGAGCTCGTGCTTCGCGAATTCGACGCCGACAGGCTCGCCGAGCGCGCCGGCGCCGCCCTGGTCGCCTACCCTCACGGCGCCGCCGCGGACGCGGTGAAGGAGCTGCGCGCGCGAGGGCTGAGGGTCGTGGACCTCTCGGCCGACTTCCGCCTGGACCAGGACAGCTACGAGCTCTGGTACTCGGAGCACGGCGCACCCGAGCTGATCGACGAGGCGGTCTACGGGCTGCCCGAGCTCCACCGGGAGGAGATCCGCGCGGCAAACCTGGTGGCGGCGCCGGGCTGCTACCCGACCGCCGCCATCCTTGCGCTGGCGCCGCTGCGTGACGTCGCGGCGGACGCGGTCGTGGACGCCAAGTCGGGCGTCTCCGGCGCCGGCCGCGAGGCCACCCAAGCCACCCACTTCGTCTCCGTCAGCGAGAACGTGAACGCCTACAAGGTCGATGGCCACCGCCACCAGGCGGAGCTCGAGCGCGAGCTGGGCGGCGTCAGGATCACCTTCATCCCCCACCTGCTGCCGATCGACCAGGGCCTCCTGGCCAGCTGCTACGTGACGCTCTCGAACGGTGCGGACGTCGGCTCGCGCTTCCGCGACGCCTACGAGCCCGAGCCTTTCGTCGAGCTGGCCTCCACGCCGCCCGGCACCGCCGACGTCCGCGATACGAACCGCTGCCGGATCTACTGGCATACCGACGAGCGGAGCGGGCGCGTGCTCGTGTTCGCGGCGATCGACAACCTCTGGAAGGGAGCCGCGGGCCAGGCCGTGCAGGATCTGAATTTGATGCTGGGACTGCCCGAGACGGAGGGCCTCACATGAGCTTCTTCCGCTCCCGCTGGGTGGAGCGGCCGGCGCACGTGCGGGAGCTCGAGGCCGGCGGGCTGCCCGCGGGCTTTCGCGCGGCGGGGGTAGCCGCGGGCGTCAAGCCCTTCGCCTCCGGCTCACACCCGCGAGGCTCCGCCTCGCCTCCCCTCGACGTCGGTGTGCTCTGCTCGGACGCCGAGGACACGGTGTCCGCCGCCCGCTTCACCACGAACGCCCGGGTGGGCGCGCCGGTAATCGCGTCTCGAGAAGGGGAGCTGGCCGGCCTGCGCGCGGTGGTCGCCAACTCGGGCTGCTCGAACGTGGGCGACGGCGAGCGGGGCCTCGCCACCGCCCGGGCGATGCAGGCGGCGGCGGCCGAAGAGCTCGGCCTCGAGCCGCGCCGGGTGGGCGTCGCCTCCACCGGCGTGATCGGGATCGAGCTGCCGCGCGAGCGGGTGGTTGCGGGAGTGCGCGACGCCTGCGCGGCGCTCGGCGCGAGCGCTGAGGACTTCGCGCGCGCGCTGCTGACCAGCGACAGCGGCCCCAAGCGCGCCTGCCTCGAGGTCGAGCTCGGGCCCGGCCGCGTGCGGCTCGCGGCGCAGGCCAAGGGCGCGGGGATGATCTCCCCGCGCTTCGCCACGATGTTCTGCTTCCTCGAGACGGACGCGGACCTGTCGGCCGAGACGCTCGACCTCCTCACCGGGGTGTGCGTGAAGCGCTCCTTCGAACGGATCTCTGTGGACGGCCAGCTGTCCACGAGCGACACGGTCTTCTCGCTCGCCGGCGGGCGCTCGGGCGTGCGCGTGGAGCCGGAGAGCGACGCGGAGCTGCGCCTGGGCGAGGCGATGGACGCTCTCATGCGTCAGCTCGCGCTCGACATCGTCCGCGACGGGGAGGGCGCCGCGCGCGTGGGGCGCGTGGTCGTGACGGGCGCGGCGGACGCGGTCGAGCCGGTGGCCCGGGCGGTGGCCGACTCGCCGCTCGTCAAGACCGCGCTGCACGGCGCCGACCCGAACTTCGGCCGGATCCTGCAGGCGGCCGGCCAGGCCTGGCCCCCGGGCACGCCGTTCGTGGCCGACCTCGCGATCGAGGGCCGTCCGGTCGTCTCGGCGGGCGACGCCCTCGAGCTCCGCGACGGCGATCGGAGCGAGCTGGCGGCGTCGTTCCGGGGCGAGGAGGTGGAGTTCGCGCTCACCCTGCCCGGGGAAGGTGGCGAGACGGAGGTCTTCTTCAGCGACCTCTCCGAGGCCTACGTCCGCTTCAACTCTGGGCACCCCAGCTGATGCGCGACGTCGCCACGCTTCTCGAGGCGCTCCCCTACATGCGGGAGTTTCACGGCCGCACCGTGGTCATCAAGTACGGCGGCGCCGCGATGACCGATCCCGAGCTGAAGGAGGACTTCGCCCGCGACGTCGTGCTCCTCAAGTACGTCGGCATGAACCCCGTCGTGGTGCACGGGGGAGGGCCCGACATCACCCGCTACATGGAGCGGCTCGGCATGGAGGTGCGCTTCGTGGAGGGGCTGCGGGTGTCGGACGAGGCCACCGTGGAGGTGGCGAAGATGGTCCTGGTCGGCACGCAGAACAAGGACATCGTGCTGCGCATCGGGCGCCACGGGCAGCCGGCGGTGGGGCTCTGCGGGGACGACGGCCGGCTCTTCACCGTGTCGAAGCGGCTGGCGGGGGAGACGGACGTGGGCTTGGTAGGCGACATCGAGCACGTGGACGTGGACGTGCTGAACCACATCGCCGAGGACTACATCCCGGTCGTCGCCTCGGTCGGAGCCGACCCCGAGGGCCGTTCCTACAACGTGAACGCCGACGCGGCGGCGGGTGCGGTCGCCGCGGCGCTGCGCGCCTTCAAGGTGCTCTTCCTCACCGACGTCGAGGGCTGGCGGGCGGAGCCCCAGGATCCCGGCACGCGCATCTCGGAGGCCACCGCGGCGGAGGTGAGCGAGCGCCTTCCCGAGGTGAGCGGAGGGATGCGCCCCAAGCTCGAGGCCTGCCTCGCGGCCCTTGGAGCGGGCGTCGAGGCCGCGCACATCGTCGACGGCCGCCAGCCCCACTCGCTGCTGCTCGAGCTCTTCACCGACGAGGGGATCGGCACGAAGCTGTGGCCCTAGCGCTCGGCTTTCCGCGGCCCGCGCGGCCCGAGCGCGCCCTCCCGCGGAGGGTGGGGCGCGTTTTGTGTGCCTACGAACCCAAAAGGCGACCCACCCCCGCGCTGGGCGCCCGCGCCCGGCATAGGCCACGGCGCCGGGGCGGACGGTCGTGACGCTCGCCGAGCTC
>JBKPFJ010000029.1:0-6339 GCA_046728795.1 Actinomycetota bacterium | reverse complement strand
ATCTTCTCCTCCTCCTTCACCTCCGCCTCCTTGCGCCCCATGAAGCGCTTGATGGAGAAGATCGTGTTGTCTGGGTTGGTGACCGCCTGCCGCTTGGCGGGGGCGCCGACGAGGCGCTCGCCGCCTTCGGTGAACGCGACCACCGAGGGGGTAGTGCGTGCTCCCTCGGCGTTCTCGATCACGGTGGGGTCGCCACCCTCGAGGATGGCGATGCACGAATTGGTCGTGCCCAGATCGATTCCGATAGTCCTGGCCATAGTCCTCTCTACCTCGTGTTGCCGAAAAAAATCTAAGCGTGAGTATGGCAGATAGGTTGGGCTCCGTCAGCCCTCGGGGAGCGGCCGCGGCGGGCGGAACCGGGGCACGACCTCGACGGCAACGATCGCGGCCATGATCAGCGCGGCGCCCGCCAGCGCCGCAGCGGACAGGCGCTCGTCCGCGAGGAGGAAGCCGAACAGGCCCGCAAAGGCCGGCTCCGAGGCGAGGATCAGGGCCGTGCGCGCCGGCGGGGCGTGGCGCTGGGCGAAGGTCTGGACGAAGAAGCCGAGCGCGCTCGCCACCAGCGAGGTCACGACGAGCGCCGACCAGACCGTGCCGCCGCTCGGGGCCTCGAGCTGCCCGGCGAGCCCGGCGATGGCGATGCAGACGAGCCCGCAGACGCCGAGCTGCACCGCCAGCAGAGCGCCGACGTCGTGGCGCCGCACCGCCCGTCCGGTGGCCAGGATGTGCGCCGAGAACGCGAAGGCGCAGAGCACCACGAGGCCGTCGCCGCGCAGCGAGAACTCGCCGCCCGTCCCGGACAGCAGATAGAGGCCGAACGCCGACACGGCCGCGGCGGCCCAGGCGAGCGGGGTCACCCGGTCGCGCAGCACGAGCGCGCCGAGCAACGGCGTGAGGACGACGAACAGACCTGTGATGAAGCCGGCGTTGGAGGCCGTGGTGCGCTCGAGGCCGAGGGTCTGGAAGACGTAGCCGGCGCACAGGAAGCAGCCCATCAGCGTCCCAGCGCGCCAGCCCGCCGGGCCGAGCGCCCTGAGCGGGCGCCAGAACAGGAGCGCCACGAGCAGCGCCGCGGGCAGGAAGCGGTAGCCGAGGAAGGCCAGTGTCGGCAGGAGCTCGATGGCGTCCTGGACCATCACGAAAGTGAGGCCCCAGACGGCCGCGATGCCGACGAGTCCGAGCTCGGCGGCCCGGCGCGTTGTCGCCTCGCTCAAGTGTGGGCCTTCCCCCAGGGGCACATCCGCAGCAGCGGGCACTCGAGGCAGCGCGGCGCCCGGGCGGTACAGGTCCGGCGGCCGTGGCGGATCAGGCTCACGTGCGTCTCGTAGGCGTTCTCGCTGAGGTGCAGGAGCGTGTCGTGGGCGAGCTCGAAGGAGGCCTTCTCGGGCCACAGGCCCAGCCGCCGACCCACCCGGTAGACGTGGGTGTCCACCGGGACGTCCTGGCGGTCGAACGAGAACAGCAGCACGCAGGCCGCCGTCTTGCGGCCCACGCCGGGGAGCGCCTGGAGATAGGCGCGCGCCTCGTCGAGATCGGCGCTCTCGAACCAGCAGAGGTCGTCGTCGCCGATCGCGCGCAGGATCTCGGCGATCCGCACCGCCTTCGTGGGCGCCAGCCCGCCCGGGCGGATCGCCTCCTCGATCTCGGGCGTGCGCGCCTCGCGCAGCTCGGCCCAGGTCGGGAAGCGCTCCCGCAGCCGGTGGTAGGCGACGTCCCGGTTGCGGTCGTTGGTGTTCTGCGAGAGGACGGTGAGCACGAGCTCATCGATCGGCCGGCGGTGGGGATGGTTGAGCGGCCGTCCGTACTCGCCGCGCAGGCGGCCGAGGATGCGGCGTAGGCGTCGCTTGTCCGGGCGGGGCACCGGCGGAAGGCTAGGGTCCCCGGCCATGGAGGTGCTCGAGCAGGACGGCGAGGTCACCGGACTCCGGATTCACTGGCGCAAGGCCGGGGAGGCCTCGATCCTGTACGTGCACGGGGTGCCGACGGGCTCCTGGGAGTGGGATTCGTTCCTCGAGCGGAGCGGGGGCGTGGCCCCGGACCTGCCCGGCTTCGGCCGCTCCGCGAAGCCGGGCGACTTCGACTACTCGATCTCCGGCTACGAAGGGTTCCTCGCGGCCTTCGTCGAGGGCCAGGGGCTCGATCGCTTCGCCCTCGTCGTGCACGACTGGGGCGGCGGCCCCGGCCTGGCGCTGGCCCAGCGAATGCCTGAACGGGTCGAGCGGCTCCTCCTGTTCTCGTGCGTCCCGCTGCTCCCGGGCTATCGCTGGCACCGGATCGCGCGCATCTGGCGCAGGCCAGTGCTCGGGGAGCTGTTCATGGGCCTCTCGACGCGCTTCGCCTTCAAGCAGCTCTCGCGCGAGTCGAACCACGCGCCCGGGCCCCTGCCCGACGAGTTCCTCGACGCCTTCTGGCCCCATTTCGACCACGGTACGCAGAGGGCGATCCTGCGCCTCTACCGGTCCGCGCCGGAGCACGTGCTCACACGCGCGGGAAGCAGACTCGGAGACATCGTCGCCCCGGCCCTGATCCTGTGGCCGACAGAGGATCCCTACATCCCCGCGGAGTTCGGGCGCGCCTACGCCGACGCGCTCGGGGGACCCACGACGCTCGAGATGGTCGAGCGCGCCGGCCACTGGTCCTGGCTCGACCGGCCGGAGCTGATCGAACGCGCGGCGCGGTTCCTCGAGTCCGGCTAGCCTTCAGAACCCGTGTTCCGCGCCGTGCTCTCCTCCGCCACGGCGCCACCACGCCCGAGGCCTCCCGAGGTGGCGCCGGTCCCCCGCGTCCTCACGCGTGGCCCGTGGCGCGGACAGATCGACTGGTGGCGCGTGGCCCCGATCGCCGTCGCGCTGTTGTTCGCCGCCGTCTACCTGGTCTGGCAGCCGCGCACGGTCGACATGGCCGCACACACCTTCCGCGCCGAGCTGTTCGGCCGCGAGGGCTTCGCGATCTGGAACGGGCAGTGGTACGGCGGCCACCACACTCCCGCGTACTCGATCCTCTCGCCGCCGTTCGCCTGGCTCGTCACCCCGGCGGTCGCGCTGGTGCTCGCGGCCCTGGCTGCCACGGCGCTGTTCGAGCCGCTCGTGCGGCATCACTTCGGCGCCCACCGCGCCCGCTGGGGGGCCCTGTGGTTCGGCATCGCCAGCGCGACGCTGCTCTTCACGAGCCGGCTGCCGTTCGCGCTCGGGGTGGTCTTCGGACTGGTCACCGCGCTCGCCCTCCAGCGCCGCCGGCGCTGGCTGGCCGTGCTGGCCGCCTTCTTCTGTCCGCTGGGGAGCCCCGTGGCGGGGTTGTTCCTCGCGATGGCCGCCGTCGCATACGCGCTCGGTGCTCGCGGCGACGACCGACACCGGAAGCGCGTCGACGGTGTCCTGGTTGCGATCGCGGCGTTCCTCCCGCCGGTCTTCCTCTCGGTGGCATTCCCCGAGGGTGGCTACGCCCCCTTCCCGAAGAGCTCCTACCTCCCGATCCCGCTCTTCTGTCTCGCCTGCCTCATGCTCCTGCCCCGCCGGGAGCGAGAGCTCAAGTGGGCCGCGCTCCTCTACGGGGTCGGTTCCTCGCTCGCCCTCCTGGTCGAGACCCCGATGGGCGGCAACGCGGTCCGGCTCGGCGCCCTTTTCGGCGGTCCCATCCTCATCTGCTCGCTGTCCCGCCACCGCTTTGCGCACCCGCGCCTGGCCCTGATCCCGATGACCGCGCTGTTCGCGGCGCTCGCCTTCTGGCAGTGGTCGCCCGCCGTACGCGACCTGGCCAAGGCGATCGACGACCCCGCGGCGCGGGCCGACTACTTCGAGCCGCTCAAGCAGTACCTGGCCACGCTTCCCGACCAGCGGCGGATCGAGATCCCCTTCACCCGCAGCCACTGGGAGGGCGCCGAGATCGCCCCGATCGCGCCTCTCGCGCGGGGCTGGCTGCGCCAGCTCGATACGGGCCGCAACCAGATCTTCTACAAGGGCGACCTCAACAAGATCACCTACGCCAGCTGGCTGGCGGAGAACGGCGTGCGCTACGTGGCGCTGCCGTCGGCCAAGCCCGACAAGAGCTCCTACAAGGAGCGGGCGCTGATCGAGGGGGGTCTGCCCTACCTACGCCTGCGCTGGAGCTCGGATGACTGGCGCGTCTACGAGGTCACGCTGCCGGCGCCGATCGTGATCTCCCGCGGGGCGGCCAACATCACGCTCGAGCAGCTCGGCTCGGACCGCGTGCTACTGCGCGTGATCCGGCCGGGGCAGGCGCTCGTGCGGGTGCGCTGGACGCCCTACTGGCTGGCCCACGGCGGCTGCGTCGAGCAGGAGGACGGCTGGACGAAGGTCACGGCGCGCACCGAGGGTTTCCTGCTGCTTACCACGCGATTCTCCCCCGAGCGCATCTTCCAGCACGGGCGACGCTGCAACGGCGGGTAAGCTGGTGGCTTCCGTGCCGCCCTCCTGGTCGTCCCTTGCGCGCCTCTGGTACGTCAGCGGTCGCTGGCTCCCGAACGGCTGGCTCGACGCCCTGCGCCAGCTCCTGCTGTTCGGCGGCGCGTACTACCTGTACCGGATCGTCCGCGGCATCGTGGACGGCCAGGCCGGGCTCGCCTTCGAGAACGCCCGCCACGTGGTCTCCTTCGAGCGCTCGCTGGGGCTGTTCTTCGAGCCCGGCCTCCAGGACTGGGGACAGCGCCATCTCTCCTTCGCCGTGACCGCCGCCAACTGGATGTACGTGAACTCGCACTTCGTGGTCACGACGACCTTCCTGATCTGGCTCTACCTCGCGCGCAACCACGCCTTCTACTTCGTCCGGAACATGTTCATGATCGCGATGGGCATCGCGCTCGTCGGCTACGTCGCGCTGCCCACCGCGCCGCCGCGCTTCCTCCCGGAGTGGGGCTTCAACGACACCGTCGCCTCGTTCGTCGGGGAGTCCGCGGAGAAGAGCGCGAACGTGCTCTACAACCCGTTCGCAGCGATCCCGAGCATGCATGTGGCCTTCGCCCTGATGATCGCCGTGCCGGCCATCAGCCTCGTGCGCCGGCGCGCCGTCAAGACACTGTGGGCGGTCTACCCGGCCCTGGTCACCTTCGTCGTGGTCGTCACGGCCAATCACTTCTGGGTCGACGCGGCCCTGGGCGCGCTGGTCGCGCTCGTGTCCGCCTGGGCCGCCTGGTACGCGCTGGCGCGGGCGCGCCCCGACGCATGGGCGTGGCGCAGCGCGGCCGAGGCCACGGCTTGAGCGAACCTCCGCGTACGCGCAGGCGCGCGCCTGGGGGCAACGGCCGGCAGACAATGACGGCGGCCGAGATGCGCGCGGTCGCGCGCGACCGGCTGATCGAGTCGCGCCTGACGCCCAACGCGATCTCGCTCACCGGTTTCGCTCTCAACATCGTGGCCGCCGTGCTCATCACGCAGCGGCTCTTCTTCCTCAGCGGCCTCGCCTTCATCCTCGGCTCGCTGATGGACATGCTCGACGGCCGCTACTCGCGGATGTCGGGCAAAGGCACCAAGTTCGGCGCCTTCCTCGACTCGACCCTCGACCGCGTCGAGGAGGGCGTCGTACTGACGGCGGTGGCGGCGTACTTCGCCGACCGCGGCGACGAGCTGGCTACCGCGGCCTGCGTGCTGACCGTGGTCGGCTCGTACATGGTGAGCTACACGCGCGCGCGGGCCGAGGCGCTCGGCGTCGAGTGCAAGGTGGGGATAGCCACGCGGGCGGTCCGGGTAGTCATACTCTCGGCGGGGCTGCTGTTCGCCAAGGGGGCCGGCATCGGCGACTTCGAGTTGCTCGAGCCGGCGATCTACGTGATGGCCGCCCTGACCATCTTCACCACCTTCCAGCGGGTGCTGCACGTGCGGCGTCAGCTGGTGACGGTGTAACCAGACCGGGGCCTCGGAGTTCGTACGGCTGGCCCGCGGGGGCCATTTCATGATCAGGAGGGCTCTGTGACCGAATCAATACCGACCGACGGGGCGTCGCGCTACCAGAGCGAGAAGGTGCGCGTGGCCATCGTGGGCGTGGGCAACTGCGCCTCGTCGTTCGTGCAGGGCGTCCAGCACTACAGGGGCGCCGACCCGGGGGAGTCCGTCCCCGGCCTCATGCACGTGGACCTCGGCGGCTACCACGTGCGCGACATCGAGTTCACGGCCGCCTTCGACATCGACGCCGACAAGGTCGGCAAGGATCTGTCGGAGGCCATATGGGCGGGCCAGAACAACACGGTCAAGTTCGCGGAGGTGCCGAGGCTGGACGTGCCCGTCCATCGCGGCATGACCCACGACGGGCTCGGCAGGTATCTGAAGGAGAAGATCGAGAAGGCGCCGGGCGAGACCGACGACATCGTCGAGATCCTCATGCAGACCA
>JBKPFJ010000058.1:0-7984 GCA_046728795.1 Actinomycetota bacterium | reverse complement strand
GCGCTGCGGCGCGAGCCGGAAGTGAGGAGCGTCTCGCGCGAGTGGGCGCGCGACCTGCGCCGGATGCCGAACGATCCCGCGCTCTCTCAGCGAGAGGACGAGTTCGGCGGGCTGCCCGGCGGCGCTCCGGTCCAGTGGGCGCTCGGACGCGAGGGCTTCCAGGGCGCATGGGACGTGACGACCGGCGGGGGCGCCGTCGTCGGCGTGGTCGACTCGGGCATCGACGGGTCACACCCCGAGCTCGGCCCGAAGATCGCGAGCGCCGACTCCGTGAACGGCGCCGGCGACCCGCACTCCGACGGCGAGGGCCACGGCACCCACGTGAGCGGGCTGGCCTGTGCTGTCACGAACAACGGCGTCGGGGTCGCCGGCGCCGGATGGGACTGCCGGCTGGCCGTGGTGCGGCTGCGCGTGGACTTCCTCGGGGGGATCCCCGACGAGGACATCGTGGCGGGAATCCAGCAGGCGGTGGCCCGCGGAGCGCAGGCCGTGAACCTGAGCTTCGGGGGCGGCCCGCCGAGCGCGGCGCTCGGCGCGGCCATCGATGCGGCCGTGCGCCGCGGCGTGATCCTCGTGGCGGCGGCCTCGAACGACCCGGACACCGACCAGGGCGCGCCCGCCTCCCAGCTCCAGCCCGGCGATGGCCCGGACCTGAACGCCGGCAGGGGCCTGGTGGTCACCGCCGCCGACTTCGACGACCACAACCCGGGCACCGGGCACGGCAGCCAGATCTCGCTGGCCGCGTACGGGTTCGCGGACGCGGACACCGGCCCACCCGGGCTCATCTCCACCTACCCCGCCTCGTTCACCCAGCGCGACGCCGAGTCCGGCTGCCCGCACTCGCTCTTTCTGCATCCGCAAGTCGATAGGTGGGGACGACCGCTACGCCTGGCTGCAGGGGACGTCGATGGCCACCCCGCAGGTGACGGCGCTCGCGGCTCTCGTATCGAGCCTCAACCCAGACCTGTCGCTCGGCGAGCGCCTTCGCCTGATCAAGGCGACCGCGCGCCGCTCGGGCGGCTGGAGCGACCAGCTCGGCTGGGGAATCGTCGACGCGGGCCGCGCCGTTGACGTCGCCCGCAGGATCGATCGCGTCGCGCCCCGCTCGCGGCTGCGGGCTCGGCGCAGGGTGCGGGCTCGCAGCGGCCGGCGCCGCGCCCCGCTCCGGGTGCGCTGGAGCGGTCGCGACCCGGCGGGGCGCCCGGGCCTCCTGCCTTCGGGCGGGCTTCGCTTCGACGTCTACCTCAAGCGAGGCCACGGGCGTTACAGGCGCGTGCGCACTCGCACGGCGCGCCACGCGGCGCGCCTGCGGCTGCGCCCCGGCGTCTACCGCCTATACACCCGTGCCGTGGACCGCGCCGGGAACCTGGAGGCGGCTCCGCGTCGCGCCGACCGTCGCGTGAGGGTCAGGCGCGCCTCGCGCTAGGCGTCGGCGCCATCGCTTCGGCTCGCGGTCTTGGGACGCCCCTTCGAGGCGGAAGTCTCGGCCGGCGCCGCGACCCCACGCGCGACCTCCAGCAGCTCGTCCAGGGATTCCTCGATGAGGCGGACCATCACGTCCACATCGGGCATCGCGTCGTAGTCCGCGAGCAGGCCGAAGTCGACGCGGCCGTTGTAGCTCATGATCGCGATCGCCAGCGCGTGCCCCTCGGGAAGGAAGGCCACGGGCACGAGCTCCTGCATCTCACGCCCCAGCAGGTAGAGCGGGAACTGCGGTCCCGGGACGTTCGTCACGATCAGGTTGAAGAGGCGGGTGGAGAAGTTGATCCGCGAGGCCATCGCCAGGAGCGTGGGGGGCGCGAAGTTCTCGATGCTCGTGATCACCTCGGCGCCGAGGGCCTGCTTCGACTCCTTCAAACCGGTCATCGCCTCGCGCACGATGTGAAGCCGCTCCACCGGGTCCCCGGCGTAGACCGGCAGCGGTCCGCGCATAACGGCGATCCTGTTGCCGAGCGCGTGGTGCTCGTCCTGGGCGCGGATCGAGACCGGCACGAGGGCCCGCAGCTCCAGGCCCTCGGTGCGCACGCCGCGGCTCCGGAGCCAGCGACCGAGGGCCCCCGCCACGACCGCCAGCACCACGTCGTTCACCGTTCCCCCGAGCGCGTTCTTGATCGTCTTGAAGTCCTGGAGCTCGCGCTGCACCCACCACAGGCGGCGGTGAGGGCCGATCGTGGTGTTGAGCGGAACGTGGGGCGCCGGGTTGAGGCCCGCCCAGACGACCTCGCCGACACCCTCGGCGGCCTCCCGCAGCTGGGCCGCCGTACGCCCGGGGCTGCCGAGGGCCCCTACGGCCCGGCCCGCCAGGCCCACCGGCGTGCGCAAAAGGCCCTTCACCCCCTCGCTGACGAGCTCGACCTGGGACGGCTCCGGCGCCGGCGTCCAGGGCTCGGGCTCCCCGTCGGGGGGTTTGGGGACCGGTTCGAGGTCGAACAGCACCGTGGAGATGTCCACGCCGGAGATGCCGTCCACGAGCGCGTGGTGGGTCTTTGAGATCAGCGCGAAGCGACCGTCCTCCAGCCCTTGGACGAGCCAGAGCTCCCAGAGCGGCTTCGAGCGGTCGAGACGCTGGGAGAAAATGCGGCCCACGAGCAGCCGCAGCTGTTCGATCGAGCCCGGCCGCGGCAGCGCCGTGTGGCGCACGTGGTACTCGAGGTTGAAGCTGGGGTCGTCGATCCAGAAGGGTCGCCCCATCTCGAAGCGCGGCACCGCCAGCTTCTGGCGGTAGCGCGGCACGAGCGGCAGCCGCGCCTCGATGTGGGCGATCAGTTCGTCGTACGCGGGCGGGGGACCCTCGAAGATCACGAGCGCGCCAACGTGCATGTGCGACGCCTGCCGCTCCTCGTGCAGGAAGGAGGCGTCGATCGCGCTAAGGCGGTCCTTGTGCCCCTGCTTGGCCACGGCGGCAAGCCTAACGCCACAATCTCGCCCGTGAGAGCGCTTGTCGCCGTGCTCCTGGCGCAGTTGGCGCTGGGGGGAGTGTTCGTCGTGCTGGTGGCCACGGACAACGTCCCCTTCGTCGACGACGACTCCGACGCCCCAGCCCGGGCGGCGCCGCGTCCGCGGGCGGATCGCTTCGACTCGGAGGCGGCCTACGACCTGCTCCGCGAGCAGGTCTCACTGGGCCCGCGGCCGGCGGGTTCGCGCGCCTCGCGCCGGCTAGCCGAGCACCTGCGCGAGCTACTCCCGCGCGGGCGGTTCCAGGCGGTGCCGGGCGGACTGCGCAACATCGTCGGCACTGTGCCCGGGCGCACCGGCCGCACCGTCGTGGTCGGCGCCCACTACGACACCAAGGACATCCCGGGCTTCGTGGGCGCGAACGACGGCGCGTCCGGCACCGCGGTGGCCGTCGAGCTCGCCCGCACGATCCGCCGCCCCCGCTCGACGCTCGTGTTCGTCCTCTTCGACGGCGAGGAGAGCCCGCGCGGGACGCCCGACCTCGAGTTCGAGGACAAGGGCCTGCGCGGGAGCAAGGTCGCGGCGGCCCACCTCGGTCAGGCCGACGCCATGGTGCTGCTCGACTTCGTGGGCGACCGTCGCCTGCGCATCCCGCGCGAGGGGAGCTCGAACGCGGACCTGTGGGGCCGGCTGCGGGCGGCGGCGCGGGGGGTCGGCGCGCAGCGCGCCTTCCCCGGCGGCGCGGGGGCTTCGATCCTCGACGACCACACGCCCTTCCTCGAGCAGGGCGTGCCAGCGATCGACCTGATCGACTTCGACTTCCCCTGCTTCCACCGCCGCTGCGATGACCTGTCGGCGGTGTCCGAGCAGAGCTTGGACGCGGTGGGGGAGACCGTGCTCAGGATGCTCGCTAGCCTCTGAGGCGCGATGGCGACCGGACCGGAGAAGCTGCTGCTCGCCGCGCCGCGCGGCTACTGCGCGGGCGTCGATCGGGCCGTGCACACGGTCGAGCGGGCGCTCGAGCTCTACGGGCCGCCCGTCTACGTGCGCAAGGAGATCGTCCACAACAAGCACGTGGTCGAGCAGCTCCGGGGGCGCGGGGCGATCTTCGTGGAGCAGGAGACCGAGGTGCCGGAGGGGGAGACGGTGATCTTCTCTGCGCATGGGGTGGCGCCGAGCGTGCACGCCAACGCGAAGGATCGCGGGCTCAAGACGATCGACGCCACGTGTCCGCTCGTGACCAAGGTCCACGTGGAGGCGAAGAAGTTCGCCGCCGAGGGCTACACGATCGTGCTGATCGGCCACGAGGGCCACGAGGAGGTCGAGGGCACGATGGGGGAGGTGCCCGGGAGCATCGCCCTGATCGAGACCGAGGACGACGTCGACGCGCTCGAGGTCAACGACCCGGACCGGGTCGCCTATCTAACCCAGACCACGCTGTCCGTGGACGAGACCGACCGCATCATCCGGCGCCTCCGCGAGCGCTTCCCGAACATGGTGGGTCCCCGCACCGACGACATCTGCTACGCGACCACGAATCGCCAGATGGCGGTCCGCCAGATGGCGCGCGAGTGCGACCTCGTGCTCGTGATCGGCTCGCGCAACTCGTCCAACTCGAACAGGCTCGTGGAGGTGGCCCGCGAGCACGGCGCGGAGGCGCACCTGATCGACAACGAAGCGCAGGTCGAGGAGGGCTGGCTCGATGGCAAGCGTGTGGTGGGCATCAGCTCCGGGGCGAGCGCGCCCGAGGAGCTAGTCCAGCGGCTCGTCGACTTCTTCCGCTCGCGCGGCACCGAGGACGTCTCCGAGTTCGAGGTCGTGCAGGAGGACGTCCGGTTCATGCTCCCCAAAGAGATCCGCCGCGCCCTAGCGGCGCGATAGGCGTCGTTCTCCGGCGTCCTCGGGTCTCGCCGTGCTCAGCACGGCTTCGACCCTGCGTCCTTGGATACCTCGCCTCTCGCGCCGCTATGAATCATGGGCGGCCGGTTGGGCTGGCGGCAGGGGCGTGAACTGCACGCCGTGGAGGCGGACGCCCGGCTCCTCCGCCACCACCGTCCCCTCCGTCTCGTAGAGCCCGGGCTCGAGCTCGCCGCCCGACAGCACGGCGAAGGCGGCGCCGGCGCGGAAGGCGAACTCGGCGGCGGCCCCGGCGTCGGCGGCCTCAATGTAGTCCTCGCCGTCGACCCAGTCGCGCACCAGCTCGAGGCGCTCGCGGTCCGACGGCAGGGCGATGTCCGCCGTCTGGGGCTCGAGCAAAACGCCCGGCTCGTCCTCGGGACGCAGCGGCGCAAGCGGCGGGGGCGGCTCGAACTCCTCGTCGAGCTCGCCCAGCACCTCCTGGATGGCGAGCTCGGTCTCGCGGTACTCCCCCTCCCCGTAGTGGATGAAGCGCAGGAGCCCGCGCCGGTCGAACAGGTAGCGACCCGGCCAGCCCTTGTTGCCGTACTCGCGCCATACCTCGAATCGAGGGTCGAGCGCAACCGGGTACTCGATCGCGAGCCGCTTCACCGCCCGCTCCACCACCGACCGGTCGCGCCCGAACGAGTACCCCGGCGAGTGCACGCCGATCAGCTGCAGGCCCGCGTTCGCGTAGCGCGCATGCCAGGCCTTGAGATAGGGGAGGGTGCGCACCGAGTTCACCCGGGAGAAGTCGAAGAACTCGACCAGCGCGGCGTGGCGTCCGAGCAGGCGATCCATGCGCAGGAACGCCACGTTCAGCCACTCGAGACGAGGCGGGAACTCGGGCGCGTAGAGGTCGGCGTCCGCGGGCGGCCGCATCGGGCAGTAGGATGCCCGACCCCTCCCGTCAGCCGCCGGCCAAGGAGCGCCCCCGCTGCGCGGAAACTGGGAGGTGCTCGACGGGGTCGAGCGCGTCCGGCCCGCTTAGGAAACCGCCACTGTCCTGCTTTACCGGGCCCCTGGCCCGGCTATGCAGGACAGCGCTGCTCGCGGAAACAGCCTAGGCTGCCAGCGCCCGCAGCACGCCGGGCGAGACCCATAGCTCGACGGCCGCGCTCGCCAGCAGCACCGGCACGGCCATGGCCACCGTGACGACCGTGGCGGCGAGCAGGTTCTCCCATTCTTCCCGGCGGCTCGCGATCAGCCAGGCCGCCAGTGGCAGGAACTGCGCGGTGAGCTCCGGCATGGCGTGGGGGAGGAGGCCCGAGCAGCAGCAGACCGGGCCCGATCCCGCCCTGCGCGGCGAGGGTGGAGGCGCCGACCCCGATCACACAGGCCTGGGTGCCGAGCGAGAACAGCGTCGCACCCGTGACGAAGGCGATCGCCAGCGGCCCCGCCTTCGCATGCACCCAGCGAGACAGGCCGCTCCGCTTGGAGGCAGGAGAGCGGGAGCGAGCTGTCGGCTAGGAAGCCGGCCACGCACGCCATGGCGTGGAGCGCCAGGACGAGCCCGTTCCGAATCAGGATGTCGAGGTAGTCGTCGGCCCTGGCGGGTGCGTTCAGCCCCGGATAGATCAGCGGCGTCGGGGCGGGCGTGGAGAGCCTCGCGATCACGTAGACGGCGACGAGAAGCGTCGCCGACACGGCCACGCTGAGCGCGAGCCAGGGTCGGAGCACGTCCGCCGGCGCGCGGTTCCAGCGGGCCAGGGCGCGGCGTGTGTCGGCCATGCCCTGCACGAGCACCAGGTCGTTCACGCTCACCCGCTAGGCATCGACAGCTTCGGAGCGGGGGTTGAGCGGACTCGCTCAGGGCGATGTTCGGCATGCCGGCGGCGGCCAAGGTGCAGTGCCGAGAACCGCTCGGCGGATCTCACCGGAGTAGCCTCCTGCGGAATGCATGCGCCGGTGGTCGCGCATGAGCCTTCCTACCTCGAGCTCCACCGCTCCGGGGAGCTCGCAGAGCGCGCCCGGCGCGCCCTCGCCCTGCTCGACGGCCGCTGCACCGTCTGCCCGAGGCTGTGCAGCGTCGACCGCCTGAGCGATCAGCCGGGGCTCTGCAAGGTCGGCCGCCACGCGGTCGTCGCCTCCTACTTCCATCACTTCGGAGAGGAGGACGTCCTGCGCGGGCACCGCGGCTCCGGGACGATCTTCTTCAGCGGCTGCAACCTGCGCTGCGTCTTCTGCCAGAACCACGACATCTCCTGGCAGCTCCAGGGCGAGCGCGCGGGGCCCGAGCGCTTGGCTTCGATGATGCTCGAGCTACAGGAGACCGGAGCCCACAACGTCAACTGGGTCACTCCCGAGCACGTCGTGCCGCAGATCCTCGAGGCCCTTCCCCTCGCCGTCGATCGCGGCCTGCGACTGCCGATCGTCTACAACACGAGCGCCTACGACTCCTTCGACTCGCTCCAGCTGATGGACGGCGTCGTCGACGTCTACATGCCTGATTTCAAGCTCTGGACGAGCGAGAACGCCCGCACCTACCTGGGCAAGCGCGAGTACCCCGAGGTCGCCAGGCGCAACGTCAAAGAGATGCATCGCCAGGTGGGTGAGCTGGTGCTGGACGAGGGCGGCCTCGCGCGACGCGGCTTGATCCTCCGTCACCTGGTGATGCCCGGTCAGCTCGACGAGACCGAGCACATCCTGCGCTTCGTGGCCGAGGAGCTCGGACCCGACACGTACGTGAACCTGATGGGCCAGTACTACCCGGCGGGCAAGGTGGTGGGTAACGACAAGTTCGCCGGGATCGATCGCCACCCGTATCGCTCGGAGCTCGAGCGCGCGTTCGCGATCGCGGACTCGCTCGGCCTGAGACGGCTCGACCCGCGCAGCCGGGCGCAGTCGCTCGGCCTTTAGAACCGCAGCGGCATCAGGCCCGGACGCCGAGCCTGCCGGGCGGCCCCCTCAGTCGCCGGCGGCGCCGATGCATAGCGTGAAGGCCGACACCCCGCGATCCCGGACGCGAGCGCCGAGGACCGCGTAGCGACGTGGGCTGCCGAACGGGAGCACGCCCTCGATGAGCCGGAATCCGAGCGCCGTCCCCCGCGCGTGCGGGTACAGGCTCTTGAGCCTGGCGACCCGGTCGCGGATGTGCAGACCCCTCGACGTCTGCCAGCGCCGGTCACCCTTGAGCACCGCCGTCTGCGCGAGGCCCTTCCGCGGCCTGCAGGAATCGACCCCGCCGAAGTTC
>JBKPFJ010000047.1:0-6469 GCA_046728795.1 Actinomycetota bacterium | reverse complement strand
ACTCGATCGAGGGGGCGCACGCGGGGTTCGAGTCCGCCATCGGCCCCGGGGCGGCGGTCGCCTTCGGCCTCGCCCTGCTCGCATCCGGTCTGTCGAGCTCGAGCGTGGGGACCTACGCCGGCCAGGTGGTCATGCAGGGGTTCATCCGGCGCTCGATCCCCCTGGTGGTGCGCCGGGCGGTGACCATGGCACCCGCCCTGGTGGTCCTCGGAATCGGGCTCGACCCCACGTCGTCGCTCGTGATCAGCCAGGTGATCCTGTCGTTCGGGATTCCCTTCGCGCTCGTGCCGCTGGTGCTCCTGACCCGCCGAAGCGACGTCATGGGGGCGTTCGCGAACGCCCGGCGCACCACCACCACCGCCGCGGTGGTCGCCGCGCTTATCAGCGCGCTGAACGTGTTCCTCCTGGCGAAGACCTTCCTCGGCTAGCGGTCCGGGGCTTCCTCTGGGAGTGTCTCCCCGCGAAGGGCCGCGCCGCGATCTTGACGCCTTTGCCCCCTTATCGTGTGGTCAGGCGAGCAATCGACGCCCGACGGGCTAGCAGGCTTCGCAGCAGCCTCCGCCGCGCCAGGCGTCGCGGCCCTCCTTGAGGGCCACGCCCGCCACGGCCAGCGCGGCGACCGGGTCGGCCCACCAGAGGTCGAAGAGGGCGTTGGCGCCGAGTCCGGCGAGCAGCGCGGCGGACAGCCACGCGCAGAGGAGGTTCTGCCGTCCCTCGCTCACGGTTGCGCCGGAGCGGAGCGCCGTCCCCACGCGCGCCTTCGCGCGCGCCAGAGGCGGCATGGCCACGAGCGTGACCGCGGCCAGACCGACGCCGAGCCAGCTCGCATCCGGGCGATCGCCCGCCACCAGGCTGCGCGCGGCCTCGAAGCCGACGTAGGCCGCGAGGGCGAAGAAGCTGAGCGCGACGAGGCGCTGGGCGCGTCGCTCGGCGTCCTCGGAGCCCGCCCGGCCGTCCGCGAAGCGCCAGACCACGATCGCCGCCGCGCCGGCCTCCACGATCGAGTCGCCGCCGAAGCCCACCAGCGCGATCGACCCGGCCGCCACGCCGGCCGCGACGGCGACCACCGCCTCGGCGACGTGCCAGGCGAGGCTCGCCCAGGCGAGGGACCGGGCCCGGCGCACGAGGACGTCGGGCGACGGCGCCGAGACGGCGAGCTCGAGCACCTGCGCGGGCACGGCCCCAGGATACGATCTGCGCCCCGTGGGGCTAGCCGAGGACTTCCAGCGCATCGTGGACACGCTCCCGCCCGACTGGACGGCGCTCGAGCTGGACCTGCGGATCGCCGACGAGGACCGCTACATCGAGACGGCCACGGTGCTCAGCCAGATCAACGCCATGCCGTACTCGAAGCACGACTGGCACTTCCGGCTGCGGGTGGCGAACCAGTTCGGGCACGCCGCCGCCGCTCAGACTGTGCGTGGCACGCTTGCCCTGCTGGACGACCAGCGGATCGAGGGCGAGCTCGTCGCGCGCGAGGCGCGCTCCGGGCGAGTCGAGGTGACGCAGATGTGGGGACGACCGGAGTCGGTGCGGCAGGAGTTTCGCCGCCGGCGCGCGCAGTAGTGGCCCGGGTCGCCGTGCTCTGTCCGGACCTTCTCTTCGGCTCGAAGGTCCAGGGCATGCTCACGGCCGCCGGTCACGAGGTCGTGCCCGTCCAAACCCCAGGCGAGGCCGCGGGCGCCGACGCCCTGGTAGTCGATCTACATACGACCCTCGAGCGGGCCGATGGCGTGCCGGCGCTCGGGTTCTACTCGCACGTGGACCAGGAGACTCGGAGACGCGCCGAGGAGGCCGGCTTCGAGCGCGTCGTCCCGCGCTCGCGGATGGCACGGGAGGGCGCGTCGCTGCTGGAGGGGCTGATTCGGTGAGGGTGGCGCTCGTCACGGGCGCCTCGAGCGGCATCGGCGAGGCCACGGCCCGGCGTCTCGACCGAGACGGCTGGCGGCTCATCCTCGTGGCGCGCCGCCTCGAGCGCCTCGAGGCGCTCGCCCGAGAGCTGTCCGACGCCCATCCGTTCGCCGTCGACCTGACCGAGGACGACGCGCCGGCGCGGGTGCGCGCCCGAGTCGAGGACGAGGAGGGCCTTCAGCTGCTCGTGAACAACGCAGGCGCATCTTGGCGGGGCAGGTTCGCTGAGACCGGCTACGAGACCGTGCGGCGCACCATGGAAGTGAACTTCGACGCCGTGGTTCGGCTCACGGAGGCGCTCCTGCCCGTGCTCAGGCGGTCCGCGCCGAGCGCGCTGGTGAATGTCTCGTCCACGGCGGGGCGGGTGGCCCGGTCCGGGCACGGCGCCTACTGCGCCTCGAAGTTCGCGCTGGCGGGCTGGACGGAGGCGATCGGAATGGAGGAAGCGGAGAACGGGGTGCACGTGGGCGCCGTGCTGCCGGGTTTCGTGCGCACGGAGGGCTTTCCCCAGACGGCGCTGGTCGAGAACCCGCGGACGCGCTGGATGGTCTCCAAGCCGGAGACGGTCGCGGACGCGATCGTGGCGGCGGCGAACGGCAAGCACGAGCGCTACGTGCCGCGGGCCTACGGCCTCGCGGCCGCGCTGCGCGGCGTGGCCCCGGGGCTCGTGCGCCGCGTGATGGGCAGCTCCGGCCTCTGAGCCCGCTCCGCGCGGCGCCAGTCCGTCGGGGGCGGCTGGACACCGCACTCGAGTCGCCACTCCGAGGGGGCCTGGTCTGTCGCGGGACGCATAGTCCCGTTTCCGGCCAAGCCCCTCGGTCCGCCGGGAACGCGCGATGCATACCGCCGGCCGGTTCGCGATCGTCCGGCCGTTTGCGTTGCGCGGGCTAGCGGAGCGCGAAGGCCCGATCGACGTCGGGCCGGTGCTCCAGGATGCCGAAGCGCGCGTCCCAGCTTGCCCAGCCCTCGAGGGCGCGCCGGTTAAGGCGGAGTGGCGGACGGAACGCGGGGGAGACGGCGTCGAGCTGGGCCCGGACAAGGCCCGGCTCGGCCCCCGAGGCGCGGGCGATGTCCTCCACCGCGGGCTTCGGGTCCGCGAGCACCGAGCGCACCCCGTCGCGAAGCGCGGCCACGACGGCGTCGATGTCCGGGCGCTGCCGCTCGAGCTTTCGGCGCGTCGTGAAGACCACGACCTCGGGGTAGCGGGGAGCGCCGTAGTCGTCGACGCGGAACTCCCGGATCGGGACCCCCCGCCGGTGGAGCACGACGCCCTCGGCGTTCCAGAATGCCGGCACGGCCTGGACCTTCCCCTGGATCAAGCTCGGGACGGCTGCGAAGCCGATCGTCACCTGACGGACACGCCCCACTTCACCGCCGTCGTGGGACATAACGGCCCGCAGCACGGCGGGGTCCGAGGGGAGGCCCGAGACGCCCACCCGGCGCCCCTCGAGGTCACGCGGTCGGCGCACCTCGCGACGGGCGATTATCGCCGCGAGCGGCCGCTGGACGAGCGCACCCACCCCCACCACGTCGGCCCCGCGCTCGCGCGCCAGTCCGAGGTCATGGATGTCGAGTATCGCCACGTCGGCCTTGCCCGCCGCGAGCAGCTTCAGCGAGTCCGGCGAGGAACCGGGCGGGCGGATGCGGAGGCGCACCCCGTGCCGGCGGTCGAACCCCTCCCGGACCGCCGCGTAGATGGGCGCGTGAACGGCATTCGGCGTGAAATCGAGCGCCAGCGTCACCTCCGGAGGGCCGTTTCCGCCCGACCCTCCGCACCCCGCCGCCGTCAGGAGCACTACATAGACTGCGCCCGCCCACCGACGCAGGAGGTTGCACGTGCAGGACAGGGGACCCGCCTCATACGTCGCCGAGTTCCTCGGCACGCTCGCACTGGTGTTCTTCATTACGGCGGCCGTCTCGCTGTTCGTGACGGCACCCACCCGCGCCAACCCCACGCCGTTCATCGACTTCGGGGTCCTGGGTCTGGTCCACCTCCTCGTCCTGTTCATCCTGGTGCAGACGCTCGCAGTCGTCTCAGGTGCCCATTTCAACCCCGCCGTGACCGTGGCGATGATCGCCCTGCGCCAGATCAAGCCGTCCGACGCGCTCATCTACATCGTGGCGCAGCTCGCGGGGGCGGTGGCCGGCGCTCTGCTCACGAAGCTGCTCCTCACCGAGTTCAGCAACGCCGAGGCGGTGAACTTCGGCGCTCCGGCGGTCTCCGACAACCTGGGCGGCAAGACCGGCCTCGGCATGCTCGGCGAGTTCATCGGGACCTTCTTCCTCATATTCACGATCGTCGGCGTCGCCCTCGACCCGCGGGTTGACCGCGCCCTGGCCCCTTTCGCGATCGGCGGAGCGCTGGGTCTCGGCTTCGTCGTGATGGGCCCGCTGACCGGTGGCAGCCTGAACCCGGCGCGCGCCTTCGGACCGGCTCTCGTCTCGGGCGAGTTCGGTAGCGCGGGCAAGTTCCTGCTCGTCTACGTGCTCGCTCCGGTGGTCGGAGGGCTGGCCGCCGCGACGAGCTACTTCAACCTCTTCATCGCGCCGGGCAAGAAGGGCCTCGAAGGAATGGAGCCGGTCGGCTGACCGCGATTACCGCCGCCTCTTGGCGCGCCGCCTGCCGGCGGCGACCGGTCGCTTCGCTCCCTGACTCGCTCGCGTGCAAAGCACGCGTCGCTCATTGCGTTCTTGCGAGGCTCGGTCCTCGCGGCAAGAGGCCTCCGTAGACTCCGGGGCCGATGCGGCGCGTCACCTTCTCGCGCAACTACACGCTCTCGCTGTCGCGCACGTGCCGCTGTTACTGCAAGTACTGCGCGTTCGCGACCCATAGGCCCCATCTGTATTCGCCGGAGGAGGTAGAGCGGCAGCTCGACGACGCGGCCCGGCGCGGGGCGAAGGAGCTGCTGGTACTCACGGGCGAGGCCCCGGACGAGCATCCCGTGGTGCGCGAACTGCTCGACGCGTGGGGTCACCGGGACTTCGTAGGCTACGTGGCCTGGGCCTGTGAGCGCGCGCTCGAGCGGGGCATGCTGCCGCACACGAACCTCGGGGTGTGCTCCCGCGAGGAGCTGGCCAGGCTGCGTGAGGTGACCGCCTCTCAGGGGCTGATGCTCGAGTCGGTGAACCCCGACCTCGTGGTCCACCAGGGCTCTCCGACGAAGCATCCGGAGGCGCGGCTCAGCGCCATTCGCGATGCCGGCGAGCTCCGGATCCCGTTCACGAGCGGGATCCTCGTGGGGATCGGGGAGTCCCCGGACGAGCGGGTGGCCGCGCTCGAGGCGCTCGCCGAGGTCCACCGCGAGCATGGCCACCTCCAGGAGGTGATCCTCCAGAACTTCGTCCCGCACCCGCGCTACTACGGCGCCGAGCCGGCCGAGATCGCCGACGAGGCGCAGCGTTCGGGGACGAGCGGCGAGCCCCTGCCGCTCCCGCCCTGGGCGACCGAGATCACGCTCGACGACATGCGCACGCTCGTGCGCGAGTGCCGCCGCCTGATGCCGGGCGTGGGGGTGCAGATCCCGCCCAACCTGTCCGACTGGTGGCTCCCGCTCGTCGAGGAGGGCGCGACCGACCTCGGCGGCCTGTCGGCGAACGGCGATCACATCTCGCCCGAGCACCCCTTCCCCTCCGCACACGTGATGCGCAAGCGGTTGAAGCCGCGCGGCTACGCGCTGAGCGAGCGGCTGTGCGTCTATCCGCAGTACATGGAGCCGAGCTGGCTCGAGCAGGGCGTGCTCGACGTGATCAAGCTGAGGTACTGGAGCTTCATCCCGCGCCGAGGCTCCGGGAGGCGCGAGGAGCGCCCGATCAGGCGCGACCTCGTGGCCGGCGCGCTGGCGCGCGCGGGCGCGACCCTCAGCCCGGACGAGCTCACCGCCCTCTTTGCCGAGACCCGGCCCGAGGCGATCGAGGACATCCGCCAGGCCGCGGACTCGCTTCGCTCCGAGCTGGCCGGCGACAGGGTCACGTTCGTGGTCAACCGCAACATCAACGTGTCCAACGTGTGCACGGTGGGCTGTGCCTTCTGCGGGTTCGGCCAGGGCCGCCGCTCGCCGGACGCGTACGAGCACTCGGAGGAGGAGTTCCGCCGGCGCGTGCGCGAGGCCGTCGAGTTCGGCGCCACCGAGATCTGCATGCAGTCCGGCATCCACCCGGACTGGACGATCGAGGACTACGAGGGCTGGCTGCGGCTGGCCAAGGCGACCGCGCCGGACATCCACCTGCACGCCTACAGCCCGATGGAGGTCGCTCACATGTGCGACCGCTCCGGGCTGCCGCCGCGCGAGGTGTTCGCGCGGCTGCGGGAGGCGGGCCTGGGGTCGGTGCCCGGCACGGCGGCCGAGGTGCTGCACGACGGCGTGCGCGAGCGGATCAGCCCGAACAAGCTGCCGGTCGGTCGCTGGGTGGAGATCATCGAGGCCGCCCACGCCTCCGGCCTGCGCTCCACCGTGACCGTCATGTTCGGGCACATCGAGGAGCCGCACGAGCTGGCCGAGCACATGCGGGTGGTGCGCGGGCTGCAGGAGCGCACCGGTGGCTTCACGGAGTTCGTGCC
>JBKPFJ010000141.1:0-6442 GCA_046728795.1 Actinomycetota bacterium | reverse complement strand
CTCTGGCGGCTTCGCGCTCGCCAGCAAGCTGGCCGCGGGCCCGTTTCACCGCTACACGGCGACGGTCGCGGCGCATGAGCCGCGGACCGTGATCGAGCCCTATCCGGAGCCCGGTGTGCGCGGGATCTTCGCGGGCGACCGCGTACGGCTCGAGTCGTCCGACGGGCACACCGTGGCCGAGCGCGCCGAACCGCGCCGCCTCTTCCCGGGTTTTCGTCGCCGCCTGTGGTGGGACCGCCTCGACGCGCTCTACTTTGCGGGCTACGCGCTGTGGAACTACCTGACGACGCCCCTGCTCCTGACGAGCGAGGGCGTCGAACTGCGGGAGCAGGGCCGCGAGCTGCACGTGACCTTCCCGCGGTGCCTCCCCACCCACTCCCGTGAGCAGATCTTCTACGTCGACGAGAAGGGCCTGATCGTGCGGCTCGACTACACCGCCGAGGTGTTCGGCCGTTGGGCGCGAGCCAAGCACGTCTGCTCCGCGCACGAGCGCTTCGGCGGGCTCGTCTTCCCCACCCGCCGGCGCGTGACCCTGCGCGGGCTCGCCCGGCCCATGCTCGTCTGGATCGACGTCGACGCCGTGCGCCTCAGGCGGCGATGAAGTCGGCGATCAGCTCCGCGAGCCGCTCGCCGCGGTCCTCTTGGAGGAAGTGCGCGGCGCCCTCGATGCGCACCTGCTCGCCGGCGCCAGGGATGCGCTCGCAGAAGGCCTCGCCCGCCCGCGGGTAGGGGAAGACCGGGTCGGAATCCGAGAAGGCAACGAGCGCCGGCTTGTGCCAGCGCGAGAGCTCGTCGGCGACGGCGCGCATCTCCACGGCGCCTGGCTCGTCGTCGGCCGTCGGCACTAGCAGCGGGAACTGGGCCGCCCCGGCCTTGGACTCCGGCGTCGGGAAGGGCGCCTCGTAGCCGGCCAGCACGTCGTCCGGCAGGTCGGTCGCGGTCGCGCCCTGAATTACGAAGCCCACGGGCAGGTCGGGGTTCCGCTTCGCGAAGTCGCGCCAGGCCAGGAAGCCCTTCGACACGCGCCCCGTGAACAGGCCCGTGTTGAGGATGGCGAGCCGCGCCACGCGGTCGGCGTTCTCCACTGCCCATCGCAGCCCGATGGGACCGCCCCAGTCCTGCACCACCACCGTCGCGCCCCGCAGGTCGAGCGAGCCGAGCAGCGCGCCGACGAGCTCCACGTGGCGGTCGTAGCTGTACCAGCGCCTGTCGGTGGGCTTGTCGGAGCGCCCGAAGCCGGCATAGTCGGGGCAGATCACCCGCTGCCCGGCCCCCACGAGCGGCGGGACCATCTTTCGGTAGAGGAAGGCCCACGTGGGCTCCCCGTGGAAACAGACGACCGGGTCGCCGGGGCGAGGGGGCGAAGCCCCCGGTGCGAGGCCCGTAGGGCCGAGATCGAGGTAGTGCAGACGCAGCCCGTCTACCTCGAACCAGTGCGGATCGAAGCCGTAGCCGGGAAGCCCCTCGAAGCGCTCGTCAGGGGTGCGGAAGACCTCTCCCACGGAGGCGGACCCTATCCTTGACCCAGCCATGACGGTGAACCTCACACGCATCTACACGCGCCTCGGGGATGGCGGCGAGACCCACCTGGGCGACATGAGCCGCGTGCCGAAGACCGACGCCCGGATCGAGGCCTACGGCGACGTCGACGAGCTGAACGCCCAGCTCGGTGTGCTCCTGGCGCGCGACGACGTGCCGGCCGACCGGCGCGAGTGGCTCGAGCGGATCCAGAACGACCTCTTCGACGTCGGCGCCGATCTGGCCGTTCCGCCCGGAGGCGAGCGCGAGCGCCTGCGCGTGGCGGAGTCCCAGACCCGGTGGCTCGAGGAGCGCTGCGACGAGGCGAATGCCGAGCTCGAGCCGCTCAAGTCGTTCGTGCTTCCGGGCGGCACGCCCGTGGCCGCGCAACTGCACGTCTGCCGCACCGTCTGCCGGCGCGCCGAGCGGCGGGCCGTGGCGGTGCCCGACCTTGAGAGCCAGGAAGTCGTGCGGTACCTCAACCGGCTCTCCGACCTGCTGTTCATCCTCGCCCGGGCGGCAGCCCACGGAAAGGAGCCCCTGTGGGAGCCGGGACGAAATCGCTGAGCCCGTGGGCGGAACACGCCCGGCGCACGCTCGAGTACCGGGGCTATCGCGCGAGCGCGCCACGAGGCGCCGTGGTGGACGCCCTCGCCGAGCTCGGCTGTAGCGCGACGGCGCGGGAGATCGCCGACCGCCTGCACGACCGCGGTCGCAGCGCGGGGCTGGCGAGCGTCTACCGCACGCTCGAGCTACTCGAGCGGCTGCGGCTCGTTAAGCGGCTGGACGTGGGCAACGGGGGTGCCCGCTACGAGCCGGAGCTGCCGACCGGAGAGCATCACCACCATCTCGTCTGCGACCGCTGCGGCACCGTGAGCACATTCGAGGACGACGACCTCGAGCGGGCGATCCAGCGCCTCTCGAGCCGCGTCGACTTCGACATCGGCGCCCACGACGTCACGCTGAGGGGCGAGTGCCCGGCCTGCAGCGGCGCCCGCTGAGGGCCTCCACGATGGTCTCCGTGTTGGAGGCCATCGATCGGACATAGGTCGCCCCGCTCGAGCCCGGCGGTCCGAGCGTGTCGCCCCACAGCGCACCGGCCACGCGCGCGTTCGCCTCGCGCGCGACGGCCCGCTCCAGCTTGGGGTTGAGTGAGCTCTCGGGGAAGATCGCCGGCACGCCCTCCCGGCGGATCTGGTCCACGAGGCGCTGCGTGTCACGGGCCGATGGCTGGGCCTGCGTCGACAGCGACGGGATCAGCGCGCCGACGACCTGGAGCCCGTAGCGGTGCGCGTAGTAACCGAGCGCGTCGTGGGTCGTCACCAGCTTCCGCCGCGCGGGCGGGATCTCGCCGATGCAGCGCGCGATGCCGTGGTCGAGGCGCCGCAGCCGGCGCACGTACGCCGCGGCGTTGCGATCGAAGGTGGCGCGCCCGGCCGGGTCGGCCCTCTCCAGGGCGTCCCGGATCGCGCGCACCGCGAGGATCGCGTTGAGTGGGTCCTGCCACCAGTGGGGATCGTCGCCCCGGCGCCGAACCGAGTCCGCCACCGTGACGACCCGAGCTCCGCTGCCCGCCTCCCCGACCAGGTCGCCGAGCCAACCGTCCAGGTCTCCACCCGAGCGCAGGACGAGCTTCGCGTCGGTGAGCGCTCGGGCGTCGCTGGGCCGGGGCTCGTACTCGTGCGGATCCGCGTTCGCGCGGAGAATCGCGTGCACCTCTAGGCGGTTCCCCGCCACGGTCCGGGTCAGGTCGGCGACCTGCGTAGTGGTGGCTACGACGTCGGCGTTGTCCCCGCCGGAGGAGCAGCCAGCAACCCCGGCGAGCGCGAGAAGAGCGAGCAGGCGGCGCACGCTGGAGGAAAGGATACTGAGAACTATTCTCAATACGCCTTGGCCCCGACCGGGGCTGGGAGGCACGAATAGCGTGCCTGTGTGGTGGATCCCCTCGCCCTCGTGGCGCTCGCGACGTGGTGCTTCGCAGTTGCGCTTGCCGGAGGGCTGGCTGGACTCGTGCTCGGGAACATTCGCTTGCCCGCGGTCCTACTCGCCGCGTCGGCTCCGGCCGCGGGCGCGGGGGCGAACATCGGGATCTCCGCAATTGCCGCCCTCACCGCCGCGACCGCCCACGCCCGCGCGGGACGCGTGAACTGGCGGCTCGTCGGCTGGATGACGCCGCCCTCGATGGTCGGCGCGGTGGCGGGCGGGCTCGCCTCGGGCACCCTGCCCGACTCCGCGCTGCTTGCCGTGATCGCCGTGCTGCTCCTCGGCTTTGGTCTCGACCTCCTGCGTGAGCGCTCGACTCCCGCAGGGCGGCCGCGCGACGAGCCCGACATCCGCGCGGCGGTGATCTCCGGCGCTGCGATCGGTGTGCTGGGCGGGCTGGTGGGTCTGATTCTGGGCACGCTGCGCCTGCCGACCCTGCTGCGCGCGGTGGGCGAGGCACCGGAGAGGGCGGTGGGCACCAACGTCGCGGTCGGCGTGGCCGTGGGCCTCGCGGGAGTCGTCGGTCACGTCCCCAGTGGCGTGGACTGGGACCTGCTGCTCGTGGGTGGCGCCGCCTCTGTGCCCGGCGCGCTGCTCGGCGCGCGCCTTACGGGCCGGCTCTCTCGAAGGGCCCTGTTGCGAGCGATCGGCGTGATCCTCCTCATCGCGGGAGTGGCGACCGGCGCCGACGCCCTGCGACTATCAGTCACGTGATCTTCCGCCAGATCACGCACGATGACCTCGGGTGCGCGTCCTATCTGATCGGCGACCACGACGCCGGAGTGGCGGCCGTGGTCGACCCGCGCTTCGAGATCGACGAGTACCTCGAGCTCGCGCGCTACCTGGACGTGCGGATCGATCACGTGCTCGAGACGCACAACCACGCCGACCACGTCTCGGGGCACGGTCGGCTCGCAGCCGCGACCGGGGCGACGATTCACCTGCACCGGCTGGCCTCGCCGGCATACGAGCACGAGCCGTTCGACGACGGCTGGGAGCTAGAGCTCGGGGCGCTGCGAGTGCGCGCGATCCACACGCCGGGCCATCGCCCGGAGCACACCGCCTTCGCGCTGGTCGACACGGCGCGGGGCGAGGAGCCCTGGGCGGTGCTCACTGGCGACTCCCTGTTCGTGGGCGACGTCGCGCGGCCCGACCTAGCGATCGACAAGGAGGACGGGGCGCGCGGAATCTTCCGCAGCCTGCACGAGCGGCTGCTGGCGCTTCCGCCCGAGACCGAGGTCTGGCCAGGGCACCTCGGAGGCTCCCTCTGCGGCGGGCCGGGGATGGACATGAAGGTGTCGTCCACGATCGGCTTCGAGCGCCGCCACAACCCGCTGCTCGGACTCGAGGACGAGGGCGGGTTCGTCGAGCGCGCGCTCGCGGAGCTCGGCCCCCAGCCGCCCAACTTCCAGGCCATCGTCGACCTGAATCGCGGTCCCTTGGTCACCGCCGGCGTCGAGATCATCCCGCTCACACCGCGCCAGGTCGAGCAGCGCCGCGTCGATGGCGCGCTCGTGGTCGACGTTCGCACGGACCTCCAGTTCGACGACGCCCATATCCCCGGAGCGGTGTGCATCACCATGCTCCACCAGGGGTTTGGGACCAAGCTCGCCTGGGTCGCCGACCGCGAGCAGGAGATCGTGCTCGTGGGACGCGACGACGCCGACGGCCGCCTGGCGGCGAAGCTCGCCACCGCGGTGGGCATCCGCAAGCTCGCGGGGTTCCTGGCGGGGGGCATGACGAGCTGGCGCGCGGAGCGGCGGGAGGTGGCCGGAATCGAGCGCATGACCGTGCCCGAGCTGGCCGCCCGCCGCGACGGTGTGCAGGTGCTGGACGTGCGCGAGGAGGCCGAGTGGCGCAGCGGCCACATCCCCGGGTCGCTGCACGTGCCGTATCACGACATCCACGCCATGCCCGACGGGCTCGACCCCGAACGCCCCGTGGCCGTGATATGCGCGTCCGGGGAGCGCAGCGCCGTGGCGGCCAGCCTCGTGTCCGCGCACGGGGCGCGGAACGTGCTCCACGTGGTGGACGGCGGCGTCCCGCTCTGGGAGGGGCTGGGGCAGCCAATCGAGCGCTAACATACCCCCCGGTGGTATTGAGCAAGATCGGGGACGGGCTATGGAACGCGCTGCTCATGGCGTGGGAGGTGTGGTGGGCGCTCGTGCTCGGCTTCGCCATCTCGGCCGCGGTCCAGGCCTGGGTGCCACGCGAGCGGGTCGAGGGCGCACTCGCCGGCTCGGGGCCGTCACCCGTCGCCCGCGCCACGGCGCTCGGCGCCGCCTCGTCTTCGTGCTCCTACGCCGCCGTGGCGATCGCCAAGTCGCTGTTCCAGAAGGGCGCGTCGGCAGCGTCAGCGCTCGCCTTCCAATTCGCCTCGACCAACCTCGTGTGGGAGCTCGGCCTGCTGCTCTGGATCCTGATCGGCTGGCAGTTCACGCTGGCCGAGTTCGCGGGCGGTCTCGTGATGGTCGCGCTGATGGCGCTGCTCCTGCGGCTGTTCGTCTCGCCCTGGCTCGAACGGCGAGCAAGGCTCCACGCGCAGAACGCGGAGACTGGCCACCGGCATCCTCCGCACAGCGGCCGGAGCCTGCAGGCCGTGGCGTTCAACTTCCGCGGGGACTGGCAGATGCTGTGGAAGGAGATAACGGCCGGCTTCGTGCTCGCGGGGTTCATCGCGCTGCTCGGCGACGACTTCTTCAATCGCTTCTTCGTCGAGGACGCTCCGGGCGCGGTGCGCACGGTCGAGAACGTGGTCGCCGGACCGCTGATCGCGGTGCTCAGCTTCGTCTGCTCGGTGGGGAACGTGCCACTCGCGGCCGTCCTGTGGTCGGGCGGCATCTCGTTCGCCGGCGTGATGGCGTTCATCTTCGCCGACCTGATCGTGCTGCCGATCGTCATCGCCTACCGCAAGTACTACGGCACGGCGTTCGCGCTGCGG
>JBKPFJ010000066.1:0-10896 GCA_046728795.1 Actinomycetota bacterium | reverse complement strand
CTTCCCCGCCGACCTGACGAGCATCGCGCTCGCCATGGCCACCCAGTCCGAGGGCCTCATACTGATTCACGAGAAGATGTTCGAGAACCGACTCTTCTTCGTGGACAAGCTCGTCACCATGGGCGCTCGGGTCCTGCTCTGCGATCCGCACCGCGCGGTCGTGAGCGGCCCGAGCCGGCTTCACGGGGAGCGCATGGAGAGCCCGGACATTCGCGCGGGCATGGCCATGCTCATCGCGGCGTTGTGCGCCGACGGCACGTCTGAGATCGGCAACATCCGCCAGATCGACCGCGGCTACGAGCGGATCGACGAGCGTCTGCGGGCGCTCGGCGCGCGCATCGAGCGCGTTGCCTCAGAGCGCGTCCCTGCCTAGGTGCTCCCCGCCTCAAGTACCGTCGCGCTCGGACGGCCAGAACCGCGCCTCGCGGCGCACGCGATGCCTGGCACCCGTCCACGGCGAAGCCGTATACAGGTGCGCGATGCGCCGGCATCGACTGCGCTCGCGCGCTTGCGAGCCACGCTCGTGGCTCGCCCGATCATCGACGGTCCTTTCGGCGGCGAGCACTAGGGAGGCCCCGTGATCCACCCGACGCCGCCGGGCACCCGGGACGTGCTCCCCGATGAGATGCGGGAGCTCCGGGCACTGACCGACCGGCTCCGCGCGGCCTTCGAGGGCGCCGGCTTCGGAGAGGTCTGGACCCCGGCGCTCGAGTACGAGGAGGTGCTGCGCACCGGCGACGACCGGTCGGCGGGCGCTCCGTATCGCCTGTTCGACGAGCGCGGCGAGGTGCTCGCCCTGCGGTCCGACATGACGATCCCCATAGCGCGCGTCGTCGCCACTCGCTACACCGACGCCGAGCCGCCCTTCCGCCTCTGCTACTTCGCCCACGCCTACCGCGAGGCGCCGCGGGGCGCCGGCGTCCAGCGCGAGTTCCTCCAGGGAGGCATCGAGCTGATCGGCGTGCCGGCTCCCGAGGGCGAGGCCGAGGTCGTGGCGCTCGTGATCTCCGGCCTCTCGAGGGCGGGCCTGACCCGCCACCGGGTGGGAATCGGCGACGGCTCGCTCTACCGCAGGCTGCTGCTGGAGCACGACGTGGGCGAGGCCGACCAGCGCGCCATGCTCGAGGCGCTGTCGCGGCGCGACCTCGTGGAGCTCGCCCGGATGGTGGCGAAGCTCGGCCTGCCGGAGCTGCTCGTGCGCCTTCCCGAGCTGCGCGGCGGGCCCGAGGTGCTCGAGCGCGCGGACCACCACGTGGGGCCGCTGCGCGAGCTCCACGCCCTGCTCGAGGCGCGCGGCGTGGCGGACCGAGTGATCTATGACCTCGGGCTGGTACGCGAGCTCGGCTACTACACGGGGGCGGTCTTCGAGGCCTACGACCCGGCGGTCGGCTTCGCGCTCGGCGGCGGAGGCCGCTATGACGAGCTGATCGGGCGCTTCGGCGGCCGCACGCTGCCCGCGTGCGGGATGGCTCTGGACGTACAGCGGGTACACATAGCGCAGACGGCGGAGGAGCGGCTGGCATGAGCCTCACGATCGCGGTCCCGCGCGGCGCCCTCTTCCACGGGACGCTCGACCTGCTCGACGGCCTGGGGATCGACACCGCGGAGGTGCGCTCCAACGAGCGTCGGCTGGTGTTCGCCGAAGCCGGCATAGTCACCATGCGCCCGAGCGACGTGCCGACGTACGTCGAGCACGGTGCCGCCGACCTCGGGATCACCGGAAAGGACGTCCTGCTCGAGCAGGCCGAGCGGGAGGTCTACGAGCTGCTCGACCTCGGCTACGGCCACTGCCGGATGGTGGTGGCCGCCCGTGAGGGGGACGACTCCCTTCGCGAGTCGCTGCTTCGCCTGGGCCGCGTCCGCCTGGCCACCAAGTACCCGCGCGTCGCGGCGCGCCACTTCGCCGAGACGGGCCGGCAGGCCGAGATCGTCGAGGTGAAGGGCTCGGTCGAGCTGGCCCCGCTTACCGGCCTCGTCGACGGGATCGTCGACCTCACGGCGACGGGCCGAACGCTCGAGGAGAATCACCTCGAGGTGGTGGAGGAGATCGGCGTGTGCACCGCGCGGCTGATCGCCAACCCCGTGGCCCACAAGCTGAAGGCCGCGGAGATCGACTCCCTCGTCGAGCGGATCCGGGGGGCCCCGTGAGGATCGAGCGCCACGCCGCCGCCGACTTCCGGCGCCCGGAGGTCCCCGCGCGCGCCGAGGAGGAGGTGCGAAGGATCGTCCGCGAGGTCGCGGAGGGCGGCGATGCGGCCGTCTTGCGGCTGACGGCGCGGTTCGACAAGGCGGAGCTCCGCCCGGAGCAGCTGCGGGTGGACCCGCGCGAGGTGGAGGCGGCGATCGGCATCCTCGAGCCCGCGGTCCTCCGCGGGCTGCGAACCGCGGTCGCCAACGTCCGAGCCGTCGTGAAGGCGCAGCTCGGCGGGCCGGTCGCGGTCGGCCTTCCGGAGGGCCAGCGCGTGGAGGTCGAGGAGGTGCCGGTCCGCCGTGCCGGCATCTACGCGCCGGGCGGCCGCGCGGTCTACCCCTCTTCGGTCGTCATGTGCGCGGTGACGGCGCGCGCGGCGGGTGTGGACCAGGTTGCCGTATGCGCCCCACCGGGGCCCGACGGGCGCGCACATCCCGTGATTCTCGCCGCCTGTGTCCTCTGCGAGGTGAACGAGGTCTACCGGATGGGAGGTGCCCAGGCGATCGCGGCGCTCGCCTATGGCACCGAGTCGGTGCCGGGGGTCGACGTGATCGCCGGCCCCGGGAGCTACCGGGTCCAGGAGGCGAAGCGCCAGGTTTCGGGGAGGGTCGGCATCGACGGGATCGCCGGCCCGAGCGAGCTGATCGTGCTGGCGACCGAGGGCGCCGATCCCGAGCTCGTCGCCCTCGACCTCTTGGCCCAGGGGGAGCACGGCGAGGAGACCCTGCTCGCGGTCATCTCGCCCGATCCCTCGCTGCTGGCGGAGGTGACGGCGGCGGTGGAGCGGCTGGCCCGCGACCGGCCCACCGTCACGGCTTCGTGCCTCGCTGTCGTAGCGACCCGGGACCTTCCCGAGGCGCTCGTCCTGGCGGAGCGCATCGCCCCCGAGCACCTCGAGCTCGTGGGTGAAGACGCGGAGCGGCTCGCGGACCGGGTTCGCGCCGCGGGCTGCGTGTTCATCGGGAGCGGCGCGGGCACGGCGTTCGGCGACTACGTAGCGGGGTCGAACCACGTCCTGCCCACGGGTGGCGCCGCTCGCTTCCAGAGCGCCCTCTCGGCCGCTACGTTCCGGCGCCGGATGGCTCGGGTATCGTTGCCCGCCGGGGCGCCCGGACGCCTCGCCCCTGCCGGCGCCGCAGTGGCCCGCGCCGAGGGGTTCCCCGTCCACGCCGAGTCGATGGAGCGTCGCGCGTGACGCGCACCGCCGAGATCTCCCGCAGCACCAGCGAGACACAGGTCGAGCTGGCCCTCGCGCTCGACGGCTCCGGCGAGGGTCTCCGCCGCACCGGGATCGGCTTCTTCGACCACATGCTCGACTCGCTCGCCCGTCATGGCGCGCTCGACCTCGAGGTGCGCGCCGAGGGTGACCTCGAGGCCGGCGCCCACCACACGGTGGAGGACACCGGCATCGTCCTCGGCCAGGCGCTCGACCGTACGCTGGGAGACCGGGCGGGAATCAGGCGGTTCGGGGACGCGACGGTGCCGATGGACGAGGCCCGCGCCTCCTGCGCGGTCGACGTCTCCGGGAGGCCCTTCGTCGCTTTCGAGGGCGAGCTTCCCGCGGGCGAGATCCCTGGCTTCGAGACCGACCTGGTCGAGGAGTTCCTCCGGGCGGTGGGAAACAACGCGAAGCTCACGCTGCACCTGCGCGTCGAGGCGGGAACGAACGCGCACCACATGGTCGAGGCGTGCTTCAAGGCGTTCGCCCGCGCTCTGCGCGCGGCGATCGAGCCGGACCCGTTCGCCGGGGGCGTGCCCTCCACGAAGGGGCTCCTGTGACCCGCGTGGCCGTCCTCGACTACGGGATGGGCAACCTTCGCTCCGCCGAGAAGGCGCTCGAGCACGTGGGCGCCGACGTCGAGGTAACGCGCGATCACGACGCGATCCGGGCGGCGAACGCGCTCGTGCTGCCGGGCGTGGGCGCCTTTCCGAAGGCGATGCTTGCGGTCCGCGCGCTCGGCTTCGACGAATTGGTGCCGGAGGCCCTCGAGGAGGGCGTCCCGGTGCTCGGGATCTGTCTCGGGATGCAGCTCCTGTTCGAATCCTCGACCGAGCTGGGCGGGGCGGAGGGGATCGGCGTGCTGCGAGGCTCCGTCGAGGCGCTCCCCTCGAACGGGCTCAAGATCCCGCACATCGGCTGGAACCCTGTCTCGTGGCGGGGCGAGCGCGAGCTGAACGCGGGACTCCCCGATCCGTGCCCCTTCTATCACGTGCATTCGTTCGCCCCCCGCGCGGGGGAGGACGTGACCGACGGAGAGGATCCCGTGCTCGGCACCGCCGAGTACGGCGGCGAGTTCGTCAGCGCAGTGGCCCGCCCTCCCGTGTACGGCGTTCAGTTCCACCCGGAGAAGTCGGGACCCGACGGCCTGCGCCTGCTCGCGAACTTCGTGCGCGCGGCCGCATGATCCTCCTGCCGGCAGTCGACATCCGCGAGGGGAGGGCCGTGAGGCTCGAGCAGGGCCAGTTCGAGCGCGAGACCGTCTACGCCGACGACCCGCTCGAGGCCGCCCGCTCCTTCGTGGAGGCGGGCGCGCGCCTCCTGCACGTCGTGGACCTGGACGGCGCACGCGAGGGGGAGCCGCAGAACCTCGACCAGCTCGAGCGCATCACCCGCGAGCTCGGCGTATCCGTTCAGTACGGCGGCGGGCTGCGCTCGCTGGTGTCGATCCGCCGCGCGCTGGCCGCGGGCGCCGAGCGCGTGGTGGTCGGGACCGCCGCCTACTCCGACGTGGAATTCCTCGAGCAGGCGCTCTCCACCTGGGACCCGCGCGTCCTCGTGGCGGTGGACGTGCGCGGTGGCCACGTGTCGGTCGCGGGCTGGACGCAAGCCACCCAGATGCTGCCGGAGGAGGTGATCAGCCGCCTCCAGCGCCTGGGCGTGGCGCGCTTCGTCTACACGAACGTGGACCGGGACGGCACGCTCGAGGGTCCGGACCTCGAGGAGGTCAAGCGCATGGCCCACGCTATCCGCGGCCGCTTCCTCTACTCAGGCGGGATCGCCTCGCTCGACGACCTGCATGCGATCAAGGGGCTGCGACTCGTCAACCTTGCGGGGGTGATCTCCGGCAAGGCGCTCTACGAGGGCCGCTTCGGGATGGCCGAAGCCCAGGCCGCACTGTCCGACTGATGCTGCTGCGGCGCGTCATTCCCTGCCTCGACGTCGACAAGGGTCGGGTCGTGAAGGGCACGAACTTCGTCGCCATCCGCGACGCCGGCGATCCGGTCGAGCTCGCGGCCCGCTACCAGGACGAGGGGGCGGACGAGATCGTGTTCCTCGACATCACCGCCTCGCACGAGCGGCGCGACACCGTGGCCGAGCTGGCCCGCCGCTGCGCCGACGAGGTCTTCATCCCGTTCACGATCGGGGGCGGCGTGCGCTCGGTCGAGGATGCCCAGGCGGTGCTCGACGCGGGCTGCGACAAGGTGTCGGTCAACTCGGCGGCGGTGGCGCGTCCCGGGCTGGTGGGCGAGCTGGCCGAGGTGTTCGGCGCCCAGTGCGTGGTCCTGGCGATCGACGCCAAGCGGGAGGACGGCGCCTATGGCGTCTACGTGAACGGTGGACGCACCGCGGTGGGGCGCGACGCCGTGGAGTGGGCCCGGGCAGGCGCCGAGCGTGGGGCCGGGGAGATCCTCCTAACCAGCATGGACCGTGATGGCACCGAGGATGGCTATGAGCTCGAGCTGACCCGGGCGGTGGCGGATGCGGTGGACGTGCCAGTGATCGCGTCCGGTGGGGCGGGGGCGCTCGACCACCTGGTCGACGCCGTGAAGCAGGGGGGCGCCGACGCCGTGCTCTGCGCCTCGATCTTCCACTACGGCCGCTACAGCGTGCGCCAGGCGAAGGAACGCATGCGCGAGGCGGGCATACCGGTACGCGTGTGACCGCGGCGGTGAGCGAGCTGCGTGAGCGCCTGCGCCGCCTGCCCGGCCTGGAGCGGCTGCTCCCCGCGCTGAGCGGGCTGCCGCCCGTCTATCTCGTAGGGGGCGCGGTTCGGGATTTGCTTCGCGGCGCCAAGTCGGTGGACCTCGACCTGGCGGTGGAGGGTGACGCCCGCTCGGCGGCGCGTGAGCTCGCCGCGCGGCTCGGGGGGCGGGTCAGGGAACACGAGCGCTTCGGGACTGCCACGGTGCGCGCCGAGGACCTGGGCTTCGACCTCGCCACGACCCGGAGCGAGCGCTACGAGCACCCCGGGGCGTTGCCGACGGTCGAGGCGGCCGGCCTCGACGAGGATCTCGGCCGGCGCGATTTCACGATCAACGCGATGGCCGCTGGACTGTCGGGCGACGATCTCGGACATCTCTACGACCCGCGCGGCGGGCTCGACGATCTGCGCGCGGGGGTCGTGCGCGTGATCCACGAGCGGAGCTTCGACGACGACCCCACGCGCCTGCTGCGGGCGCTCCGCTACGAGGCACGGCTGGGCTTCGCGATGGACCCGGACACCGAGCGGCTGGCGCGGGAGGCGGCCGCGGCCCACGGGTTCGGGACGGTCTCGGGGCCCCGGGTACGCGACGAGCTGATGGACCTGCTCGCCGAGGAGGAGGTCCCCGCCGGGATCGCCAGGCTGCACGCCCTGGGGCTCGATCGGGCCCTGCATCCGGCGCTCGTGGCCGACCCCGAGCTCGTGGCCTCCGCGGCGCTCGGCGCCGTTGCGCTGGGAAGCGACCGCGCCCGCGCGGCCCTGGCGGCCCTGATCGTCGGTGCCCCCGAGGAGCTGGCGGGATGGCTCGGTGAGCTCGGTCTCCAGGCCCCGGTGCGCGACGCGGCGCTGCGGGCCGCCCGTGACGCCCCGCTCCTCGCGCACGAGCTGCAGCGTGACCTCCGCCCCTCGGAGCTGTATGCCCTCCTGCACGACGAGCCTCCGGAGGCGCTCGCGCTGGCACTGGCGATGCGGGCGCCGCCGGAGCTGGTGCTGCGCTTCGCCACCGAGCTCGCCGGCGTGCGCCTCGAGATCACGGGCGACGACCTGATCGCCGCGGGGGTCCCGGAGGGCCCGGCCATAGGCCGGGCGCTCGAGAAGACCCTGCGTCGCAAGCTCGACGGCGAGGTCGCGGGCCGGCAGGACGAGCTCCGGGCCGCGCTGGAGGCGACCCGGTGATCCGGGTGGCGCTGCCCGGTGCGGAGGCGCTCTTCTCGACGCGCCGCGGTGGAATCAGCGAGGGCCCCTACGAGTCGCTCAACCTCGGCATCCTCACCGACGACGACCCAGAGCGGGTGAGCGAGAACCGGCGGCGCGTCGCCGCGGACGCCGGCCTCGCGCCCGCGGCCGTGGCCATGGGTTGGCAGGTGCACGGCGCGGAGGTGAAGGAGTGGTCGTCGCCGCCCGCGGCCGGACACGACGGGTTTGCCGCGCCCGGCGCCGAGTTGGAGCGGGTGGACGGCCATACGACGACCGCCCGAGGTCTCGGGCTGGTCGTCCTCGTGGCCGACTGCCTGCCGGTGGCGCTGTCGGGCGGCGGCCGCGTGACCATGCTCCACTGCGGCTGGCGCGGGCTCGCCGGCGGGATCGTCGAGCGGGCGCTTGCCGCATTCGCGCAGCCACCAGCGGCGGCGGTCGGGCCGGGAATCGGCCGCTGTTGCTACGAGGTGGGGCCCGAGGTGCTCGGGCGCTTCGCCGGCCTTGACGGGGTGACCGACGGGCGCATGCTCGACCTGCGAGCCGTCGCCCGGCGCAAGCTCGAGGCCGGCGGCGTCGAGCTCATCGAGGACGTGGACCTCTGCACGAGCTGTAACCCCGAACTGTTCTTCTCACATCGCCGGGACCAGGGGGTCACGGGACGCCAGGCCGGCCTCGTGCGGCGCGCGTGATGGATCCCGCGCGCGTGAGCGACAACCTGGCGCACATTCGCGAGCGGATCGGCTCCGAGGTGGAGGTGTGCGCGGCGATCAAGTACGTGCCCGCCGAAGACCTGCCGGCCCTGGCCGAGGCGGGCATAGAGCTTGTGGGCGAGAACCGGGCCCAGGACCTGATCGCGAAGCAGGAGCGACACGGCGATCTCTTCACCTGGGACTTCATTGGCGCCTTGCAGAGCCGGAAGGTGAAGGACGTCGCCCCTCGGGTCCGACTCATCCACTCGGTGGCCTCCGACTCCGCGCTCAGGCGGCTCGAGTCGGTGCCTGCGGGCGAGGTGCTGGTCCAGGTGAACGTGGCCGGGGAGGATTCGAAGGAGGGGATCGCCCCGGCCGAGCTGGGCGCCTTCATCGAGCGCTGTCCCGTTTCGGTCGCGGGCCTCATGACGATGCCGCCATTCGCGGAGGACCCGGAGGAGAGCCGGCCTTACTTCGCCCGTCTCGCCGAGCTGGCGGCCGAGCACGGTCTCGGGCGGCTCTCGATGGGCACGAGCCAGGACTACGAGGTCGCGGTCCAGGAGGGGGCGACGATCGTGCGGTTGGGGTCCGTTCTCTACGGCTGAAGGCCGTGCCGAGCGAGGAAGCCCGCGATCGCCCGGGAGAGCTTCGCGCCCTGCCAGGCGAGCGGTGACTCACCGGGGTCCTCGACCACCAGCTCGGCGTTCGGGAGCCGCTCGGCGTACTGCCTCGCGACCTCGATCGGGTGCAGGCCCTCCGCTTCGTCCCGGGTCCCCACTATCAGCACCGGCATCTCGATCCGCTCGAGCAGCTCGAGGCCGTGGAACGCCTCCGAGAAGGGCACGGTGCGCAGCGCGTCCGGGATCGCATCGAGGTGGCGGTGGCGCTCGAGCCGCTGGCGCGTCGCGGTCCGGGTCGACTCGCGCCACTTCTCGGGGAGCCCCGCTGGCTCGGCGATCTCCACGAACGCCTCGATCCCGCCCTCCTCGAGCACGTCGGCGAAGCGGCGCCACTGGTGGTCCTCGACGCCGTCCGAGCGCGGTACCCCGGCGTATGCAGGCGTGATCTGGACGAGCGCCGGCACCCGCTCCGGGTGCTCGAGCGTCCAGGTCATCGTGGTGGTCGCGCCCATCGACGCCCCGGCCAGGATCGGCCGCTCGATCGCGAGCTCGTCGAGCACCGCGTCGAGATCGTCCACGAGGTCGGCGTACGAGTAGGCGTCGGGCTCGGGTGGCGGGTCCGACTCGCCGTGTCCCCGTGCGTCGTAGGCTACGAGGCGATAGCCCTGGCGGATCAGGAGGCGGGAACCCTGGACCACGTTGCGCCGCGTGGCCGACAGCCCGTGGAGGAGCACGATGGGTCGTCCGTCCCCGGCGCTCTCGCCGACGAGCCTCATCTGGCCTCCTGGGAGGCGCCTCACCACCTCGAATCGGCTTGTCACCGCTGCGCCACGCTGTACCTTGTTCGACAAGGGATTTCGCCATCGCGGGCGAAAACCGCACGGAGTTATGGCACTTCGCGACACCTGGCACCGCGCCCTCGTCTACTTCGGCCTCGCCGAGGAGGAGGAACAACGCGTCGAACCGGCCCCCGAGCCGGAGCCGGAGGCCGAGCTCGAGGACCGCTATCGCGATCGGCCGAACGTCCGCCGGCTCCAGCGTCGCCGCCGCGACGACTTCGACGACATCTTCGCCGACGAGCCGCGCTCGGGGCGCGACACGCGCGCGCTGCGGTCGGTAGGAAACGGTCGCTCGACGTCGGGCGAGATCCAGGTTCACCTCGTGGTGCCGAAGAACTTCAACGACGCCCAGCAGATCGCGGACCAGTTCAAGGACGCCATCCCGGTGATCCTGAACCTCCAGAGCACCGACACGGACCTCTCGAAGCGCCTGATCGACTTCTCCTCGGGCCTCACGTACGCGCTCGACGGCGGCATGCAACGGATCGCCGACAAGGTGTTCCTGCTCACGCCGCGCAACGTGGAGGTCTCCGCGGAGGAGCGAGCGCGCCTGATCGAGAAGGGCTTCTTCAACCAGAGCTAGCGCGCGGTGCGGGAGCCCACCCGCCTGCGCGTCTCCGTCACCGGCGTCTTCGCCCTGAACGGCGCGCTGTTCGCGTCGCTGTTCTCGCGCATGCCGGCGCTGAAGGCGGGCGCTGGGCTGGACGCCGGCGAGCTGGGGATGGCGCTGTTCGTGGGCTCGGCCGGGCTGATGGCCTCGCAGCCCGCCGCGGGAGCCGCCGCGGCGCGGCTGGGAAGCCGACCCATGGTGATGGCCGGTGCCGTGCTCTACGGCGGCCTCCTGCCCCTGGCGCCCGCCGTCTCGGGGCCGGCCGGCTTCGCCGCGGTGCTGTTCCTCCTGGGGGCGGGCTCCGGGGTGCTCGACGTCGCGATGAACGCGCAGGGCGCGCTGGCCGAGCAGCGTCATGCGCGGCGCATCTTCTCCTCGTTCCACGCCGCGTTCTCCTTCGGGGCGCTCGCCGGGGCCGCCGTCGGAGGCGTCGTGGCGGAGAGCGGCGTGGGCCCGCAGGTCCACTTCCTGGTCGTCGGCCCGCTCTGTGCCGTGAGCGGGGTGCTCCTCGCCCGATGGATGGCGAGCGGGGCCGAGGACGCCACGCCGGAGGGACCGAGCTTCGCGCGCCCCACGCGCGCGCTCGTCGCGCTAGGTGTGATCGGCTTCTGCGCCCTGTTCGCCGAGGGGTCGGTCGGGGACTGGAGCGCGGTGCTGCTCTCCGAGGAGCGGGAGGCGTCACCCGGGCTCGCCGCCGCGGGGCTGGCCGCCTTCTCGCTCACCATGGCGATCGGGCGGCTGGCGGCCGACCCGCTCGCGGAGCGGTTCGGGCCGGCGGCGGTCGTGCGCGCCGGAGCGATCCTCGCCGGCGTCGGCCTCGCGCTGGC
>JBKPFJ010000048.1:0-6117 GCA_046728795.1 Actinomycetota bacterium | reverse complement strand
CCTGTCCAGAGGCTGATTACGCCCTGACCAGCTCGAGAGTGAAGCCCGCGCCGCAGCTCACGCGCGGTGCTTCACGCCCTCCTCGACGAAGTTTGCGAGGCGCGGGCCCTTGACCACCAGGTCCCCGAGCGCCTCGTCGATCGCGTCGAGCGTGTCCTGCGAGAGCTCGATCCCGGAGGCCGCCGCGTTCGAGTGGACCTGCTCGGGCCGCGAGGCGCCGATAATGGCCGAGGCGACGTTGTCCACGCGAAGCACCCAGGCGAGCGCCATCTCGACCATCGTCAGGCCCGCTTCCTCGGCGACCGGCACGAGCCGCTGGACCGCCTCGAGCACCTCGTCCGACATGTAGCGGTCCATCGCGATGCCCATTTCGTCGCTGGCCGCCCGGGAGTCCGCCGGGGGCTGCTCGCCGGGCCTGTACTTGCCGGCCAGCACGCCCTGGGCCAGGGGCGACCACACGATCTGCGAGATGCCTTGGTCCGCGCAGAAGGGGATCAGCTCGGCCTCGGGCGCTCGCCAGATCATGTTGTATTGCGGCTGGGAGGAGGCCCAGCGCTTGGCGCCGGGTACCTCGAGCCCGGCCGCGATCTGCTCGACGGTCCACTCGCTGAACCCGATCTCGCGGACCTTGCCCGCCTCGCAGACCTCCGTGAGCGCCTCCATCGTCTCCTCGATCGGGGTCTCGGGATCGGGGCGGTGGCACTGGTAGAGATCGACGTAGTCCGTCCGCAGCCGGGCGAGGGAGGCGTCGAGCTGCTTATGGACCTGCTCGCGCGACAGCCCCCTGTCGGTGTCGCTCATCTGGAAGAAGAGCTTGGTCGCGAGCACGTAGGAGTCGCGGCTGAAGTCCGAGAGGATCTCCCCCCAGGCCTCCTCCGCGGCCCCATGCCCGTACACGTTCGACGTGTCGAACAGGTTGATCCCAGCGTCGAACGCCGCTCGCGTGCAGGCCTCGGTGCTGTCGCGCTCGACCCCGAGCCCGTACGTGAGCCAGGATCCGAGCGAGACCTCCGAGACGTCGAGCTCCGAGTTGCCGAGCCTGCGGTAGCGCACGACCCTCGACTCTAGTCAGCCGTCACTTGGGGGGCATCCGGAGGGCGCCGTCGAGCCGGATGACCTCGCCGTTCAGCATCGGGTTCTCGGCGATCTCGCAGGCGAGTCGGGCGTACTCCTCGGGCCGGCCGAGCCGCTGCGGAAAGGGGATGCCGGCGCCGAGGGCCTCGCGCGCCTCCTCGGGCAGCGCGGCGAGCAACGGTGTGTCGAACAGCCCGGGCGCGATGGTGCAGACGCGGATGCCGAGCCGGGCCAGGTCGCGCGCGGCGGGCAGCGTCAGGCTGACGACGCCGCCCTTTGAGGCGGCGTACGCCGCCTGGCCGATCTGGCCCTCGTAGGCGGCGATCGACGCGGTCATGACCACGGCCCCGCGCTCCCCGTCGCCGTCGGGCGCGTTCGCGATCATCGCCGCGGCCGAGAGGCGCAGGACGTTGAAGGTGCCGATCAGGTTGACGCGCACCACCGTCTCGAATGGCTCGAGCGCGGCCGGACCCTCGCGCTTCACGGTGCGCTCGGCCCAGCCGATCCCGGCGCAGGACACAACGAGCCGGAGGGGGGCCGCGGCCTCGACGGCAGCGCGGAGCTGCGCCTCGTCGGTCACGTCGGCCTTGACGAACGCTCCGCGGAGCTCCTCCGCAAGCGCCGCGCCACGCTCCTCGTTCAAGTCCGTCAGGGTGACGCGCGCCCCGTGGGCGGAGAGCTCGCGCGCGGTGGCCTCGCCGAGGCCCGAGGCGCCGCCGGCGACGAGCGCCCCTGCCCCGCTCAGGTCCACTGCGACGCCACCGGGAGCACGCGTGGGCGGCAGAATCCCCCTACAGGGGCGACGTTTTGTCGTCCTGCGACAAAAATACGTCCCTGTGGGCTGATTCCGAGCCTCATCGAGGCGAGGCAAAGGCGAGCCCGAACAGCCCGCCGGCGTCGGTGAAGAAGTCGTCGAGCTCGAGGCCCGCGGCGTGCAGCTCGCCAGCCACCGCCTCCTGGGTGAACTTCGCGCTGATCTCCGTGCGGATCTCCTCGCCGTCGCCGAAGGTGAGCTCGAGGTCGGCGCCGTCCACCCGCACGGTCTGGGCGCCGTTCGCCCGGAGGCGCAGCTCGATCCAAGAGTTGGCCTCGTCGAAGAACGCCACGTGCTCGAAGGCCTCGACGTCGAAGTCCGCGTCGAGGCTCTCGTTCAGCACACGCAGGACGTTGCGGTTGAACTCGGCAGTCACCCCCTCGCGGTCGTTATAGGCGGCCTCGAGGACGCTGCGGTCCTTGATCAGGTCCGTTCCGATCACGAGCCGGTCGGCCTTCCCCATCTGCTCCCGCAGCCGGGCCAGGAACACTCCGCGCTCGTCGGGGTAGAGGTTGCCGATCGTCCCGCCGAGGAAGGCGAACAGTCGTCGCTCGCCGTCCGGCACCCGGCCGAGGTCGCGCTCGAAGTCGCCGACCACCCCGTGCACTCGCAGGCCCGGGTAGGTCTCCACGAGCTCGAGCGCGGAGCTCTCGAGCACGCTCTGGTCCACGTCGAAGGGCACGTAGCGCCTCAGCGTCCCCGCTCCGGCCATGGCGTACAGGAGGGCCCGGGTCTTAGAGGCGGTGCCCGAGCCGAGCTCCACGAGGTCCTGTGCGCCCGAGCGCTCGATGATGGCCGGGGCGTTCCGGTTCAGGATCTCCCGCTCGCAGCGAGTGGGGTAGTACTCGGGAAGGGCCGTGATCTGGTCGAACAGCTCGGAGCCGCGCTCGTCGTAGAAGTACTTGGGAGGGAGCTCCTTCAGCTCCCGGCTCAGCCCGTCGCGCACGTCGCCCGCGAGCGTGTCGCGAACGCCGTAGCGGTCGATGCGGATGTCGGCGCTCAGGAGCTCCATGCCAGCCTGAAGCCGGAGAAGATCTGCCGGCGCTGCGGGTGATCCCAGTTGCGGAAGGTCTCGCGCGCCACGCGCGGCCGGGTGGCCCACGAGGCCCCGCGCAGCACCTTGTAGTCACCCCCGAAGAAGACCTCCGAGTACTCGCGGTACGGGAAGGCGCGGAAGCCCGGGTAGCCCGTGAAGTCGCTCGAGGTCCACTCCCAGCAGTCCCCGACGAACGGCCCCGCCCTGCCCGGCCCGAAGTCGAGCTGGTCCAGGTGGCCTAGGCCGTCCCCCACCGTCAGGGCCGCCTTCTCCCACTCCTCCTCGCTCGGCAGACGCGCGCCGGCCCAGCGCGCGTACGCATCGGCCTCGAACCAGGAGACGTGCATGACGGGAAGCGCGGGGTCGAGCGGCTCGGTGCGGTCGAAGCGCCGCTCGCGGCCGTCGCGCGTCCAGTAGCGCGGGCGCCTCCAGCGCTCCGCCTCGCGGAACCCCCAGCCCTCGGGGCTCCACAGCTCGCGGCGGCGATAGCCGCCGTCCTCGACGAACTCAAGGAACTCGCCGTTCGTCACGGGCGCGCGCCCAATGCGGAAGGCCGGGAGCTCCACCCGGTGGCGGGGGCGCTCGTTGTCGTACGCGAACCCGGCGGCGCCGGCGCCCATCTCGAAGGGCCCGGCCTCAATCTCCACACTGTCGACCTCGGGGCGATCCCCCGAGGGCGCGCCGCGGTCGGGGGCGAAGACCCCGGGGGCCGCGAGCTGGAGCGTCTGCAGCATGGTCTCGTTGTGCTGCTGCTCGTGCTGGATGACCATGTCCCAGATCACGTCCGGCTGCTCCACCCGGTCGAGGACCCCGAGCGCCCGCTCCCGAACCGTGGCCATGTAGGCGAGCGCGTCGCCGCGGCGGAGGTAGGGCAGGTCGCCACGGTCGGCTCGCGGCGTCTCAGCCGCGTCGTAGACCTCGGCCAAGTCGGGCCGGACGAGACCGTTCTCGCCCACCCGATGGCAGAGCCAGAGGTCCTCGAACGCGGCGATGTGGCCGAGGTCCCATACGAGCGGGCTCATCAAGGGGTCGTGCACGCGGTCGAGGTCGTCGTCGGTGACGGTCGCGACGAGCGCCAGCGTGCGCGCCCGTGCATCGCTCAGCAGGTCCGCCACGCCGGCTCTGTCCAGCGACTCGACCCCTCCAAGGGGCTGTGTGTGGGTCTGAGGGCGCACGGGCGGGGCTCCCGGCTAGAGACTACCTGGGACCCCCGCCCGTTACGTCCGGGCTAGCCGCGGGTCACTCGCTGACGCGCTCGACCAGGAAGGAGATGCGCACCAGGGCGCGCCACTCGTTGAGATTCTCGCCGCGAAGGCCGGTCGAGACGACGTCGACGGCCTTGATGTTTCGCAGCGATGTCTGCGCCTCGCTCAGCGCCGCCTGAACCGCCGCATCCGAGCTCTCGGGCGAGCTGCCGACGAGCTCGATGATCTTTGTTACGGCCAAACTCTGCTCCTTTCGCTTGGGCTGGCGGGCGCCAGCCTATCTGTGTAGCTTTCGGCACGTGGAAGCGTCGCGGGCCGAGAAGCGCAGGGGGTACCTCCACCTGTCCTCTATCTCGCCCGCCGAGCTCCTGGGGATGGCCGCCGGGGGGCTGCTCGTCGTGTCCCTTTTCCTGCCCTGGTTCACCACCAGCTCGACGAACCCGCACTCCACGGTCGGCGGGGTCAGCGGGGGCGACAGCGCCACCGCCTTCGACACCTTCACCACGCTCCAGTGGCTGCTAATCGCGGCGGCCACGGCGCCCTTCATCCTCACCTGGATCGTCGCCCGGGGGCACAAGCTCACCTGGCGGCCGGGCGAAGTGACCATGGTCGTCGGGATGACCGCGTTCGTGCTGATCCTCTGCAACGGCATCATCCTCGGGCGGCCGGGCGACTCGGTGGAGGTCGGACTCTCCTACGGCTACTTCGTGGCGCTGCTCGCCGCCGTCGGCCTGGTCGTGGCCGGCTACCTCCGCCAGGCCTTCTACACCGACGCGCGTAAGCCGCCCGGCGTGCTGTGACCGACGGGGCGCCGCGGCCGGACCGCAACCTCGCCCTCGAGCTCGTCCGGACCACGGAGTACGCGGCGCTGGCCTGCGCGCGCTGGATCGGGCGGGGTCAGAAGGAGGCGGCCGATCAGGCCGCGGTCGACGCCATGCGCCTGATGCTCGACAACGTCTCGATGGACGGCCTGGTGGTGATCGGGGAGGGGGAGAAGGACGAGGCGCCGATGCTCTACAACGGCGAGCGGATCGGTGACGGCTCGCCGCCGGAGGTGGACATCGCCGTCGATCCGCTCGAGGGCACGGAGCTGTGCGCGAAGGGGCTGCCGAACGCGATCGCCACGATCGCCCTTGCTGAGCGGGGCACGATGCTCGACCCCGGCCCATGCGTCTACATGCTGAAGATGGCCACCTCACGGGAGCTCGCCCACCTGCTCGACCTCGACCGGCCGCTCGCCGAGACGCTGCAGCTGATGGCGACGGAGAAGGGCGTCGACGTCGGCGACCTCGTGGTGATCATGCTCGACCGCCCGCGCCACGAGGAGGCGATGGCGGAGATCCGCGGCGTCGGCGCCCGCATCCGCCTGATCCCGCACGGCGACGTCTCCGCCGCGCTGGCGGCCGTCACCCAGGGCTCGGCGGTGGACCTGCTATGGGGAATCGGCGGAACGCCGGAGGGCGTCCTCGCGGCCGCCGCGATCAAGTGCGTGGGCGGCCAGATCCTCGGCCGCCTCTGGCCCCGCGACGAGGACGAGCGGCGCGCCGCGCTCGACGCCGGCTACGACCTCGACGAGGTGCTCGACGCGGACCGGCTCGTCTCGGGCGACAACGTGTTCTTCTCGGCCACGGGCGTGACGGACGGCGAGATGCTCGAGGGGGTGCACTTCCTCGGGCGCGAGGGCGCCGTCACGGAGTCCGTCTCGATGCGGTCCCGCTCCGGCACGGTCCGGACGGTCACGGCCCGCCACGACCGGGCGAAGCTGCGGGAGATCACGGCCGCACGGGTGGGCTGAGCGCGCCACGACGCCGATCGCCGGCGCCTGGCGGCGTCCTCGGTCGGCCGTGTGCCTAGCACTACGGCCTCCCTGCGTCCTTGCCGGCCGTGGCGCTCGATGCCGTGGCGCGCTCCGCGCGTTGATTGGGCCACGACGCCGGTCGCCGGCGCCTGGCGGCGTCCTCGGTCGGCCGTGTGCCTAACACTAAGGC
>JBKPFJ010000030.1:0-6366 GCA_046728795.1 Actinomycetota bacterium | reverse complement strand
TGGCCTTCGGGGTGCGGTTCCTGAAGGACGCCATCGACGAGGACCCTCGCCACCGCGAGACGGTGGAGCGAACGGTGCTCGAGCTGGTGCCACGGGCGGCGCACGTGTTCGTTCCTCCCTACGCCGACGACCCCGGCGATTGGGTCAGCTACGGCTACACGTCGGCCCATACGTACGGCCTTGCCTACCGCACGCTGAAGCGCCGCATGAAGCTGCTCGGCGTCGAGCTCCCCCCGCCCGACGACCTCCTTCCGGGACCGGCCGACGTGTAGGCTGGCCCGGACCCCGTGTCCTCGCGCGCCCTTCGAAGCCTTGCGTGGGGCGTCGTGGCCGTCGGCGTCGTCACACCGCTCGTACGTCATCGCCTGCGCCTCCGCCCGCTGGCCGTGACCGTCCTGACCTGGCCGGCCCCAGTGGCCCTTGCCATGGCCGCTCCGCGCTCAAGGGCTCGAGACGCTGGTATCTATGCCCTCCAGATGTGGGCTTACTACGCGCAGTACGACATGGGCGACGACGACCCCGATGCGCAACTGGCGCGCCTGCGCGTGGACTACCCCCTCGCCATGGATCGCGTGATCGGCTGCGGTGAAGAGCCCACTCGGCGCCTACAGCGGGCGCTCGGGCGCCCCGGGGAGGTCCTCCCGCACGACTACACCCTTTCCGTCGTGCACTGGGCCTGGTTCCTGGTGCCCCACGGCACCTGCCTGTACATCCTGCTGCGCCACCCGGAGCGCTTCGAGCGCGCCGCCTGCCTGATGGCGGCGACGTTCGACCTGGGCGCGATCATCTACTGGATCCTCCCGACCGCGCCGCCGTGGTGGGCCGGTGAGACTGGCGCAACGCAGCCCGTGCGCCGCGTCATGGCCGAGGCCGGCGAGCGCTTCTGGAAGCGGCTCTGGCAGCCGCTCTACCATTCGGTGCAGGGCAACCCCTTCGCCGCGATGCCCTCACTCCACTTCGGGACATCGGTGATGGCAGCCCAGGTGCTCTCGAGCGTCGGCAGGACCCCCGGGACGGTCGGCTGGACGTACGCGCTGGCCCTCGGGTTCGGGCTCGTCTACCTGGGCGAGCACTACGTGGTCGACCTGCTGGGTGGCCTTGCCCTGGCGGAGGTCGTGAGGCGGAGCGCTCCGCTCGCCGAGCCCGCGGCGCGGGCGTTCGCCGGGGCTGTGCGCCGGCTGGAGTCGAGGAGCGGCTGATGGTCACCACCGCGGAGGAGCGGCAGGAGGAGCTGCAGGTCGGCGCGCTCCAGGCGCTGCTCCAGGACCGCCGCCGACTCCTTACCGGGCTCGCCTTCTTCCTCGCCGTCGTGGCGGGGGTCTACCTCGTGTTTCCCAAGGTCATCGGCACCGGGGACGTCCTAGACCGCCTTGGGGATGCCACCTGGTACTGGGTCGTCGCCGCGCTCGTCTTCAACGTGGCCGCGTTCGCGGCCTACGTGGCCCTCTTCCGCGGCGTCCTCGGCGGCACCGGCACCGACATCGTGCGGCGGCGGCTCGACGCGAAGGCCTCGTACCAGATCACGATGGCCGGGCTCGCCGCCACGCGCATCTTCTCGGCGGGCGGGGCGGGGGGAATCGCCGTCACCTACTGGGCGCTCCGCAAGGCGGGCATGGAGCGGCGTCGCTCCGCCTGCCGCATGGTGGCCTTCCTCGTGCTCCTCTACTCCGTATACCTCGTGTCGCTGGTCCTTTTCGGGATACTGCTGCGGGTCGGCGTGCTGCCGGGTGAGGCGCCCTTGGGGGGAACGATCGTCCCCGCCGCTGTCGCCGCCGTGCTGATGGGGGCCTTCCTGTTGGTGGCCCTCATCCCACGCGACATCGAGCGGCGCATCGAGCACTTCTCGAAGGGCTACCGTCGGGCCCGCTACGCCACGCGGCTGGCGAGCGGGCCGGCGACGCTGGCGACGGGCACGCGCACCGCGCTCGCCTACATCTTCAACCCGCGCCGGGGGGCGCTCGCGGTGTGCGGCGCCGTGGGGTTCTGGGCCGCGAACATCGCCGTCCTCTGGGCCAGCTTCGAGGCCTTCGGCGGCGACGTCCCGTTCGCCGTGCTCGTACAGGGCTTCTTCGTGGGCATGGCGGCCAACCTGGTCCCCTCACCGGCCGGAGGCGTGGGGTCCGTCGACGCGGGCATGATTGGGGCGTTCGTGCTGTTCGGAATCGACTCCGACGTCGTCTTCCCGGCCGTACTGACCTATCGCGCGGTGGCCTTCTGGCTGCCCATTCCGCCGGGCGTGCTGGCCTACTTCCAGCTCAGGAAGACCGTGGCGAGATGGCAGGCAAGTTATACTTCAGAAAGTAAAGTAATGACCGCGGAGGTCACGTGAGCGAGGATCGGAAGGTAGAGAACGTCATCATCATCGGCAGCGGGCCGGCCGGCTACACGGCCGCGCTGTACACGGCTCGCGCCGATCTCGAGCCGCTCGTCGTCGAGGGCTTCCTCTGGGGCGGCCTGCTCCAGCAGACCACCGACGTCGAGAACTACCCGGGCTATCCGGAGGGCGTGCTCGGCCCCGAGATGATGCAGCAGTTCCGCGACCAGGCCGAGCGCTTCGGCACCCGCTTCCTGACGGAAAACGCGGACCGCGTCGAGCTGTCGCGCGACGGCGGCCTGCACAGGATCTTCCTGGGCGATCGTGAGCTGCTCGCCAAGACTGTGATCCTGGCCATGGGCGCCGAGCCGAAGAAGCTCGGGGTGCCCGGCGAGGACGAGCTGGCGGCACGCGGCGTCTCCTACTGCGCCACCTGCGACGCGGCCTTCTTCCGCGACAAGCCGACGGTCGTCGTCGGGGGCGGGGACACCGCGATGGAGGACGCCACCTTCCTGTCGAAGTTCGCCAAGGACGTGAAGGTCGTCCACCGGCGGCCCGAGTTCCGCGCCTCGGCGATCATGCTCGACCGGGCAAAGGAGATCGACAACATCGAGCTCGTCACCCCGTACGTGGTGGAGCGGTTCGAGGCCGGCGAGGACGGCTCACTCGGCAGGGCGGTCCTGGAGAGCACCGCCGACGGGTCGGAGCGCCAGCTCGACATCGACGGGGCCTTCGTCGCGATCGGCCACCGGCCTAACTCCGACCTCGTGCGCGGCCAGGTCGAGCTCGACGAGAACGGCTACGTGCTGGTCGAGGCCGGCTCCACGGGCACAAGCCTCCCCGGCGTGTTCGCCGCCGGCGACCTCGTGGACCACACCTACCGCCAGGCGGTCACGGCCGCCGGGACGGGCTGCATGGCCGCGCTCGACGCGGAGTGGTACCTGCGCGACACGCCGCCGGACCCCGAGGCCCACTGGGTCGCGGAGAAGGCCAAGGCCGCTACCGGATAGGTGCTCCCCGCCTCAATTACCGTCGCGCTCGGACGGCCAGGACCGCGCCTCGCTGCGCCCGCGATGCCTGGCACCTGTCCACGGCGAAGCCGTATACAGGTGCGCGATGCTCCGGCATCGACTGCGCTCGCGGGCTCGCGAGCCACGATCCTGGCTCGCCCGATCATCGCCGCTACTTTCGGCGGGAAGCACTAGCCTCGCGCGGCGCATGTCGCCGCTCTGGCAGAACTGGGCCGGTCAGCAGCGGTGCGCGCCCACGGCCATAGAGCGTCCGCGTGGCGAAGCGGAGCTGGCGGAGCTCGTCGGCGGGTCGAGCGGTCCACTGAAGGTAGCCGGCTCGGGCCACTCGTTCACGGACATCGCCTGCACGGACGGGCTCATGCTCGACCTGTCGCGGATGGACCGCGTGCTGTCCGTGGACGGCGAGCTCGTGACCGTCGAGGCGGGCATGACGCTCGCCGCGCTCGGGGTCGCGCTGGCCGAGCGCGGGCTGGCGCTCGAGAACCAGGGCGACATCGACCGCCAGTCGCTAGCGGGCGCGCTCGCCACCGCGACCCACGGGACCGGCGCGCGGTTTCGCAACCTGTCGGCGAACGTCGCGGCGCTGCGGCAGGTGGACGGCTCCGGCGAGGTCGTCGAGCTGAGCGCGGAGTCGAACCCGGACGGCTGGCGCGCCGCCAGGGTGGGCCTCGGGGCGCTCGGCGTGGTTTCCGCGATCACCCTGCGCTGCGTGCCGCTCTTTACCGTGCGGCGGGTCGACGAGCCGAGGCCGCTCAGGGAGACGCTCGACCGGCTCGACGAGCATGCCGACGCTCATGACCACTTCGAGCTGTACGTCTTCCCATACACGGACAAGGCCCTGTGCCGCTTCAGCGAGCGGATCGATGCGCCTCCCGAGCCGGAAAGCGAGTGGCGCCTTCTCGTCCAGGAGCGGCTGCTCGAGAACGCGGTGCTGGGAGCCGCCGCGCGGACCGGCCGGCTGGCCCCCACGTTGATCCCACGGCTCAACCGGGGGATCACCGGGCTCGTCTCGCGCGCCGTCAAGGTGGATCGCAGCCACCGCGTCTACGCGAGCCGGCGCGCGGTGCGCTTCACGGAGATGGAGTACGCAATCCCGCGCGCGCACGCGCGGGAGGCGGTGGAGCGCGTGCTCGAGCTGGTACCGGGGCGGCGCCTGCCGGTCGGCTTCCCGATCGAGGTGCGCTTCGTGGCCGGGGACGACGCGCTTCTGAGCCCCGCCCACGGCCAGGACACCTGCTACGTGGCGGTCCACCAGTACCTGGGGATGGAGTACGAGACGTACTTCCGCGCGGTCGAGTCGATCATGGACGAGTACGGTGGTCGACCCCACTGGGGGAAGCGCCACTACCAGTCGGACGCGACGCTCGCGCCCCGCTACGCCGAATGGGAGCGCTTCGCGTCGGTGCGCGCCCGGCTCGACCCCGACGGGCGCTTCGAGAACGACTACCTCCGCCGGGTGATCGGCGAGCTCAGGGGCAGCGACGCGAGCGGCGGTCCACGGTGAGGAGCCGCCCGTCGTCCGTTGAGAGTTTCGCGCGCAGGCGAAAGGCGTGGCCCGGGCGCACTCGCCGCAGGGGGACCCGCCTCGCGAACGGCGCTCGGCGATCGCTCACGACGCGCCGGTGCTTCACGACGAAGTCCGCCCGCTCCACGTGGCTGCGGCCGCTGCCGACGACCCGGGCGCGCAGGACCCGTGTTGCGCAGCGATGCCGCGGGTGCACGTGCACTCCGAGGTGGGGGCGGGCCCGGCAGGCACGGCCCCGGCAGCCTCTCAGCGCGGCCAGGCGCAGCGAGAGCCGGTGCACGAGCGGCGCGTATCGGGGATCGGTGTGCAGGCTCTGGAGCTCGCCCGGGTCGCTGCGCAGGTCGTACAGCTCGCGCTCGCCGGTTGAGTACTCGGCGTAGAGGTAGCGGTAGGTACGCAGCGCGTCGAAGGGTGCCGGGCCCCCGTCCCCGCCCTCGATGAAGAGGTCGCGACCCCACTGGCGGCCGCGGTCTCGGAGCAGCGGGAAGAGTGAGCGCCCGTCCTCGATTCGCCCGGCGTGGGCGCCTGCGGCGTCGAGGATCGTCGGCGCGAGGTCGGCGTTCGTCACCAGCTGGCCGCGGTGCGCACCCTCCGGGACCCCCGGGCCGCGCAGGATCAGCGGCACGCGGATGGAGGGCTCGTAGACGAGGACCTTCCCCGCGGGCACCCTGTGCTCGCCGTGGAAGAACCCGTTGTCCGAGGTGAACAGGATCAGCGTGCGGGCGAGCTCGCCCGAGCGGCGCAACGCGGCCACGATCTGGGAAACGCCCTCGTCGACCGCCAGCAGCGACTCGAGCCGCTGCTGATAGCCCTCCTGGATCCCGACGACACGCAGCGGGCGGAGGAGCGGCCGCCTGCGGATCGAGGCGGGCTTGTCCAAGACGTCGAACTCGTTGAAGGAGGGCGGGCGCGGCACGGGCTCGGCGGCGGAGGCGTCGCGGTGGCGCGGGGCGGGGGAGGGCGTGGCCGGATTGCGCGGGTCGTCGGGGTCGCGCGGGCCCCCGCTGTGGGGCGCGAGGAAGGCCACCGAGAGGAAGAAGGGGCGCCGCGAGGGCGCGAGCCGGGCGATCAGCTCCGACGCACGGCGGCTGTAGAGGTCGGTCGAGTACTCCTCGTAGGTGTGGAGGATGCCGTTCTCATTCAGCGTGTAGCCGGAATACAAGTAGGTCGACGGATCCACCGAGCCGTACCACTCGCTCCACCCCGGTGGAATCTCGAACGGGTTGTCCCTTCCATAGCCATTCAGAAACTTGCCCAGATGAACCGTGCGGTAGCCGGCGCGTTGGAGCCACAGCGGCAGCCAGTTCGTCTTGTCGAGCTTCTGGTAGCCGCCGAGCGGCGGCGTGTTCCCGAGCACGCCGTGGTTGTGGGCGTACTGGCCGGTGAAGAGGGTGGAGCGGGAGGGGCAGCACAGAGAGAACGAGACGAAGCTGCGGTCGAACGTCGTCCCGTGCTCGCCGAGCAGGCGCCTCACGCGCTGTCTCTTATACACATCT